>NZ_BCAI01000002.1:0-424361 GCF_001293805.1 Pseudoalteromonas sp. SW0106-04 | reverse complement strand
TTTAGCCTTGCAACCGCAAAGGCGGTCATATTCCAGAGGGCAGTGCCTAATCACAACCGTGTTCAACCTGTCTCTCATACATGGTTAGGCTAAAGCCCAACCCACAGGGGTGATGATGTAGGCAAGGCTTTAGCCTTGCAACCGGCAAAGGCGGTCACATTCCAGAGGCCAGTACCTAATCACAACCGTGTTCCTTACCTGTTTCTCATACATGGTTAGGCTAAAGCCCAACCCACAGGTGCTGATGTTGTAGGCAAGGCTTCAGCCTTGCAACCGCCGAGGGCGGTTACATCCCAGAGGCCGGGCCTAGTACACAATCAATAATTCCTCAAAATGGTTAGGTTAAAACCGAACCCACAGGGGTGATGATGTAGGCAAGACTTTAGCCTTGCAACCGCCAAAGGCGGTCACATTCCAAAGGCCATTGCCTAGTCACAACCAATTATTCACAGCGTGGTGAGATTCAACTTTATCTGCGAATCTATACTCAATCATTTCTCCTGATATCATTGCGTTGCAATGAGATCATCTACCAGCTCAATGCTACTTCACCTATGATGTTGTCTACCGGAACGAAGCCCCAATAGCGACTATCTAAGCTATTATCACGGTTATCTCCAAGCACAAAGTAGTGGTGATCCGGCACTTTCCACTTCGATTTTCCTTGATAATACCGCTCAGTTCGTGGGGAGGCATGTTTGTTTAGCCATATGTTATAAGTGTGTTCCTCTATCGACTCTGAATAACCCTGATACGGCGGCTCGCTTATTGCGCCTTGCTCAATTTGAGGCAGAGCTCGCATAGGTGCACATTGAGCATCAAGCGTATCGCACGCGGGTTGAATGAATACTTGCTTGCCCTTCAGCGCTATTGTATCCCCGGGCAGGCCAACAACGCGACTTATGTAGTTGATACTGAGCTGCTCTGGGAACTGAAAGACAATAAGACCACCTCGCAGAGGCCTTTTGGAAGGGGATTCTTTTTTTAGTTGAATGCCCGCTAAGCGATGATTTTCATAACCGAGCTTATTTACCACCACTACGCTATTAGGCGTTAACGTAGGGCTCATCGAAGAGGATGGTGCAGCAAACAATTCAAAGGCATTGATTCGCGTAAACAATATAAGTACCAGAAATAGGATGAAAACTAACAGCGATGTCCACCAGTTAGCGTACCAACTACGGTGTTGGCTGCTGTCATAGGTTTTTGCGAGCCAAAGAGTGTGGATGAACATCAATACAAGTAATAAAAATGCGAGATCGATGTAGCTAGGTAAAAAAGGTGTCAGCTTGGGGCCTAATAGAGCGACCAGTGCAAAAAGGCTCAAATATGCGAAAAATAACCGTCCTCTATTAACATAAAGGAACGCGAAAGGTTGCATAAAAACACCTAAAATGACTGAAACCCAAGTATTTGGTTTCCATAGCTGTTTTTCAGTTGTCATACTTATCCTTGTATATGTTGTTCTCCATGGTGGGAGTCATGACTCTACAACAATTCCCATTAAAGGCCAAAGGTATGGTGTTTTTCCTGTTAGGTTGAAGCCCGGTGTTTCTATTCGCTATTTACAGAATACCTTAAACCTTATTTTCCGTGTATCCATGTCGATGCAGAGAGATTGGGCTGATACATTGATGCTTATAAAAAAATGGTAACTTAGTTGTAGGTCAGTCTTTAGCCCAGCCATATTTAGCATGATCATACACTAGAAATAGAGGTGCAAATACGGATGCCATAAGCTCATTACTTCTGCAATCCTTTCTAATGCGTTAACAGCTTGGCTATGCTACCTTTTTGTTTTTCCCTTGATGAATTAGCGCAGTATGAGAACAAGGCGATCGAGTTACATGTTGCGACATGGGGTATGTCGAAAGGAAAGCTGCCATTACATTCGGTTACCCCTCAACGATCACTTACCTTTTCAGACTTTATGACCTATTACTACGGGCTTGTAGCTGCATGATGACCCCCTTATTCCTAGCTCTTATTTTATGCTTTTTCTCATTTGGTCTTTTGGCAGATCAGCTGACAATTAAGCATGAAATTGCGATGCCTAAAACTTTGGATGCAAAGGTGTCTTATTTAGGGTATAGCCCGAACGGAGGGGCTTTGCTGTTGTCCTCTTTTGTGCGAAGGGAGGCCTTTGTTATCGCTTCAGATGGAAGTCTAAAGACACTCGTTTTAACGCCAGCAATAGATGAGCAAAGAATGGCTTACACTGATGAAGCCTTGTATTTTTTTGCGGGCTTGCAACTGTACAAATTGTTGGGTAATGGAGAGTTGTTATCTATTAGTCAGGCTGAGCCTGCTTTAGGTTATGATCTCGATGTCAGTCGCTCAGGCCGCTACGTACTTTCAGGTAATTATGAATTGTTGAGCATTAACTCCTTGGATGCAGCAGCTAGAATGCTTAATGTATCGGGAGTTCAGCCCAGCGATGACTTTAATATGGAATATGAAGTGCTATCGATGCAACGTGAAGTATCAACATGGTTAAGTGATAAAACTTTGCTTAGAGTGTGGAAGTTAGCTGATGCCCAAACGATCAATGACATCGAAGTTAGAGGGAAAGTGCGGACACATATTATTCTGAATGAAGCAGAATCTATCATTGCATACATCGTAGGCGATACAGTGCGCTTTTGGAATTACAAAACCAGTACGCTATTAAAGCAACAACTGGAATTTGGTAATGATATCAGCTTAGGTAAATGGAATAGTAAAGTTTGGCTACTTAGTGGCAAAACGCTCTACAGGATTGTATGGGAAGGAAATAGTGCCACTGCGCAGAAAGTATATCAAAGCAATGCTGATGAAATCATTGACACTTTCAGTCGGCATAACTTTTCTAGTGATGGTAAATATGCTGTGTTAACCGAGCGCAAGGGGGAGGAGTTCGACACTGCACTCTATCAGCAGGATCGCGATAGACAGTTTGTTAAGCTGAGTGAGCTTACTTTCGGACCTGGTCGTCTCAGCCTTCATCCAACAAAGCGGGAGCTGGCATACTTCAGCTATGACGATAATACTCTGCGAATATACGGCTTTTAACGAGGTTGTATCTCACTCGTATCATAATTGAGATGAGTGTATTGCACTACCTTGTAGGCGAGGCCTTCAGCCTTGCTACTCCGAAGGGCTAATTAAGTACCTGGGAAAGAGCCTTTATCCTAGTTTGGTTCATACGCAACTTACAATTATTTATAACGGTCTCATACGCACTTGTGCCTTGCTCAATCTCGAATGCCTCAAGTTGACAACTTTGAGCCTTAAAATCGCTCCATGCCAATTGAGTTTTTTCTACTTGGTCGATTAATGTGTTACCTAATTCAGCCTCTGCAGCATAAGCCATCTGAATTCGCTTCCGTAAAAGCCTTAACTCGTTTGTTAGGCGTTGATCAGACTCGCCTTTTTTCTGCGCAATGCATTGCTCGAGCTCAAGACTGTTGGTGGCACCTTCGCAAGGGAGCTTTGTATTATTGGGATTAGCGGCACAACTGAATGTAATCAGTGCCATGATAGCAAAGTATAATGCTTTCATTAGTTCACACCTTTGGGGGCTTTAGGTTTACGCTGCTCTAAATACTTCACACGATTTTTATCTGGTTCATAGAGCCTTAAAGTAGTGGAGTTGCGACTGTAGTCGATGAGCTCATCAAAATCGTTATTCATACCAGTTTTCATCGGGCGAGACCCCTTGGTAACGCCTTGCCTACAGGTGAACATCCCGCTTTAAAGCCCTGTGCCTTTTGAGCGCTTCTCAACCACCGCAGCCGTCATCCTAGAAATACAACATAAATCGCCGGCGCTGTTGTAAATTTTTATCTCCCACACTGATGAGCGGCCGCCTAGATGCACGGGCTTGGTCACGGCTTTAAGTGTGCCGGTGCGTGAGGCTTTAAGGTGGTTGGCGTTGATCTCCTGGCCGACACAGTAGTACTTGCGGGTATCGACCACAAAATTGGCGGCGTAGCTGGCCACGGTTTCGGCCAATGCCACGTAAACGCCGCCATGAACAATGCCCATGGGGTTATATAACTCGTTGCTCACAGGGAGGCAGGCGACTAGGTAATCGTCGCCTATCTCTGTGATCTCAATGCCGAGTTTAGTCATTAAGGTGCCTTTTTCTCCTACACCTAAATCGAGCTTTTTACATAAGGCTAAGTCAATCTCTTGGGCCCAAATACTCATCTGTACTCCTTAAACAGCAACGCGGGTAAAGGTTTTAATTCGGTGTTCAGTGGCTAATGTATCGACATAGTTGAGTACATGCTCTGGAAAGGTTAAGTCTTTGACCACAGTGAGGTTGCGCAGAAACGGAAACAACGCCACATCGGCCCAAGTAATATGTTCTGGGGTTTGCAGCCATGTTAACTCACTCAAAGCGTGCTCCATCGTGGCAATATCAGCGTCGCTGTTGGCTAACACGCTATCGAAAGATTCGCCCAGGCGCTGCTCTTTCTTCTCGCGAAAATAGCTGATAGCGGTATCAATCGCGTATTCCGGCAGGGCCAGTTGCGGCCAACGCACAAAGGTCAGCCGTAAAAAGGTTTCAAGATGCTTTTCAACCCACTGTTGGGCTTGATTAAAGTGCTCTCCCTGTGACAGCTCCTTGTTGGCAAGAGTACAGAAATACTCGGCAATATCTAAGCTTTCGGCCATCGCGGTATCATCATCTTTGACCAAAATAGGCACTATTTTTTTACCCACTAACTGGTTGGGCGTGGCCTCGTCATCGTTGAGTAGGAAGCGCACGTCCACCTCTAGCCCCAAGGCGCGTGCAACCAGTAATGACTTTATACAATAGGGGCAATGTTCAAATATAAACAGCTTCATAAAAAATACCTCAGAGCTTGCGAATTACTACCTTTTGGCCTTAGCTGTAACTAAACAATAGTTGCCGGACGAAAGCAAACTTTCGCCATTAGATCATCATGCAATATGAATCCGTTTACGAATTTTGGTTTACTCACAGCAGTCCACAGGATTGGTTTAAAAAAAGCGCCGACTTTGACGCCACAGTAAAAAAGCAATTTTTACCTACTTACGAGGCAGCGCGCCAAGGCGAGCTTTATTCTTGGCGAAAATCTGCTCGAGGCGCGTTATGTGAAATTATAGTGCTGGATCAGTTTCCTCGTAATATGTTCCGCGATACGGCCCAAGCGTTTGCAACCGATGCACTGGCTTTATGTTTGGCGCAGAATGCGGTGGAGAAAAAGTTTGCTTTAGAGCTTGATGATACCGAGCGTAGTTTCTTATACATGCCCTATATGCACAGTGAGAGCCAGGCGATTCATGTGGTGGCCGAGCAGCTTTTTCGGCCCTTGAGTAATTATAAATATGAACTGGCTCACAAAGAAATCATTGACCGTTTTGGGCGTTATCCACATCGTAATGATATTCTCGGTCGGCAATCGAGCGACGCTGAGCAGGCGTTTTTAAATCAGCCCGGTAGCCGCTTTTAGTTAAGGGCTTTGTGCCCAGTGCTTCGCTTGCTCACGTTGTTCATAACGAAAGGATTTAACCTCTGCATGAATAAAGTGTGCGCCTAGGTGCTGGGCAAAGTCACCAAGCAACGAATTGGTGGCAATGGCTACTTTGTTCACCTTTTGATGATGGTCACGCACAAATTGCAGATGAGAGAGTAACGCGGCAAATGAGTCCCACCCCGGAAAGTGTTCAGTAGCAATAATGAGGGCATGTAGCTTTGCATGCTGTTCAATGTAAGGGTCGATAATACGCACTGCTGCTGCAAAGTCTTCTGCTGTCAGCTGGCCTTGTGGTTCGAGTAGGGCAGTATTGTGTGTTTCGTTTATAGTGATATTGAGCATATATCCTCGCCAACGAGTTCATTGGATGCTCTATCAATATAGAATATTTACTTTCAAACGGTTGGTTATTGGTGCACGGTTGAGGGCAGTGCGCTGAGGTTTAAAGTTTCACCCACGCAGTTTTGCAGCAAACTCTGAACTTGGTCTTTTTCGTTTTGCGAGTAGCGAAGGTCATACTTGCTCATAATGTAATTAAAGCGCTGAATGTACTGACAACGATAATCTTGATGCGGCGGCAACCATTGCCAAGGACCTTTTGCGCCTTTGCTACGATTTAGGCCATCATCAACAGCAAGCAAATTCTCCATATCGTTGGCAAATTGTGCCTTTTGCGAACGACTCCAAGTGGCAGCACCGTGTTCATAGGCAAATTTAAGCGGCACAATATGGTCTATATCTAAGTCATCGTCATTGCGTAGTATCTGCCCCGAATAAGGGTCATGCCACTGACCGCTGGTGACGGTGCAGCGCGCCTGGGTGGTGTAGCTTACATTAGTGTGTGATTGGGCAATCAGCACTTCAGCACGGGCGTCTTGGCAGTCGTGATCGATGTCTAACCAATGTGGCCAGTTATCCCGATGATAACTATTTTCTGATGTTTGTTTAGTGTAGTTCTTTGGTAAACGTCCACCGTCAGCTAAACAGCTTTCTAAGTTCGCATAGGGAGTGAAAGATTGAGTGCGTTGATAATGAGCAGAGTCTTCAGGGTGACAAAGGCCGCTGCGCGACATCTTGACCATATCGGCTTTGCACGCACCTATCGTCAGTGCCGAAATAAATAAAAGGAACGCTGAAAATACACCTTGGCGAGTCATCTAACTGCTTAATAATATGACTAAAACAGCGCTACTTTAAAGCATTGTCGCGCATTCGTCACTTATCACTTTATGAGTGTGAGGTGAGGTTGCATGTGAACAAAAGCGAAGTTGTATTAATTAAGGTTGCAACGGACAGCAAATTCCCTGATTTTATTTGCGATTTTCATTTAACTGTATATACTCACAGTTAAATGTACTGTATGGAAACCCAGTTGTATGCGCCCATTAACTAAACGCCAATCGCAAATTCTTGAGCTGATTAAAGTCTTTATTAAAGATACCGGCATGCCGCCGACGCGTGCAGAAATTGCACAAACACTAGGGTTTCGCAGTGCTAACGCCGCAGAAGAACATCTTAAGGCGTTAGCTAAGAAAGGCGTAATTAAAATGAAGCCTGGCGCGAGTCGAGGTATTCAATTGGTCGAGGAAGAAGAACCCGAACAATTGGGCCTGCCTTTAATTGGCCGCGTTGCTGCGGGCGAGCCTATTCTTGCCCAACAGCATATAGAGAGTCACTGCCAGATAGACCCACTGCTGTTCAAGCCTGCTGCAGATTACTTGCTGCGCGTAAATGGCATGAGTATGAAAGACATCGGCATCATGGATGGCGACTTATTAGCGGTACATCGCACTCAGGTGGCTGAAAACGGCCAAGTGGTGGTCGCGCGGGTTGATGAAGATGTCACCGTGAAGCGCTTAGAAAAAGCTGGGCGTAAGGTTCTGCTGCATGCAGAGAATGAAGAATTCACACCCATTGAAGTCGATTTAGAAAACGAATCCTTTAATATTGAAGGCTTAGCTGTAGGTGTGATCCGAAACGCCGACTGGATGTAATTAAATTTACTTATTTTGCCTCTAATAGGTCGGTTATTAGGGGCTTTCCCCACGTTCCCTCCTTAGCCACAGCGCTTTCTAACAGTTTGAATCTCCCTGTTAATTTATTAATAAAACGTAAACAAAAATAGTGTATTAACTTGCTATTAGCTCAATCTTTGACTAATTGGTTATATTACAGGCTTTGCTGGTCGGTTTTTCAACAGTTTATTTAGGGTCAAAGTTGTCGACTGGTAAAAGCATAATAATAACGAAGATTGGGTATTAAGCTGTAACCGCCTCTTCCTTGCATTGCGCAACAATAAGGAGATGGTACACATGAAGAAGCTGAGCTCCCTCATGTTGCTATGTCTGTTATTCCCTCAATTGGTGTCCGCGAATAGCAAGTACAACTTGCGCCAAGGGGTAACTGACATTAGCGAAAATGTTTACCAACTACACATGACCATATTTATTATATGCTGTGTGATTGGTGTAGTTGTTTTCGCGGTGATGTTTTGGGCGCTGCTCAAACACCGCAAGTCAAAAGGGGTCACCCCCGCTACCTTTCATGAAAGCACCAAAGTAGAAATACTTTGGACAGCGATTCCATTTGTTATTCTCATAGCCATGGCTGTTCCGGCCACCAAAACCCTGATTGCTATGGAGGATACATCAAAGGCCGATATCACCATTAAGGTGACTGGTTCACAATGGAAATGGCACTACGAGTATATGGGCCACGATGTGGGCTTTTACTCACTGCTGTCAACGCCTCAAGAGCAAATCAAAAATGCGCAAAATAAGGGCGACAATTACCTCCTCGAAGTAGATAAACCCTTGGTCATTCCCACTAATCAAAAAGTACGTTTTTTAATGACCTCGGATGACGTCATTCACTCTTGGTGGGTGCCCGATTTTGCAGTAAAGAAAGACGCTAACCCTGGGTTTATCAACGAAGCTTGGACGCGCGTAAACGAACCGGGTACGTATCGCGGCCAGTGCGCCGAGTTATGCGGCAAAGACCACGGCTTTATGCCGGTGGTCGTAGAAGCAAAACCCCCTGAAGAGTTTGACGCTTGGCTGGCAGAGCAGAAACAAGCGAAGCAAGCTCAGGCGCAGGCTGATGCTGAGCTGCTAGAACAAATCCTCTCAGAAGATGAGCTTATGGCATCGGGCGAGCAAGTGTATATCACTCGCTGTGCAGCCTGTCACCAGCCTACGGGGCTTGGTTTACCTGGAGTCTTCCCCGCCATTAAAGGCAGTCCAATAGCCACCGGCGATATTAACGACCATATCGATATTGTGGTACACGGTAAGCCAGGGACTGCGATGCAGGCATTTGTCGGTCAACTTACGCTTAAAGAGTTGGCTGCGGTGGTTACTTACCAACGCAATGCCTTTGGTAATGAAACCGGTGACATCGTTCAACCAAGCGTGATTCAGGCCTATATTGATGGGGAGGAACAATGAGTACAGCAGCTGCAACACATGAACATCACGGGCCTGCAACCGGAATAAAACGCTGGCTTTTTACTACTAACCACAAAGACATCGGCACCTTGTACTTATTATTTTCGTTGTTGATGTTTTTAACCGGTGGCGCCATGGCAATGGTGATCCGAGCCGAGCTATTCCAACCTGGACTTCAGCTGGTTGACCCTCATTTTTTCAACCAAATGACCACAGTACATGGTTTGATTATGGTATTCGGCGCCGTGATGCCTGCCTTTACGGGCTTAGCTAACTGGATGATTCCCATGATGATTGGCGCGCCAGATATGGCTTTGCCGCGAATGAACAACTGGAGTTTTTGGATTCTGCCATTCGCTTTTGCCATCTTATTGCTGTCGCTGTTTATGGAAGGCGGCGGTCCGGCCTTTGGGTGGACCTTTTATGCGCCCTTATCGACCACCTACAGCAACGACAATACTGCCCTGTTTGTATTTGCCATTCACATTATGGGGATTAGCTCCATCATGGGGGCCATTAATGTCATTGTGACCATCGTTAATATGCGTGCTCCAGGGATGAAGTGGATGAAATTACCGCTGTTCGTGTGGACCTGGTTGATCACTGCCTTTTTATTAATTGCAGTGATGCCGGTGTTGGCGGGGGCGGTGACCATGGTGCTCACTGATAAGTATTTTGGCACTGACTTCTTCAATGCCGCCGGTGGTGGCGACCCTGTGATGTTCCAGCATATCTTTTGGTTCTTTGGTCACCCGGAAGTGTACATTATGATTTTGCCAGCGTTTGGCATTATCTCCACCATAGTTCCTACCTTTTCACGCAAAAAACTGTTTGGCTATTCGTCTATGGTATACGCCACGGCCTCCATCGCCTTGCTGTCTTTTGTGGTGTGGGCCCACCATATGTTTACCACCGGTATGCCACTGGCCGGGGAATTGTTCTTTATGTACTCGACCATGTTGATATCGGTGCCAACGGGAGTAAAAGTATTTAACTGGGTAGCCACCATGTGGCGCGGTGCCATCAGTTTTGAAATACCAATGATGTTTGCTATCGCCTTTATTGTGTTGTTTACCCTCGGGGGCTTCTCGGGCTTGATGTTGGCAATTACCCCAGTGGATTTCCAATACCATGACACCTACTTCGTGGTGGCGCACTTCCACTATGTTTTAGTGACAGGGGCGGTGTTCTCGATTATGGCCGCTGCTTATTACTGGCTACCAAAATGGACTGGGCACATGTATAGCACCACGTTAGCGAAATGGCATTTCTGGCTGTCGTTAGTCAGCGTTAATGTGCTGTTTTTCCCTATGCATTTTGTCGGTTTGGCGGGTATGCCACGACGTATTCCAGACTATGCGCTGCAGTTTGCTGATTTTAACGCCATTATCAGTATTGGTGGTTTCGCCTTTGGACTCTCTCAACTGTTGTTCGTTGCCGTGGTGTTCAAGTGCATCAAGGCTGGAGAGCAAGCACCAGCAAAAGTGTGGGATGGCGCAGAAGGCTTGGAGTGGGAGGTGGCATCTCCGGCACCCTACCACACCTTTGAAACGCCACCTAAGGTGCAGTAATGAACCACGCACCGTTATTAAAGAAACTAGTCATCAGTGTCATTGGCATGTTTGCGTTCGCCTTTGCTTTGGTGCCGCTTTACGACGTGTTCTGCGAAGTAACAGGGCTTAATGGTAAGCCCTCACTCGAACAGGCGCAGCAAAGTGAGCATGTGGATGACTCTCGCGAAGTGACGGTGAGCTTTACAACCCATGCGCAAAGTGGTGCCCCCTTTGAAGTGTTAGCACAAAAGCAAGAAGTGGTGGTGAAACCCGGGGCAATGACAGTGGTGACATTTGCCGCAGCGAATACCAGTGGCGAGCCGCGAGTCATGCAGGCTATTCCATCTGTTTCTCCAGGGCTCGCAGCCAAGTATTTACATAAATTGGCGTGTTTTTGCTTTGATCAGCAGCCGCTACAAGCCAATGAACGGCTTGAATACCAATTGCGCTTTTATGTCGACCCTGCGTTGCCGCAGGAGTATGAGGAATTAACGCTGTCTTACACCCTCTTTGATATCAGCGCTAAGCGACAAGACTTACTCGCAGCGCAAGCGCGATAAACCGAGCGAGGTTAACGAAATGAGTAATCAATACGAAAAATATTATGTTCCGGAGCAAAGCCCCTGGCCGATAGTGGGGGCTGTTGCGTTGTTTTTTATCGCTGTGGGCGCGGGTCTTAGCGTTATGCAGTTAGAGCAAGGCGGTGGCTCTGGTACCTATTGGCTTATTGCTGGTATTGCGGTGCTGGTGTACATGCTGGTGGGATGGTTTCGCAATGTGATTAATGAGTCACAAAGTGGTTTGTATTCGGCGCAAATGGATCGTTCTTTTAAACAAGGAATGAGCTGGTTCATTTTCTCAGAAGTCATGTTCTTTGGCGCTTTTTTTGGGGCGCTATTTTATGCCCGTATGTTGGCTGTACCTTGGCTTGGTGGTGAGGGTAATAACTTGATGACCAACGAAGTGTTATGGCCTGAATTTAGCGCCTCGTGGCCGCTAGAGTTAACACCAGGCGGTGATACAACTCAGGCTATGGGATGGCAAGGTTTGCCGCTAATTAATACCATTATTTTGCTAGTTTCTTCGGTGACTTTACAGTTTGCGCATACTGCAATTGAGAAAGACAACCGTAAACAGCTTACGGTATTTCTTGCCCTGACGGTGATACTCGGCGCGGTATTTCTGTTTCTTCAAGGTGAAGAATACATTCACGCATATCAGGATCTAGGCCTTAAGTTAGACTCGGGTATTTATGGCAATACCTTCTTCTTGCTCACAGGCTTCCATGGTATGCATGTCACCTTAGGGGCGATCATGCTGACCGTGGTACTCATTCGCGTAATCAAAGGCCACTTTAGCAGTGAAAAGCACTTCGCATTTCAGGCTGCGGCTTGGTATTGGCACTTTGTTGATGTGGTGTGGTTGTGTCTATTCGTATTTGTGTATGTGTTGTGATCGGAGAAGGGTTAAAGCGCAGCAAGCCAGCTTGCTGTGCGAGCAAAATAATAATCAGGACGATGGCGCACAAGGCAACACGTTTGCCTAAGTAGTGCGACATCGGCACCTTGGAGTCAGACTTCAGCATAGCCAACATGGCACGGAATAAGGTGTATATGACAAAAAGTAGCAGCGCAACAATAATAATTTTTATAAGCACAGTGCAGTTTTCCTCTAATTGGTGTGCGAGTGAATACTCATAAGCTTAGCGCATTTTTGTGGAGTAGCATTGTCGTGTTAGTAGTAAGTACTTGTGTAGGCTTGGGTTTCTGGCAGTTGGATCGTGCTGAGCAAAAGCAAGAGCGTGAGCAGCTATTGCAGCAATGGGCCAGTAAAGGGCGCATTCCTTTTACCCAAGCTCAGCGCCTGATCAATTCAGATGTTGATGCCACAGGTATGCAAACGGCAGTGTCTGGTCGTGTGCTACAGCACTACTGGTTGCTTGATAACCAGGTTTATCAAGGCCGTGTTGGCTACGACGTATTGGTGCTGGTTATGCCTCAAGGAGCTAGTCGGTGGCTACTGGTCAACCTTGGTTTCATTGTTGCGCCAACAACACGTGAGCAACTGCCTCAGTTGCAGCTACCGACACAGATAACGCTTGATGATGTGCTCATTAAAGAAGGCCCGTTAGGGTCAATTACCTTGGCGCAAAGCTCACCATCAATGGGTTGGCCCAAGCGTGTACAGCAAATCGATATAACACAAATCGCGAATCAAGCGAGAGTCCCCGTTTATAATTTTATGGCGTATGCGCAAACGCCTTCGAAGTTAGTTGCTACCGAGCCACATTACCAGCCTGTGACCATGCCTGCAGAAAAGCATATAGCCTATGCATGGCAGTGGTTTCTCATCGCCTTAGCGGCGTTATTGATTGCGCTTACCGCCTTTTGGCGTGCAAGGAGAGGGTATGACAAATCGTAAACCATTAGTGATTTTTATTGCTTGTTTCATTATTCCCGTTGTTGCGGCTATTGCCGTTCTTAAAAGTGGCTGGCTACCAGCAAGTACCAGTAATAACGGCACCTTAATGAGTGAGCAGGTGGAACTTGAACAGTGGGGCCAGTACCCCGTGTCGCCTTGGACTATCGCGCTAGTAAATCAAGCTGATTGTGACCCTTGCCAAGCTCAGTGGCAAGACATGCAGTCGCTCTATGTGGCGCTTGGGAAAAACCAAAGTAAGGTGCGCATGGCAGTATTAGGGGAGAGACCACGCAGCGGTGAGGTGCCCGAGGTGTTGCATGTGGATTCAGTGCCCAGTGCATTAAAAGCAGGTCATCTGTACTTGATAGATCGCCATGGTTTGGTGGTATTGGAATATGACTATGCTGAGCAGGAGCAGCAAAACCGGCTTATCCACAAAGGGTTACTAAAAGACATTAAAAAACTACTTAACTATTCTCGCAGCAGCTAATGAGGCCAGTATGACAAAAAATTATAAAACTCTGGTGTTATGCACTGCCATTCTCGCAGTGTTGGTGGTGGGGTTGGGCGCTTATACACGTTTAAGTGACGCAGGGCTTGGGTGCCCGGACTGGCCCGGTTGTTATGGCTTTCTCACCGTACCCGATCAAGCCCATGAAATACAAAAAGTGCAGCAGCACTTTCCTGGTGCGCAGGTAGATCAAGGTAAAGCCCTCAAAGAGATGGTGCATCGCTATTTTGCCGGCGGCCTAGGCTTATTGATCCTAGCTTTAGCGGTGTATGCATTACGCCATGCAAAGTTACCTCATGTCCCGTTGCGTTTACCAATGGTGTTGTTGTTACTGGTTATTTTCCAAGCCTTACTGGGCATGTGGACGGTGACCATGAATTTACAACCTTTAGTGGTGATGGGGCATCTCCTTGGTGGCTTTTCCATTGCTAGCTTATTGTGGTTACTTTACCTACGAACCCATTCTCAGCCCGTATTTGGTGGCGACCCCGGAGCGCGAGCAAGTCTAGGTTGGAGCCTGTCCGCGTTAGTTGTGGTGGTGATACAGATTGCCTTAGGGGGATGGCTCGCGGCAAATTATGCAGCCACACATTGTATTGGTTTCCCGATGTGTGCGGGCAGTGAGGCGTTTTCACTCAGTAGTGTTTTCCAGCTACCTACCGAGCACAGTAATTATGAATTTGGGGTGTTGTCGTTCGAATCGCGTATGTCTATTCATCTATTGCATCGCTTTGGCGCACTCATTACCGCCGTGGTGTTGCTCAGTGCCATGTGGCAGGTCTTTCGCAGTGCGCAATCACAGATGATTAAACAGGCGTGTGGCTGGGTTGTGGCGGCCTTAGTGGCGCAAATAAGTTTAGGTATCGCGTTAGTGCAGATGAGTATTCCGTTAAATGTGGCACTTGCCCATAACTTGATGGCGCTATTGCTATTACTGACCTTAGTGCGGTTGTGTTATCTACAAAAATCAAAAAGTTAATAAGGGAGCAGGCTATGAGCAAAGCGATTTATTGGCAGTACGGAGATAGTAAAGACACCACATGGCGCGATTATTTAGCCATGTGCAAAGCGAAGGTTGTGCTGATGTTGGTATTAACCGCTTGGGTTGGCGTAGCTTTAGCTCCCGACATGGGGCGTAGTTGGTTATTGCAAGCAGTGAGCTTACTGGGTATCGGCTTATTATCAGCAGCCGCAGCGGTGATTAACCATATTGTGGATAGAGAAATTGATATGAAAATGGCTCGCACCCGCCATCGCCCTGTGGCCCGTGGCAGAGTGAGTGAGCGCAATGGCTTTATGTTTGCAGCACTGATTGGTGGGCTTGGGTTTGCTGCTTTGGTTAGCGCTGCTAACTGGTTGTGTGCCATTTTAACGCTGATGGCACTGGTGGGTTACGCAGTTGTATATACATTATTTCTAAAGCGGGCAACGCCTCAAAATATTGTTATTGGTGGGCTTGCAGGGGCGATGCCTCCTTTGCTTGGTTGGGTTAGTGAAACGGGACAACTTGCTGCTGCACCATGGCTCTTGGTGATGATCATTTTTACTTGGACCCCCCCGCATTTTTGGGCTTTAGCTATTGCTAGAGAGGCAGATTATCGCCGAGCGAATGTGCCTATGCTACCTGTGACGCACGGTATCGATTTTTGTAAAACATGTGTATTAGCGTATACCGTGATTCTCGCCTTAGTATGCATCTTGCCCTATTTAATTGGTATGTCAGGGCTATTTTACTTGTTATCAGCAGTTATTCTTAATGGTGTATTTATCGCCTACGCCTGGCGTTTAAAGCGCGAACAGGATCATCGCAGTGCAATGGCCGTTTTTAAGTTTTCAATTGTGCATTTAATGGTACTCTTTGTCGCATTATTTATAGATAAGTGGATGTTTTATGTGGCGTAAATTAGGCGCGGTCGCACTATTTTCTGTTCTGCTACAAGGGTGTTCAAAGCCGGCATTAGAGGTTGATGCGCTGGTGTATGAGCCAGCCAAAGTCGTGAAGCCATTTAAGCTACAGAATCAACACGGCAACGATGTCGGCGTTGATGACTTAAAATCGCAGTGGGATTTGCTGTTTTTAGGTTACACCAGTTGCCCTGATGTGTGCCCCATGACCTTGGCAAAGCTCCGGCAGGTAGAAAAAAAGCTTGCCATTGAAGATGTAAACGTTTGGTTTATATCAGTAGACCCTAATCGCGATACTGCACAAAAGCGTCTACAGTATATTAATTACTTTAATCCTAATTATCAGGCCGTGTCGGGACCGCACAAGGCGCTTTACCCCTTTGTCCAGAATTTAGGGCTAATTTATGCAGTGACTGAAGAGCAAACAGGAGACTATTTAGTGGACCACAGTGCCTCAGTGGCACTGGTCGATCCGCATGGGAAAATACGGGCTATCTTCAAACCTGAATTTAAAGCTGGCAGTGTACCAACGATTAATACAGACACTATGATCAAGGACCTTAAATCTATACTCAGCTACTACGGTGGCTGAGCCAGGATCAGCGTGTCTCCCTTCGGTTGTCTATACATAGGCAGCCAATTCACCTAACTCTCTATTTATTTAAAGATTTTTTTACAAAATTCGCTGGCAATCTAACTAACTAGGTCTAAGCTTTTGATATGAGAAATGTTAAATGCTCAAGCATAATTTATGTTTAGATTGCCTAACGAATTAACCATTTCACAAGTTGAGAATTTACAGGCAGAGCTACTGAAGCAGCTCCAGCAGGGCAGTGATCTATGTTTGGATATGGGCGATGTAACTCGCGCCGATACTGCCTGTATTCAGCTTTTGTGTGCGTTACAAAAGGCATTACAACTTGGCGATCACAGCATTACATGGGAAGGCTCGAGTGAAGCGCTCGTAAACGCTTGTCAAAGCTTGGGTGTAGCCAATTATTTAGCGCTAAATGGAAACTAAATTAGGGGTGGGTATGACGAAGATTCTAGCCGTGGATGACTCAGCTTCAATGCGTCAAATGGTGAGCTTTACCTTGAAAAAGGCAGGTTATGAAGTCACTGAAGCGAAAGATGGCAGCGAAGCGTTAGCGATCGCCAAAAAGGATAAGTTCGATGCCGTAATTTCAGACGTCAATATGCCGGTTATGGATGGCATCACCTTGATTCGAGAGCTAAGAACCTTGGGTGATTACAAATTTACTCCTTTGCTTATGCTTACGACCGAATCCGGGCTAGATAAAAAGTCTGAGGGCAAGGCTGCGGGGGCCACCGGCTGGATAGTTAAACCCTTTAATCCAGACCAACTACTTGCAGTAATGAAAAAAGTAATTCGCTAAGGCTGCGCGGCTATGAGTATCGATCTCAGCCAATTTTTCGAAGTCTTCTTTGAGGAGAGTTTCGAGGGCCTTGATGCCATGGAGAGTGAGCTGTTAAATCTTACTCCAGGTGAAGCCGATAGCGAAACGCTCAATACCATCTTCCGCGCAGCCCACTCAATCAAAGGCGGCAGTGGTACTTTTGGGTTCACTTCAGTGTCCGATTTTACCCACGTTTTAGAAACCTTGCTGGACCAAATACGCCAAGGTCAGCGTCAACTTGAAGCACAGCACGTAAACCTGCTATTGCGTTCGGTCGACTGCTTGCGAGAGATGTTGCAGGCACTGCAAAGCGAACAAGAGCCAGAATTACACACTGCCAAGGAGCTACAGCAACAATTTGAGGAAATTCTTGGTCTAAGTGAAGGGGAAGTGGCTGCCAACGAAAATGAAGCGAGCGCTTCACCGTCGCAGCAAGCAGAAACTAACACCTATCAAATTTTATTTAAACCGCACCATCATTTATTCAAAACAGGCAATGAACCCCTGTTTATGCTCAGTGACTTGGGCGATCTCGGAGTCATTGACGTTGAAGCTGATTTATCCGCCATCCCTGAAATTCAGAATCTACAGGGTGATGAATGCTTCATGTCTTGGAAAGTATTTTTGCAAACTGAAGCAACACAAGCGCAAATTAAGGAAGTGTTTGAGTGGGTAGAAGATGATGCTGATATCGATATTAGTCTGTGCGGAGGCTTGTTCTCAGAGCAAGAGCCATCCGCACCCACTGAGCCAATGGAGCACGATGATGCTGCACAGCGATCAAGTGAAAACGAACCGGTGGCCCAAGCGACTCAAGCACCGGCAAGTAAAGGCAAAGCAAATAAAGCTAAATCTAATGAGTCGACTTCCATTCGTGTTGGCATAGATAAAATTGACTCGTTAATCAATATGGTGGGTGAGCTGGTTATTACGCAATCTATGCTCAGCCAACTGGGCGAGCAGGAAGTGACCGAAAATACTCTGGCTGCGCTGCAGGAAGGGCTTGCACAGTTAGCGCATAATACCCGCGATTTACAAGAAAATGTCATGCGTATTCGCATGCTGCCAATTAGCTTTGTATTCAGTCGATTCCCACGTTTAGTGCGAGATATATCGCAAAAACTCGGTAAGCAGGTGGAGTTAAAAATTCTTGGCGAGGGTACCGAGCTTGATAAAACAGTGATGGAGAAGATCTCTGATCCCATGGTGCATTTAGTACGCAACTCGTTAGATCACGGCCTGGAGACACCAGAACAGCGTAAACAAAGTGGTAAACCTGAAATTGGCACGGTGACACTCAACGCCTTTCACCAAGGCGGCAATATTGTGATTGAAATAATGGACGATGGCCGAGGCCTAAATACCGAAAAAATCAGAGAAAAAGCCATCGCTAATGGCCTAATCGATGGCAATGAAGAGCTTAGTGACGACGACATTAACGAGCTCATTTTCGAACCTGGGTTCTCCACAGCCGATGAAGTGAGTGGCATCTCCGGGCGCGGTGTCGGCATGGACGTGGTGCGCCAGAACATTAGTTCCTTAAGCGGCTCTATCGAAGTGGTGTCGACACCAGGTACGGGGTCCACTTTTACCATCCGTTTGCCACTAACGCTCGCTATTTTAGATGGCCAACTGGTCCGCATTGCCGAACATACTTATATCGTGCCGCTCATTACCATCGTTGAGTCATTACAAATTGATACCAATAAGGTCAGCCGGGTCGGCAAAAGCTTGGAGGTACTGCGGCTGCGTGATGAATACATTCCCATTTTACGGTTATACCAACTGTTCAATCATCATGATGCCATTACCGAACTTGATAAAGCTCTTCTGGTCGTGGTCGAGTGTGATAACCAAAAAGTGGGCCTGCTGGTGGACGACTTACTGGCGCAACAGCAAGTGGTAATAAAAAGTTTAGAGGCGAACTATCAGAAGGTTGATGGTGTTTCCGGTGCGACTATTCTCGGTGATGGGCGGGTATCACTGATCGTTGATATTGCCGGGTTAACCAAAATGGCCGGTTTGAAAAAGCCAGGTGCACAAGAGGCACTCATTGATGCTGCAGCCCTGCATGAGGAGCAGGTATGAAAGTAGAAGGCATTAACGAACATATTATCTTGCAGAATAATCAGGGTCACATTCAGCAATACCTGACATTCATGATGGCTGACGAAGAGTACGGCATGGATATCCTGAGTGTACAAGAAATACGTGGTTGGGAGGAAATAACCGCGATTCCTAATGCCCCAGATTATATCAAAGGGGTCATTAACCTCAGAGGAACTATCGTACCGATCATTGACTTGCGTTTGCGCTTTGGGATTGAGCCACAGCCTTACGGGCCTCTGACGGTCGTCATCGTGGTTAAAGAGCAAGTAAGAGAGAAAACTAAGGTAATGGGCTTGGTGGTTGACGCTGTGTCCGATGTTTACGCAATTAATCAACAGGATGCGAAAGGGATCCCGGAATTTAACGATTCAAGCGACAACGAATTGGTGGAGCGACTCGTTAATGTAGGGGAAACCATGGTCATTCTTCTGGATTTGCCAAAAATACTCGATTGTTAATGGCGAACAAGTACTAACAGGGTGGAAAGCATGGGCTGGTTTACTAAGGAATCAAACACTTCAAATGAAGACACAATGCTATTAAAGGCATTAAACAGGTCTCAAGCAGTGATCGAATTCACCCCATCGGGGAATATCTTAACCGCTAATGATAACTTCCTGCGCGTGATGGGTTATAACCTTGAAGAAATCCAAGGCCAACATCACCGATTATTTGTCGACGCCAAGGAGGCTTCAAGCCCCGAATATAAACGTTTTTGGCAGCGTTTAAGCGCCGGCGAATATATTAGTGATGAGTTTCGGCGTGTAGATAAATCTGGAGAAGATGTCTGGATCCAAGCATCGTATAACCCCGTCATGAATCAGCAGGGTGAGGTCGTTAAGGTGGTCAAGTTTGCCACTGATATTACCGAATCTAAGCTCAAGCGCGCTGAGTTAGAAGGACGGGCAAAAGCGATATCACGGGCGCAGGCGGTGATAGAGTTTGAGTTAGATGGCACCATTATCACTGCCAATGATAACTTCTTATCAACCTTGGGCTATCGCATGGAAGAGATTAAAGGTCAGCATCACCGCATGTTTGTCACCCCTGCGGAGGCGGCAAGCCCTGAGTATACCGTGTTTTGGCAGCGCTTAAGCCAAGGAGAATATCACTCGGGGCAATACAAACGTATCGGTAAGAATGGCGCAGAAATATGGATCCAAGCATCTTATAACCCTATTTTTGATATGAACGGCGACCCTGTAAAAGTCGTGAAATATGCCACTGATATCACCGAGCAGCGCCAGCAAGAGCGACAAGCACGGGAGTCAGCGCGCCTAGCAAGTGCATTAAAGGTTTGCCAAGCCAATGTCATGATGGCTGACAACGACCTTAATATTGTGTTTGTTAACGAACAAGTCAAAGCCATGCTGCGCAATCGCGAAAAACAAATTCAATCAGCATTGCCTAACTTTAAAGTGGATGACTTGATAGGAACGTGCGTGGATGACTTCCATGCTAAACCGTCGCACCAGCGGGCAATGCTGGCAAAACTTGATGAACCCTACAACACTAACCTTAAACTTGCCGGGCTGACTTTCAACCTAATAGCAACGCCTTGGGTTGACGAAGATGGCAAGCGTCTAGGGACCATTGTTGAATGGCAGGATATGACCGAAGAGCTTGCTCGAGAGGAGAAACAAAAACAGGCAGCACGAGAGAACCTACGTGTACGCCGTGCCTTAGATAATGTCTCGACCAATACCATGATTGCCGACAATGACCATAATATCGTGTATTTGAACGAGGCGGTGGTCAACATGATGCGCAATGCTGAGCGAGACTTACGCAAAGACTTACCCAACTTCGACAGTAACAACTTGGTTGGTCAAAACATTGATGTATTTCATAAAAACCCAGCGCATCAACGCTCAATGTTAGAGAAACTCTCTACCACCTACAGTACAGAGATTGTCGTCGGTGGGCGGACCTTCGGATTAGTTGCCAATCCAATATTAACCGAGGAAGGTGAGCGTGCGGGGACCGTAGTCGAGTGGGACGATCGCACCGCAGAGGTCTCTATTGAGAAAGAAATCAATGACTTAGTAGGCGCTGCTCGCAGAGGGGAGCTGAATGCTCGCGTGAGTTTAGATGGCAAAGATGACTTCTTCCTGCGTTTATCTAAAGGCCTTAACCAACTGGTAGAGGTGGTGGATGAAGCAGTGGATGAAACGGCCACTATGCTGGATTCATTAGCTCATGGTGATTTAACTAAGCGTATTGATAGTGACTTCCAGGGAGCCTTCGAAAAGCTCAAGCGTGATGCCAACAGTACCGCTGATAAGCTCACCGAGATGATTGAGAAGATCACCAGCTCAGCCAACTTGGTGGCCACTGGAGCAGAGGAGATCTCACAAGGTAATACCGACTTAAGCCAGCGTACCGAGGAACAAGCTTCATCGTTGGAAGAAACCGCGTCGAGTATGGAAGAGATGACCAGCACGGTGAAGCAAAATGCCGATAATGCCAAGGTTGCCAGTGAGCTTGCAGAGAAAACATGCGACAAGGCCAAGCAAGGTGGCGACGTGGTTAATCGTGCTGTCTCAGGCATGGCAGAGATTAACGAAGCGAGTAAGAAAATTGCCGACATTATTGGTGTTATTGATGAGATTGCTTTTCAAACCAACCTGCTTGCACTTAATGCCGCCGTGGAAGCGGCGCGAGCTGGTGAGCAAGGTCGCGGCTTTGCGGTGGTTGCCGGTGAAGTGCGTAACTTAGCACAACGCTCAGCGGGTGCGGCCAAAGAAATTAAGGAGCTTATCCGTGACAGTGTCGGCAAGGTTGAGGATGGCACCGTATTAGTGAATGAATCAGGTGCAACGTTGCAGGACATTGTTGAGTCGGTGCAAAAAGTAACGCAAATGATCTCTGATATTTCAGAAGCCTCAATTGAGCAAAGTTCAGGTATTGAACAAGTAAATAAAGCCGTGGCGCAAATGGATGAGATGACTCAACAAAATGCAGCCTTGGTTGAACAAGCCTCTGCTGCTAGCGAATCGATGGCGGAGCAGGCCAATAGTATGCGCCAGCTACTGAGTTTTTTCTCCATCAATATGCAAGCAGCTCTTCCGGATATGAGTACCAGCCCGAGTAATGCTGTGAAACGGTTGAACGGAGCTAAAACGCAAGCAAATAAATCACCTGCCCCCTCAGGGAATAACTTTGTTGATGATGGAGACGAGTGGGAAGAATTTTAATAGCGTAGTGGCTACATGATGTGCCCAACTAAAGTGCGTATTGGCGAGGAGGCCCAGCAATGTCGGAGTTTATTTTTACAGATAAAGACTTTAAAAGTATTGCTGGGCAAGTTTATCAAGCGTGCGGCATCGTGCTCGGACCGCATAAACGAGAAATGGTGTATTCGCGGCTGGCAAAACGGTTGCGCCAATACGGGTTTACCAAATTCAAGCAATACCTAGCGTTTTTGGAGCAGCATCCCGAGCAGGAGCTGAGCCACTTTATTAACGCATTGACCACCAATCTAACCTCATTTTACCGTGAGAAGCACCACTTCGATTACCTAGAAAAGGAGCTGCTTCCGCGAGCGTTAAAAGAAAATACTCGCGATCATAAAATTCGTATCTGGTCGGCAGGGTGTTCCACAGGCGAGGAACCATACTCCATTGCGATGTCGGTTGCCAAAGTTTGTCCGCGTGTTGGCTGGGATATCAAGATTCTCGCGACCGATTTAGATTCCAATGTGCTGCACAGCGCACAACAAGGAGTATACAACCAACGACAGGTCACAGGGATCCCGGAGCCACTGTTGAAAACATGGTTTTTAAAAAGTCGCAGTGGCGAACAAATGAAAGTGAAGCAGGCACTACAGAAGTACATTACTTTTAAGCGCTTAAACTTACTCGAGCCTTGGCCTATGAAGGGCCAATTCGACGTTATTTTTTGCCGAAATGTAGTGATTTACTTCGACAAAGTGACCAAAGAGCACCTCTACAATTTATTTGCACAGCGGCTCAAACCCGGAGGACACTTATTTTTAGGCCACTCCGAAACCATGGGTAAAGAGCAAACTCAGTTCAATAACCTAGGTCGTACTATGTATTCTAAGGTAGGTTCATGAACCCAGCATTCAAGCCAACCTTACGCGGGTTTGAGCAAATAAAACGGTTTTGGGACTCAGGCCGCAATAAAGTGATGGCTAAGGTGTTGCCCGGTGAGTTTTATGTCACCAAGCAAGATGAGTTGGTGTCAACGGTACTGGGATCATGTATTGCTGCGTGTATCTACGACCCGGTAATGGGGATCGGTGGTATGAATCATTTTATGTTACCCAGCTCTTTGCAGCTGGAGCAAATAGATCCCGATAGCACCGACTGCCGCTATGGGAACTGGGCAATGGAATTTTTGATTAATGAAATTGTTAAAAATGGTGGATTGCGCAAGAACTTACAAGTAAAACTATTTGGTGGCGGTAAGATTATTCGCTCTATGACCGATGTCGGTATGGGCAATATCCGTTTTGCCAATGCATACCTAAAGGAGGAAGGGCTCAACTTGGTTGCACATGATGTAGGTGGCCCTTGGCCGAGAAAAGTGCTCTTTCACCCAGAATCAGGTGCAGTGAAGGTGAAAAAGCTGCGCACAATGCACAACGACACTATTCAGAAACGAGAACTGAAATACCTGCGCGATCTTGAGCAGACAGACAGCAATACCGATATTGAGCTGTTTTAGGAGTGACCATGATCCGTGTATTAATTATCGATGACTCAGCGCTAATCCAGTCACTATTAAAGGAAATTATTACTGACGCCCATGATATGGAGGTGGTGGGCTGTGCCAGCGATCCCTACCAGGCAAGGGAGATGATAAAACAGCTCAACCCCGATGTGCTCACTCTAGATATTGAAATGCCAAAAATGGATGGCATCAGCTTTTTAAAAAACCTCATGCGCTTGCGACCAATGCCGGTGGTGATGATTTCGACACTGACCCAGCAGGGCGCACCTATTACACTCGAAGCGTTGGAGTTGGGAGCTGTAGACTTTGTTGCTAAGCCCACCAATAATGTTCGCGCCCAAATGCAAGCTTATGCAGGTTCAGTACAGCAAAAAGTGCGCACTGCGGCTAAGGCCAACATTCGTCGTCACTCCAGCAAAACACTTGCGCCGGTAACCGTTCAAAAAGACCAACAGTTTAAACTCAACCACCTCGTAGCCATAGGTGCATCTACCGGTGGTACCGAAGCTATTAAAGAAGTGATTACGCGCCTACCTGAAAACTTCCCTGCGGTGGTTATCACCCAACACATACCACCGGTATTCAGCCAGTCTTTTGCCATACGCATGAATAATGTTTGTGCGATGCAGGTGCACGAGGCAAGTGATGAGCAAGTCATTAAGGCAGGCAATATCTATATCGCGCCAGGTGGCGAGCACCTGATGGTGCAGCGTAAAGGCGGTAAGCTGGTGTGTCGGTTGTCATCAAGCGAACCGGTTAATCGTCATCGTCCAGCGGTGGATGTGATGTTTTCGTCCATTGTTGAGCAACAACTAGCTAAGCACACCTGTGCACTATTGCTAACGGGCATGGGGGCTGATGGTGCCAAGGGGCTGTTACAGTTAAAACAGGCAGGAGCAGTAACAGCGGCCCAGGATCAGGCAAGTTCAGTGGTTTGGGGCATGCCCAAGGCCGCCATTGACCTTGGGGCCGCACAGGTAACCTTAAGTTTAGCTAAATCTCCGCAATGGCTTATTGAGCAGGCGAAGAAGTGATCACCCAAGGTTGTGAAAACCAAAAGTAGCGCCCGCTCGCTTGTTGTGAAGGCGCAGTGCAGTTGTAACGGGCACGCCCGTCTCCCAACTCTTGTTTAGCGGTGATTTTAACCTGCTTAGCAGAGAGCCAGTTGAGTTCGGCCCGACCTTGACCAGACACATAGCAAGCGAATTGATTTTGATGAAAGCCTTTTTCTTTGAAAGAGACCGTCAGTTCAGGTTGGCGTTTTGTCGTGACTGTATCGTCATAGGTTAAGGTATCGATATGAAACGGCAGGGATGCCAGTTTAGTAGACAGGGTATCCAAGTCTGCATAAAAACCAGATGCGGGAAAACGTGGTAAACGCGTAAAGTCGTTGTCTGGGCCTACGGCCCCTGAATGTTGTCCTATGCCAACATAACCCATGTCTTGCACCAGTTGTTGTAAGGCTCGGTCAAATTCGCCATAAGGGTAGGCTAAATACTTTAAGCTGTAACCCAACTCTTCCTCTATACGTTTTTCTGAATACTGTAAATCCGCGCGGATACGCTCTTGCCATTGGGCGTCACTCTCGCCATCTAAGCGGTGGTGCAGATAGTCATGCTGAGCGCTATGATTAGCGATAAGGGCACCTTGCTGACTGAGTGTCTTGAGCTGCTCCCAGGTCATGACATAGCTGCGCTGCTCATCAATAAGTTTGGGGTTAACAAATATGGTATAGGGGTAGCCGAACTCGTTAAGAATAGGCGCTGCTTGCTCAATGTTGTTGTCGTAACCATCATCAAAGGTAATGGCCACGGTTTTATCATTATAGCTTTCGCCCTGTTTGAGTCCTTCAATCAGAGTGTCTAACGCAATGACTTCAAAATCATTTTTTTTAAGGTACTGCATATGAGCACGAAATGTACTGGCATCAACACTGGTGACCTTAGGCAAGGTTTTACTTACGTGATGATACTGTAGAATAACGGCAGCTTGAGCCGATGCGCACGCCAGTGCAAAGAAAGAGAAAATTACTACATGGGACACTTTTTTAAACATAATACCCACCATAAAAGCTTATTGATGCTTGCTGGGCCTATGATTCTATCGAATATCACCGTGCCATTACTAGGCTTGGTTGATACGGCGGTCATAGGTCACCTCGGGAGTGCCCATTATTTAGCAGGTATAGCCCTAGGTGCAACGGTTATTTCCATGTTGTTTTGGCTGGCGGGCTTTTTGCGCATGAGTACCACCGGGCTTATTGCCACGGCCTATGGCGAACAAAACAAGCGCCAGCTTGTGGCCTCGTTACAGAAAAGTATCATGTTAGCGCTGCTGGTGGCGCTACTACTTATTGTTTGCCAGCATCCTTTAGCCTGGTTAATGGCACAACTCTCCGATGCCTCGGCGCAAACAATTGAGCAAGCCAATCATTACTTTTATATTCGTATTTACAGTGCCCCCGCAGCACTGAGTAACTTGGTGTTGTTGGGTTGGATGCTCGGTGTACAGTATGGTCGTGGCCCTTTTCTGCTGGTGTTATTAACCAATGTGGTCAATATAGCACTCGATCTTTACTTCGTATTGGGCCTAGAAATGGGAGTCAAAGGTGCGGCCTTAGCATCCGTGATGGCTGATTACTGTGCTCTCGGGTTTGCACTGTGGTTAGTGAGTCGTTTATTTAAACGCCATCAATTACAATGGCACTGGTATTTATCCCCTAAACTACTGCAGTTAGGCACCTTGCTGCGTCTCAATGGCGATATTTTCTTTCGTTCGCTGATGCTGCAGCTGTGCTTTAGCTTTATGACTTTTTACGGGGCGCGTCTTGGTGATGTGGTGTTGGCGGCGAACGCGGTGTTAATGAATTTCTTATTGCTAATCAGTTTTGCTATGGATGGTATTGCTTACGCAGCGGAGGCCAAAGTGGGGCAGGCTAAAGGAGCCAAAGATGAGCAACGTGTGCGTATGTGGGTGCGTATCAGTATGCAATGGGGCTTAGTTTTTGCGTTGCTATATGCACTTATCTTCCTACTCGGTGGTGCGCAAATTATTCGTCTGCTGACCGATGTGCCCGCAGTTAACGCCATGGCGATTACTTATTTACCTTGGCTTATCGCCATGCCACTTATCGCTATGGGCTGTTTTCTATTCGATGGTGTTTTTGTGGGGCTAATGCGGGCCAAGGATATGCGCAATACCATGATCTTCTCAGCAGCTGTGGGCTTCTTTGGTGTTTTTGCCCTGACTCAAGGTTTAGGTAATCACGCGCTGTGGGCGGCGATGACGGCCTTTATGGGCTTGCGCGGGATTACTTTGGCGCTGCGTTATCATCGTCTGGCCAAGTCACATCAGTTGCTGATATAACCTGCGAAAAACGATTAGCAAAAATGCCCAGGTAGCCCCAAAAGGCAAAAAATAGGGCAACGGCGAGTAGAATAAGGCCAGGGACTTGTAACAGTGGTACATAAAAGTAGCCTGCCGCAATGAGGCCCATGGCGATGGCAAATAAGCCTAAACCGATAAAAAATCGCCTGAGGCTTAGCTTGGGCTCGCTGCCCAAGCTATATACTAGGCGTTTAAACTTAGTAGTATGAGTGTTCGCCACGGCTATGCTCGGTGATATCACGCACGCCAGAGATTTCGCTAAATTTAGCGACCATTTCCTTCTCGATACCCTCTTTGAGGGTCACATCAATCATTGAACAACCATTACAGCCGCCGCCGAATTGTAAAATGGCAATGCCATCAGCGGTAATTTCTACTAGCTGTACTTGACCGCCGTGATTCGCAAGCTGTGGGTTCACATCAGTTTGCAACATGTGCTCTACACGCTCCTCTAATGAGGCATCGTCAGACAACTTACGTGCTTTAGCATTAGGTGCTTTGAGAGTGAGTTGTGTGCCCATTTGGTCGGTAACAAAGTCGATTTCGGCATCTTCCAAAAAGGGTGCACTCTCACTGTCGACAACAGCATCGAAGCCATTGAAGTTCAGACGAATGTCACCTTCCTCAACGGCATCGGCAGGGCAGTAAGACACCCCGCACTCAGCTTGTGATGTGCCAGGATTGACAACAAATACACGGATGTTGGTGCCTTCGGCTTGCTCACTAAGCAATTTGGCAAAGTGGCTTTGAGCAGATTCTGAAATTGTGATCATAGTAACAACGCTATACTTGACTATTTTACTCGGTTACTGCGTATCATACTCTGCTCATCGCGTTGTCGCCAGTGTTGACCGTAAAAAGTTGGCTTAATTTTAATCGGGTGGTAGCGTGAGGACTATGGTCCTCTAACAGCAATAAATTCCATGCGTCGAATACTTTTTCTAGTGGTGCTTTTATTTGCATCTTCACTGAGTGCTAAGCCGCTCGATTACTACTTTAACAATGATATTCAGTTCGATCCTAATGTCCCTACACCTCAGTCGGTGCTTGGGTATGAAGTCGGTGAATGGCATGTGCGCCACGATCAACTGGTTTACTATATGCGTGCTTTGGCCGATGCCAGCGAACGTGTCAATATTGAAACTATTGGTTACACCCATGAGCAGCGACCATTGCTGATGTTAACGTTTGCTGCACCACAACGCTTAGCCGATATCGAGCAAGTTCGCGCACAACACTTAGCGCGCTTAGAGGGTGAGCCAAGCACGAACGATGACCCAGCTGTGGTTTACATGGGTTATAGTGTTCATGGTAATGAATCTTCAGGCAGTAATGCGGCATTATTAGTGGCATATTACTTGGCCGCAGCACAAGATCAGCGTGTTGAGAAGCTACTCAATGACACTGTGGTGCTGTTGGACCCGTCGCTGAACCCAGATGGCTTGGCACGTTTTGCAAACTGGGCAAACTCAAACCGAGCCATGACACCCAGTGCCGACCCTCACACACGCGAACACGATGAAAACTGGCCGAGTAGTCGCACTAACCATTATTGGTTTGACTTAAATCGCGACTGGTTACTACTACAACACCCTGAGTCTCGGGCACGTATTGCTCAGTTCCATAAGTGGCAGCCCAATGTGCTGACCGACTTTCATGAGATGGGGCCAAACAGCACTTATTTCTTTCAGCCAGGTATACCATCACGGAAAAACCCGCTAACACCCAATGGTAATGTTGATCTAACCAAAGCTATCGCGAAACATCATGCTCGCATCCTTGATAGTGAAGAGCGCTTATATTTTACCGAAGAAGCATTTGATGATTTTTATGTTGGTAAAGGTTCCACTTACCCAGATGTGAATGGCAGCATCGGTATTCTCTTTGAGCAGGCGAGTAGCCGAGGGCATGTTCAAGACACTGCTAATGGTCAAATGGACTTTGCTTTCACCATAAAAAACCAGCTCCTCACTAGCTTCTCTACTTTTGACGCGGTGCTTGAAAACCGTCAGCAGCTACTTGATTATCAGCAGGACTTTTACCAACAAGTAGGTAAGCTCGCAGATAAAGACAAGTTGAAAGGTTATGTGGTGAGCGCACCTAAGGATGCTACCCGTTTAGATTATTTCTTAGAGTTACTCGCGCAGCATCAAATTAAGGCTTATGCACTCGAAGAACAAACCACTGTTGATAAGCACACTTTTGCTGCGGCTAATAGCTACTTTGTGCCACTGGCGCAACGCCAATACCGACTGATTAAGTCAATTTTCTCTGAGCAGCAAAGTTTTAACGACAATACCTTTTATGACGTATCTGCTTGGACACTTGCCCATGCCTTTAACCTTGAATTTGCGCCATTAAGCAGTACTTGGGGGCTGGAGCTTGCACAGCAGCCATGGCAACAGGGTGCGCAGCCATCAGCGCAAGAACTAACAAGACACTACGCGTATGCCTTTGAGTGGTTCGACTATGATGCACCTAAATTATTAAGCCACTTGCTGCGTGAGGGAGTCAACGCTCGCGTTGCCTTAGCACCACTGAGTGCAAAAAGTGGTAACGCGACAAAACAGTTTGCGGCGGGATCTATTGTTATTCCAGCAGGCATACAACAACACGAACATTGGCTAGATATTTTAAATGAGGCGCAACAACGCTTTGCTATACCTATCGTTGCCTTGGATTCAGGATTAACCAGTAAAGGCGTTGATTTAGGTTCGCGGCAGCTTGCTCCTGTGCACTTACCAAAAGTCTTGCTGGTGGGCGGTAAGCAAACCAGCCAGTACGAGGTGGGCGAGCTGTGGTATTACTTAGATCGCCATGTGGGTATCACGCCAAGCATTATTGAGTTGGATAACCTAGGTGGTGTGAATCTAGATAATTACACCCACATCGTGCTCGCCAATGGCCGCTACTCGGCAATGAGTAAAGCGCAAAAAGTGGCACTACAAAAATGGGTTAAACGCGGTGGTGTTATCTGGGGCCAAAAAGGTGGAGCTAAGTTCTTGGTTGACCAACAAATACTAAAAGCCAGTTATGTATCGCGTAAAGATATGGCCGCAGTATTCGCAACCGAAGGTCTCAAATATGGTGACCAAGATATGCTTGCCGGTAAGCAGCGTATCGCCGGGGCTATTTTTAATACGGAAGTCGATTTAACGCACCCGCTGAGCTACTCGTTAACTCGTAAGCAGCTGCCAGTATTCAAAAACAGCACCTTTTTGCTTGAGCAATCCAGTGCTCCATTTGTTAACGTAGCGAAATACACCGAGAAGCCATTATTAGCTGGGTTTACCCATGATAATAACGTAACGCAAATCGCTAATGCAGGAGCCATTGTTGCGCACTCATATGGGCAAGGTACGGTGGTCGCGATGACAGACAATCCGGTTTTCCGAGGTTTCTGGTATGGCACTAGCCGTATCTTTAGTAATGCCTTATTCTTCGGTGAGCATATTCACGCTCGCGGTGAATAATCCAAAGAGCCGGCTTTAGCCGGCTCTTTTTACTTTGCGGTTAGGCACACAACCCAAGCCGATACCTCTTTTGCCCCAGCCTCTTTTAACTTACGAGCAGCACTGTCTACGGTAGCGCCTGTGGTCATGACATCATCAACGATGGCAATGTGCATACCCTGAACACGCATTCTAACGGTAAAGGCGTTGGCTAAGTTTTTGCGTCGCGAACGCGCGCCCAGCTTAGCTTGTTGCTTTGTGCTCAATGGTCTGGCAAGAGCATTGGCGACAAATAAACCTTGTGGCACCGCCTGCTGCCAAAGCAGCACACATTGATTGAAGCCGCGCCAAACAAGCCGGGGATGAGCTAAAGGGATAGGCACGATACTATCAGGCCATTGCCAATTATCAGCACGGCTAAGAGTATATAAATGCTGCTGTAAAAGCTGTGACACGGCGACCTGGTAGTGCAGCTGATGGGCGTACTTGTATTGCTTTAGCCAAGTACTCACGGGTGGCCGATACCACTGCAAAGCCACTAAGTGATCAACATAGCGCAATGGAAACAGTCGTTGAATATCGGCACGAACTAATAAGTCGGGCTCAGAGAAGGTGCTAAATGTCGCGCAACAGTGTTGACATAACTGTGCTCCCATCGGCAGAGACTGTGAACAAAGCTTGCAGTACTGCGGAAATAGCCAACTGCGCAGGTGTGATAGAGCATCCATTGCATAACCTTTAAATCCCGTTATTATTGCTACATTGCGTGCTTGGGCTCTTAGCCCAGGCAATCCGTTTTAATAGTGGGTGTGGTCGTTAGAAAATGCAAAAACAATTGGTGTTACTGCACGGTTGGGGAATGAATAACAAGGTATGGGAGCTTATTCGCCCAGAACTCAACTTTTTATTTGATGGCGAGGTACGTGCGTTGGACTTGCCAGGATATGGTGAGAGTCAGCAGTTACACACTTATGATTTACCGACTATGAGTGCGGTGCTTGCAGAGCAACTGCAGGACAACAGCGTTATCGTGGGGTGGTCTTTAGGTGGGTTGGTGGCGCTTTACCTTGCCTATTTTTACCCACATAAGGTCAGCAAAGTTATTCTGGTGGCATCCACTCCATTTTTTGCCCAACAAGCCGACTGGCCGGGCATAAAAGCACAAGTTCTAGAAGATTTTAGCTCGCAACTGCTGAACAACAGCGCAAAAACCATCGAACGCTTTTTGGCTATTCAAGCAATGGGTAGTGATACCGCCCGTGCCGATACCAAGCAATTAAAAGCGTTACTTAAGCAAGCACCACCGCCTCAGGCTGAGGCATTGCGCCAAGGCCTGGATATTTTACAACACCATGACTTACGCCACGAGTTTGCCCATATTAAGCAACCAGTGGGTGCTATTTTTGGTCGTTTGGATGCCTTGGTTCCCTACAAAGCTATTGCACAAATGCAGGCGTTGCGGAGCGATTTAGATATCGCCGTGCTTGATAAGGCCTCTCATGCGCCTTTCATATCTCATAAAGATGAATTTTTAGCTACTTTAAAATCAATGCTTTGACCTAAAACCAGCGAGACATAGCCGAAACACCTTTATTTCGTCTACTTTTTGCGCAATAATAACTATAAGTGTAATTGTAATGTAGGTGGGAAAGTTATGCCTGTAGGAGCTATTTTTAATGCTGGTGTAGAAGGCTTTAATCGCGCTCAACAAGATGTTGAGCAAGCGACCGCTAACATTAATCGCGCTACTATTGAGCGCCAAGACCAACAGCAAACTCAGCAGGGTCGTCAACTTCAAGGTGCCAATGCTGATGAAGCGGTAACGGCTCCGGTGTCACAGGCTCCGCGCGTGGATGAGGAGCTGGTGAATCTTAAAGTAGCTGAGTTCAATGCTAAAGCTAACACTGAGTCAATTCGTACTGCCGATGAAGTGTTAGGAACAATTATTGATATTCGTGCATAGACATGAACATAGTCACGCCAACGCCAACTATTAATTTTAATACCGCAAACGTTTACACCGAGAGTGTAAGGCGTGACAACCAGCTGCGTGAAGTGATCCCCGAGCCTAAGCAGCCAGCACAGAGCGCAACCGATAATAAAGCTGCATCAGACGCAGACAAGGCACGTAACCCCGGTCAGAGTAAAGACGCGCAAAGCAGCGAAAAAGAAACAGTTGCCCAGCAGAAAACGATTAACGAGCGCGACAGTGAGGGGGCTGAGGAGCAATCTAGCGAGCAGCAGCAACAGCAGCGCGAGCAGGAACAGCAACAAATCCAAGAGCTTGCAGAGCGTGACCGTGAAGTTCGAACTCACGAACAAGCCCATGCATCGGTAGGGGGTCAATATGCCGGCTCACCGAGCTACGACTATCAACGTGGTCCAGATGGCAAAAATTACGCGGTGGGTGGAGAAGTACAAATAGATGTGGGCGAAGTACCGGGCGACCCACAAGCAACCATCGAGAAGATGCAGCAGGTACGCTCAGCGGCGTTGGCGCCAGCAGAGCCCTCCGGTGCTGATCGAGCCATAGCGAATGAAGCAACGCAAAAGCTGGCCCGGGCTCAGGCTGAGTTGGCTGGGCAACAGCTCAACACCTCTGAAGAAGAGGAAACGCCAATACCGCCAGCATTCGCAACCAATGAGCCTACTCGTCGTTTTGAGCGTGACCAAGAGGTTGAATCAAGAGCCCTGCGTATTGCCGATTTTTATCAGCAAGTCAGTGCGCCGCAAGAGCGCAAGCAATCGGCTTTTATGGCGCAGGTTTAGCGCTACTTTTCCCTTTACTCGTCCCCCCTATACTAAACACATTTCCTATTTCTGCCTGAAATGGTTTATTTAAAAGCAACGGCACCATCATAGCGACTGCTGATGCGTTAGTGAGGGCCAAAAAAACGCAGCGGTTGCTGCGTTTTCTATCTTAAAAAAGCTTACTTCTTAAGTTTGGCGAAGGCCTCAGCGAAAGCATTGCCCATAGCGGCGTTATTCGCTTCTTTAGGCTTGCGCGGTGCGCCTTTACCTTTGTTTGTAGCGCCTTGAGGCTTTCTCGTTTGTTTGCGCTCCGCTTTCGCCGCACCAGCAGCCGGTAGCTCATCGTTTAAGCGCATGGTGAAGCTGATGCGCTTACGCGACACATCCACTTCCATTACTTTTACTTTAACAATATCACCGGCTTTGACCACTTCGCGTGGGTCGCTAATAAACTTGTCGGTTAACGCAGAAATATGAACTAAACCATCTTGATGGACGCCAACATCAACAAAGGCGCCAAAGTTGGCGACATTGGAAACGACTCCCTCAAGCACCATGCCCGGCTTTAAATCGGCTATGGTATCAACACCGGCTTTAAAGGCCGCAGTCTTAAACTCAGGGCGTGGGTCGCGGCCCGGTTTGTGTAGTTCTGCAATAATATCGGTGACCGTAGGCAGGCCAAACTTATCATCGATATATTCTTGTGGATTGACGTCCTTCAATGCTTCTGCATTGGCTATCAGGGCATCAATGGGCTTACCCGTTTTTGCGCAAATGGCCTTTACGACAGGGTAGGCTTCTGGGTGCACCGCTGAAGCGTCCAGAGCATCTTTACCACCGACAATACGCAAGAATCCGGCACTTTGTTCAAAGGCTTTAGGACCTAGGCGCTCTACTTTTTTCAGCTCAGAGCGACTCGCAAAGGCACCATGCTGATCACGGTATTGAACGATGTTCTGCGCCAAGGTTTTATTCAGTCCGGAAACTCTAGTTAATAGGGGCGCAGATGCGGTATTTACGTCAACACCCACGGCATTTACACAGTCTTCAACAACTGAAGTCAGGGTTTGCCCAAGCTGACTTTGTGATACATCGTGCTGGTATTGGCCAACACCGATGGATTTTGGTTCAATTTTTACCAGCTCTGCTAGCGGGTCTTGCAAGCGACGGGCAATAGAAACCGCGCCACGTAATGAGACATCTAAATCCGGAAACTCTTGAGCTGCAAACTCAGACGCAGAATACACCGAGGCGCCCGCTTCACTGACCATCACTTTATTCAGTTTGAGCTCCGGTTGTGCCTTGATCAGTTCAGCGATGAGTTTATCGCTCTCGCGGCTGGCGGTGCCATTACCAATAGCAATTAACTCGACTTTATGTTGACGACACAGTTGCTCAATCGTACGTAGCGATTTATCCCATTGATTTTGTGGGGCATGTGGGAAGATGGTGGCGGTCGCTAAGACTTTGCCGGTGCTATCGACAACGGCCATTTTACACCCGGTACGCAAGCCAGGATCAAGGCCTAAAGTGACTTTCGCGCCTGCTGGCGCAGCCATTAATAAATCTTTTAGGTTCTTGGCAAACACATCTATGGCACCGGTTTCTGCATGCTCACGCATCGCCGCTAAAAACTCATTCTCTAGATGCAGTGATAGCTTCACTTTCCATGTCCACTGCGCCACTTGGGCGAGCCAGGTACTGGCTGCTTTGCCTTCCAGCGGCAAATTGAAATGCTCGGCTATCATCGACACACATAAAGCATGGCCATCAGCACTCTCGGCGTCTGGGTTAATGCTCAGTGCCAGTACGCCCTCGTTGCGCGCACGAAGCATGGCTAAAGCGCGATGAGAGGGAACACTCGCCACACCTTCACTGTGTTCAAAGTAATCTTGGTATTTAGTTCCTGACTGCTCTTGGCCAGCAATGACCTTACTTTCAATATGACCATGTTGCTTAATATGTGCACGCAACTTGGCAAGCAGCTTGGCATCTTCGGCAAAGCGCTCCATCAGAATAGCGCGGGCACCATCTAAAGCTGCCTTATTATCTGCGATTCCTTTATCGGCATCGACATATTCTGAAGCTTGGCTTTGTGGGTCAAGATCAGGGTTCTCGAATAAGGCATCGGCCAAGGGTGCCAGACCCGCTTCGATAGCAATTTGCCCTTTTGTGCGGCGCTTGGGTTTGTAGGGAAGGTAGAGGTCTTCAAGCTCTGTTTTGGTCGTTGCTGCGGCGATGTCGGCTTGCAGTTCGCCAGTGAGCTTATCTTGCTCTGCAATGGTTTTAGTAATGAATTGACGGCGCTCCTCGAGCTCACGCAGGTAACCTAATCGCTGCTCTAGGGTGCGTAATTGAGTATCGTCTAATCCACCAGTAACTTCTTTTCGGTAACGCGCGATAAACGGTACTGTTGCCCCTTCATCAAGCAACTTGGTTGCTGCGATCACCTGTTGCTCTTGCGCTTGCAACTCTTGCGCAAGCAAAGTTGTGAGATTGCCCATTGAAAACCTTTACACTTGTCGCCCTAATACGGGCACATTAATCATAATTGCATTGGATAATATCACAGCCAACAGTGAACAGAAGGGCAAATTTCGCCGTCCCTGGCGAGGTGTTTCACTTTGCAAAGCTTTGTTAATGCGGATGCTCGACGCTGGCTACAACCTCTTGAAAAGATTGTGCGACAGGAGTGATATCTAATGCGATACCTAACTTTCTGGCAATAGCACGGGCGCAGAAAACTCCAGTTACTTGCTCTTTGTCAGTCACTAATAAATAGAAACTGCCACGGTGTTCCATAGTGCTGAGTACATTACCCAAGGTGGTATTACGTGCAGCAAGCATACTGATACAGGGCAGGGTATGCAGCGAACGCATCATGTCATGAACCAGTAGCTCACTAGGGTTGATGCCCATTTGTGCGGCTTGAGTCGTGACTCGCGCGCTCTGTAATTCGACGCTAGAAGTAACGCCTAGCACGTTATTCTGTTCATCGACCACTAACAGTGCGTTGGTGGGAGTAGCGCTGGCAAGTTTTCTTGCAGCGTTTAAAGGGGTGTTAGCCAAAATGCGAATAGGCGCTTGGGCTGTAAAATCTTGCAGTAATGTCATGGCATTACTGTTGGTGTTTAACGCCTCTGGAACAACTTGGGGAGCAGTAAATTGGCTCGCACTTGTTACATAATGAGTACGTAAGGTTTTAAAATCAGTCATGATCTTCTCCAAATAATTGTTAATAAAAAACAGCTTATTTAAAGAAAATGGGAGGCGCTCGTTGTTGTGGGCGTAAGTTACATAGTGCACCTTTACCTAGCTCGGCGTGAGCCGCTCTAAGTGCTAAGGATTGGTATGTATTTGCTGAAAGTGAAGCAGCGGTAAAGTCAAAATCTTTCTCGCTGTCTTTATCTTGAGCTGGGCTTGAGGTAGCTTCTAACTCGAGGGCGACACTCGGCTGATCAGTAACGCTACAAAATTGCGTGTGAGCATTGGCAACTCCCCAGCTGTTAAGCACAAGTAGGCTGAGTACCAATAATATTATGTGTTTTACACTGTATTTGTGCATCACTATACTCGCCTAAAAATACCGCTACATTTAACTATGTAATGCAGACTGTGAATTAAAACTGAACAAAAAGCAATGAAAACGAAATTAATTACACGCCGTGGATACCAGCAGTTGCAACGAGAGTTAGACCACTTATGGCGCACCGAGCGCCCAGAAGTAACGAAGAAAGTCGCTTGGGCGGCGAGCTTAGGTGATCGCTCGGAAAATGCCGATTATCAGTATAATAAAAAGCGTCTGAGGGAAATAGACAGGCGCGTGCGCTATTTGCGTAAGCGCTTAGAAGACCTTCAAGTTGTTGATTACAGCCCTCAGCAAGAAGGAAAAGTATTTTTTGGCGCCTATGTCGAAGTGGAAGATGAACAAGGCGAAGTGTTACGCTTTCAAATTGTCGGTCCAGATGAAATTTATGATAGCAAAACTGTCATCTCAATCGATGCACCAATGGCGCGAGCGTTGTTAAAAAAGCAGGTTGATGATGAGGCCTGGGTATCTACCCCGACAGGGCGCAAACTTTGGTACATCAATGACATTCACTATCGCAGTGACGATAGTTAGGCCGACAACAAATGTAACAATCTAATTGGTGTTGTACATTTCCCCTGCCCGCTATTTCGAATATAGTTAATGGAGGAAAAACAACGAAAAGAAAAATAATGGGACAGGAAACAACAAAAATCCTCGTTGTCGATGATGACATGCGCTTACGCAGCCTTTTGGAGCGCTATCTAGTTGAGCAAGGGTTTATCGTACGCAGCGCCGCCAATGCCGAACAAATGGATAAGCTATTAGAACGAGAAAACTTTCATTTGATGGTTTTAGATTTAATGTTGCCCGGCGAAGATGGCCTTTCAATTTGTCGTCGTTTGCGACAAAAAGAAAATGAAATTCCTATCGTGATGTTGACCGCTAAGGGTGACGAGGTTGATCGTATTATTGGCCTCGAATTAGGTGCTGACGATTACATTCCTAAACCGTTTAACCCACGCGAACTATTGGCTCGAGTGAAGGCTATTTTGCGTCGTCGCGCTAAAGAAGTGCCGGGTGCGCCTTCATCAGAAGAAAACTTAGTTAAGTTTGGTGACTTTGCGCTAAATCTGGCAACGCGAGAAATGACTCAAGGGGATGAGGTTATTTCACTGACCAGTGGCGAGTTCGCGGTACTGAAAGCTCTTGTTTCACACCCACGTGAACCACTGAGCCGCGATAAGCTTATGAACTTGGCTAGGGGCCGTGATTACAGCGCTTTGGAGCGCAGTATAGATGTGCAAGTATCACGTTTAAGACGGATGATCGAAGCCGATGCCGCTAACCCTCGTTATATTCAAACAGTATGGGGGCTGGGCTATGTATTTGTGCCCGACGGCAACAAGTAAATGAGCTTATTTCCCAAAAGCGCATTTGGGCAAACGGTATTTTTAGTTGGTGCTTTGCTACTTATAAACCAAGTGGTGTCCTATGTTGCGGTGAGCTTCTATGTGGTCAAGCCGACCATAGAGCAAGTGAATATCATGCTCGCAAAGCAGGTGAAAACGGTATTCATTGGTGTCGATGATGGCGTCGAAGTCAGTGATGAAGTGTCGAAACGCTTCTTAGAAGAAACAGGAATCGAGTTACTCACCCAGCGCGAGGCTTACATTAACGGGCTAGGGCAAGCTCGTGAATATTCAATGCTCTCCAACATTATGTCGGAACAGCTTAATGGCTCGGCCCGTGTGCGTATTAGTCAAACTAATCCATTGGTGTATTGGATAGAACCGCCGCAGGCTCCAGGATACTGGGTGCGGGTGCCATTATCTGGCTTCACCGAAGCCAATATTGAGTTTTTAACCTTTTACCTAACCAGTATTGGCTTTCTCAGTGTGCTGGGAGGGTGGTTATTTGCGCGGCACCTAAACCGCCCTCTCAAAGCACTCCAAGAAGCGGCGATGAAGGTGAGTAAAGGCGACTTTAGCACCGTTGTTGATGAGCAAGGTTCGACTGAAATGGTTGAGGTAACGCGAGCCTTCAATCAGATGTCGCGTAGCATTGCTGCGCTAGAGCAAGATCGGCGCTTGTTAATGGCTGGGGTATCACATGACTTGCGAACGCCGTTGACCCGTATTCGCTTAGCCACTGAAATGATGTCTGATGATGAGGACTATCTGCGCGAAGGTATTATTCACGATATAGAAGATATGAACGCAATCATTGATCAGTTCATTGAATATCTACGCCACCATGACAAAGGGGATAACCAACCTGAAGATCTCAACGCTTTGGTTGAAGAGGTGGTCCATGCTGAGCAACAGCATGGCCGAGATATCACACTCACTTTGAACCCCAGCCTTCCCAATGTGCCGATAAGTTGTGTGGCAATCAAGCGTGTACTCACCAATATGATAGAGAATGCCTTGCGCTATTCTGATGACAGCATAGAGGTGAATACTCACTTTTGTGCGCGCAAGAAATACGTCTGTGTCAGTGTGTTAGACAAAGGGCCTGGCATCCCTGAATCTGAGCTGGAGAAGGTGTTCGCGCCTTTTACCCAAGGTGATCAGGCACGAGGCAGTGAAGGCAGCGGTTTAGGGCTGGCGATTATTAAGCGTATCGTTACTATGCACAATGGCAAGGTTGAGCTCAAGAACCGTGAACAGGGCGGCTTGTGTGCAACTATATACTTACCAATAAAAACGCCAGCGTAATGCTGGCGTGGGATTGAATTCTCAGCGCAATGGCTAAGTATAAACAGCAGCCCTTAGCTTTGCGGGCCGGCTTGTTTAATCGCATCAGAAACATCGTATTTAGCGAAGTTCTGATTAAAATCGTCTGCGAGTTTCTTCGCGTATTCGTTGTATTTGTCTTTATCAGCCCAGGTGTTGATAGGGTTCAGTACCTCAGTGTCGACACCAGGTACAGCCACCGGCACGTCTAGGTTTAATACATCGATATGTTGGGTCTCTACATCGGCTAAGTTGCCTGACACAATCGCATCAACTACAGCACGCGTGGTTGGGATATCAAAACGCTTACCAATACCGTAAGGACCGCCTGTCCAACCAGTGTTAACCAAGTATACTTTAGCGCCGAACTCACGCACGCGCTTCATTAATAGTTCCGCATAAACACCCGCTGGGCGAGGGAAGAATGGCGCGCCGAAACAGGTTGAGAAAGTAGATTCAATATCAGACGTTGAGCCAATTTCTGTTGAGCCTACTTTAGCGGTGTAGCCACTTAAGAAGTGGTATGCTGCAGCTTCTTCACTTAATACTGATACTGGTGGTAATACACCGCTCACATCACAAGTTAAAAACACCACGGCTTTTGGTTCGCCGGCGCGATTTTCTTCTTTGCGCTTGGCAATGTGCTCTAGTGGGTAAGCGGCACGGGTATTTTGCGTCAAGCTAGCATCGCTGTAATCAGGCGTACGGGTGTCGTCTAGTACCACGTTCTCTAAAATAGTACCAAAGCGAATAGCATCCCAAATAACCGGTTCGTTCTTTTGCGATAAGTCGATACATTTGGCGTAACAACCGCCTTCAATATTGAAGACGCTACCAGGAGCCCAACCGTGCTCATCATCGCCAATCAAGAAACGACTAGGGTCGGCAGACAGGGTGGTTTTCCCTGTGCCTGAAAGGCCAAAGAACAAGGCGGTATCGCCATTCTCACCCACGTTTGCAGAGCAGTGCATAGGTAGAACACCTTTCCCTGGCAGTAAGAAGTTCTGCACTGAGAACATCGACTTCTTCATTTCACCAGCATAGTGCATACCAGCAAGTAACACTTTTCGCTCGGCAAAGTTGATGATCACAGTGCCATCACTATTAGTGCCATCGCGCTCTGGGTCGCATACGAATGAAGGTACATTCAAAATCTGCCATTGCGGTAAATTCGCGGCATTGAACTGCTTTGGCTCAATGAACATATTTTTCGCGAACACGTGGTGCCATGCAGTTTCTGTAGTAACAACAATAGGTAAATAATGCTCTGGATCGGCGCCTACTTCTAAGTGAGAGACAAAGTGATCGTTTTCAGCAACGTGGTTTTCCACACGTTCCCACAACGCATTAAATTTATCGGCATCGAATGGGCGGTTAACATTGCCCCACTGAATATCATTTTCAGTGCTTGCTTCTTTTACGATAAAGCGATCTTGAGGAGAGCGACCAGTGCGACGGCCTGTTTTAGCAACAAATGCACCGTTAGCGGCTAGAGTACCTTCGCCGCGACGAACTGCCTGCTCGATCAGTTCTGCGGTTGTAAGATCAACAAAACGAGTAGCGCTTGAAGTCATTTTTTTACCTAAAATTGTGAGAGGTTGAACGGGTTAATCTAAAGCTGTGTGAGAGTGCTTTATGGATTTTATAGTAACAGAAGGTTTGTTTGTATACGAGCGGTGAAAGCCCTAAAAATGGCGGTTTTATATGAAAAAACATGAATAATTTCAGTGATACCGGTGTCATAAAAAAGCAAAATTTCATGATACCGGTGTCATTATTTTAAACAAAAAAGCTCGAGTTTTTCGTACTCGAGCTTTTTAAATGAATGAATGCTTAATTAATTGAAGATTGCTTTAATTTGCTCTTCGTTAAAGCGGTATTCACTGAGGCAATAATGGCAGTTAATAACAATTTCGCCATTCGCCTGTACGTCGGCAAGTAATTCATCTTTGCCGACATTAACGAGTGCATCGATGGTTTTCTCGCGACTACAGGTACATTTAAACTGCACTGGCTGTGGCTCGAACAGTTTAGGGTTGTCTTCATGGTACAAGCGAGTCAATACGGTGTGTGCATCTAAATTTAATAACTCGTCTTCGGTTACTGTATCGCTGAGCGTCTCTAAATGACTAAAATCAGCAGTCGCTTTGTCTTGGTTGACGGGAAGCACTTGCAGGAAAAGGCCCGCTGCACGTTCTTGACCAGGGCTTATATCCGTGGCGAACCACATCCGTGTTTTTAGTTGCTCAGATTGGGCAAAATATTGTTCCACGCATTTAGCTAAGCTGTCATGCTCAAGCGGCACAATCCCTTGATAGCGTTCGCCTTTGACTGGGGTGATAGTAATAATCATATGACCTTTACCCATCAGCGCCAGTAACCCATCTCCTTTTACTTCACCTTGCATGCGAGCGACACCGCGTAGGTTTTGCTCATGATCGCCGTTGATGGCTGCAAACTTTACTGGTCCATCACCTTGGATTTGCACATTAATATGGCCTTGAAACTTGAGTGTCGCAGTCAACAACGAAGTGGTTACGAATAGCTCACCCAAGAGCTTTTTTACGGCGTCAGGGTAGTCGCGGTCTTTGATCACTTGCGCGAAAGCATCGCTTACTTGAACGAGCTCACCACGAACATCGTGTTGCTCAAAAATATAACGGTGTAATAAATCGTTTTGCATGAGTTTCTCTATTTGGCTTTCATCTTAATCAGTTCACGGCGCTGCTTTTTGTCCGGTTTCTGATTAGGGTGTGGCGCAAAGAAGGCATTGTTTTTACGCGCAATGGCGTTTTCTTCGCGTTTTAACTTACTTTGCTCGGTTTCTTCGTAGCAGGTCAGAGCAATGGGGGCACCCACACGCTTTTCAAGTAGTTTAAGCACTTTAATATGTTTTTCATCGAAGCCTTGAGCAAGGCGTATACTCGCTCCCACTTCGACCTGACGACTAGGCTTGCAACGTTGACCGTTATAGTGGACCTTGCCCCCTTGCACCATTTCTCGTGCTATGGCGCGAGTTTTGTAGAGGCGCACGGCCCATAACCATTTGTCTAAGCGCACAGATTCGCTGTGTTCGTTCGCTGCTGACTTGCTCACTTTACCTCGGTACTATTTTCTCTAAGTTAAGGGCGAAATTTAGCACAACACAACGACCAAAAAAAGCACAGAACGCTGTCATATTGCTGTCTTGCGCGGAGGTTATACTAGGCTACATGTTTTTACATTAATGCTACATGGTGTGCTTGTTGTCACTCAGTGATAGATGTACTATGTGACGTTAACGACTACAATAATAATAGTATAGAGTTTTGGATTCAGCCCAACTACAACAATGGCTTAAGCAGCTCCCACAGAGAAAAATCGTGGCCACTATCGTGCTGGTTGCGGTGTTGTATTGTGGTTATCTAGCCGCTGGGTTGCTTTGGCTGGTATGGCCACAACCGCAAGCAAGCACGGTGATGCCACCTGTGAGCCAAGCAAACAAAGGTGCAGAGCGAGCAAATATTGCCGCCATCCGTTCAGTTAATTTGTTCGGTGATGCCGCCGCTGTCGAGCAAGCTGAACCTAAACAGGAAGTTATCAGCGACGCCCCTGAAACACGTCTAAGCATAAACCTAACCGGCGTGGTAGCAGCTACCAACGACAAAACCGCCGGGCTCGCCATTATTGAATCCCAAGGGCGCCAAGAGACCTACGGTATTGATGATGTTATCAAAGGAACACGCGCTAAACTGGCAAAAGTACTTCCTGACCGAGCTATTTTGGATGTCGGTGGGCGCTTTGAAACACTGATGCTTGACGGCTTGAGCTTCACTAAAACCGTATCTATGCCTGTGCCAGCAAGTCGGCCACAAGCTGATAACGCTCCCAAAGCGAGTGCCGGTAAGGCGAAAACCATCAATGCCACAGCCAGTGCCGAGGCCAAGCAAGCTCTACAGCAAACACGCAAACAAATTCTTGCCGACCCAGGAAAGTTATCGGAGTATCTACGCATCACTCCGGCACGTAACCAAGGTCGTCTACAAGGGTATAAATTAAGCCCAGGAAAAGATCCGGCCCTATTTAAACAAATGGGCCTTGAAAATAATGACATCGCCATTGCTATAAATGGTTATCAGCTAACCGATATGAAACAAGCCATGGCAGCATTGCAAGAGCTGCGCAATAGCACCGACGCATCTATTACCGTGAACCGCAACGGGCAACTGTTCGATGTGCAATTTAGCCTGCAATAATCACACGTTTGGAGTAAGAACAATGGGCGCGAAATTTCGCACAAAAATAATAAAAGGGCTTGCCAAGTATGGCGCGCTACTTTTCGCCGCTGGGGTAAGTTTAAATCTGTACGCAGTCGAATATGCGGCAAACTTTAAGGGCACAGATATCAACGAGTTTATCAATATCGTTGGTAAAAACCTTAACAAGACGGTGATCATTGACCCCAATGTACGTGGCAAAATTAATGTGCGTAGCTACGAGCTCATGGATGAACAGCTGTACTATCAATTCTTCCTCAACGTTCTCGAAGTACACGGCTATGCTGCTGTCGAAATGCCAAGTGGTATCATTAAAGTAGAGAAAAGCTCAGACGCGAAAAAGTCTAATGTGCCAGTCATCGGTGAAGATGACGGCATGGGCGGTGATATGCTGGTAACTCGGGTTGTGCGAGTGAAAAATGTAACCGTCCAAGAGTTGGGTCCACTGATCCGTCAGTTTAGTGACCAAAAAGATGGCGGCCATGTTACCAACTTTAACCCTTCTAACGTCATGATGCTGACCGGTCATGCCGAGTCGGTAAACCGCCTAGTGGAAATTATTCGCTTGGTTGACCAAGCCGGTGATAAACGTGTTGATATTGTGCGTCTGAAACACGCCACGGCCTCTGATGTGGTGTCTGTTGTCGATAATATTTTTAAAGACAATGGCAAAGGCAGCGTCCCCGACTTTTTGATCCCTCGGGTCGTTGCAGATGAGCGTACCAACAGTGTGATTGTCAGTGGTGAAGGGCAGGCCCGCACGCGCGCCATTGAATTAGTCAAGCGCTTAGATAACGAGCTAGAGACAACCGGGAATACCAAAGTATTTTACCTTAATTACGCTAAATCAGATGAGCTGGTTAAGGTATTACAGGGGGTTAGTAAGTCTTTAAAAGAAGAGCAGCAAGGCAATGGTAATGCTGCGCGCACCACACGTCGCGGCAGTGATGACATCAGCATTGAAGCGCACGAAGCGTCAAACTCATTGGTGATTACCGCCCAACCCGACATGATGCGCTCACTTGAAAAAGTGATTGAACGACTAGATATTCGCCGTGCGCAAGTCTTGGTAGAAGCCATTATTGTTGAGGTTTCTGAAGGCGATGGCGTTAACTTTGGTTTGCAATGGATCACCGAACAAGGAGGCATGTTGCAGTTTAACAACGGCACCACCGTGCCCGTTGGCTCACTGGCAGTGGCAGCAGAGCAAGCTCGTGATAAAACCATTACTGACAATGTTGTTGGCTCAGAAAGTGGTGTGGTAACTCCGATTAGCCGTACCGAAGAAGGCGACCTTGGTCCTCTCGCTAGTTTACTAGGTGGAATCAATGGCTTAGCCATGGGTATCGTTAAGAATGACTGGGGCGCGATAGTCCAAGCCGTTTCTAACGACACGAATTCGAATATCTTGGCGACTCCTTCGATTACTACGATGGATAATGAAGAAGCGTCGATGATTGTTGGTCAAGAAGTGCCCATTATTACTGGCTCGTCGACCGGCAGTAACAATGAAAATCCATTCCAGACTGTTGATCGTCAGGAAGTGGGTGTGAAGCTTAAAGTAACACCGCAAATAAACGATGGCTCGGCAGTACAGCTAACCATTGAACAAGAAGTATCGAATGTCGCGGGTTCAACGGCGGTGGATATTTCCATTAACAAACGTGCCATTACCACCACAGTGCTAGCCGACGATGGTGGTATGGTTGTGCTCGGTGGCCTCATCGATGAAGACGTCCAAGAAAGTGTCTCTAAAGTACCGTTACTTGGTGATATTCCTGTGCTCGGCCACTTATTTAAATCCACCAGTACGTCAAAGCGTAAACGCAATCTTATCGTCTTTATTCGCCCCACAATTTTACGCGATATTGAGAGCATGAACCGTCTGAGCCACAGTAAATATAAATTTATCCGTGGTGAGCAGCTCAAACAAAGCGATGACGGTATCGATTTGATGCCAACTGAGCAAGTGCCATTACTCCCTGAGTGGAATGACGCGCTTGTATTGCCGCCTACCTATGAAGAGTATTTGAAAGAGCAAAATAAGGCTGAGCGAGACAATGACTGAGCAAATCGCCGCCCAAAGCAGCGCTGAGGTGCCCGTCACTGACGAAGCGCTGATGGAGGTATCAGAAACTGTTGCCACAGCGCCGCTGCGACTGCCATTTGCCTTTGCGCGCCGCTTTCAAGTGCTATTAGTGGAGCATGATGAGACGTTACTGCTTTACCATAGCCATGATTTAGAGCCTCAGGTTATGTTGGAGGTGCGCCGCTTCGCAGGCCGAGGGTTTAGCGTAGAGCGGTTGCCGGAAGACAAATTCGAACTCGTCCTTGAGGCGGCCTATCAACGCGATAGTTCGGAAACCCAGCAGCTAATGGAAGATATCGGCAATGAGGCCGATTTATTCTCTCTCGCCGAGGAGCTGCCGCAAACCGAAGACTTGCTCGCTGCTGACGATGATGCGCCGATTATCAAGCTGATTAACGCCATGTTGGGCGAGGCTATCAAAGAGGGTGCATCGGATATCCATATCGAAACCTTCGAGCAAGAGCTTGTGATTCGTTTTCGCGTCGATGGCGTGCTCAAAGAAGTGCTCAAGCCTAATCGCAAGCTAGCTTCGCTGCTCGTATCGCGTATTAAAGTTATGGCTAAACTGGATATTGCTGAAAAGCGTGTTCCTCAAGATGGTCGTATCAGCCTACGCATTGCTGGGCGCGCGGTTGACGTGCGGGTGTCAACGATGCCATCAAGCTTTGGTGAGCGGGTGGTGCTGCGTCTACTTGATAAAAACAATGCCCGCCTTGATTTACAAGACCTGGGAATGACACGACGCAACCAAGAACTGTTTGCGGAGCTCATTCGTAAACCCCATGGCATTATTCTCGTAACCGGCCCAACAGGTTCGGGTAAAAGTACCACCCTGTATGCCGGAATGACGGCCATCAATAGCCGAGACCGCAATATCCTCACTGTTGAAGACCCTGTTGAGTACGAGATCCCCGGTATCGGCCAAACTCAGGTCAATCCGAAAGTGGATATGACGTTTGCGCGTGGTCTGCGAGCTATTTTGCGTCAAGATCCAGATGTGGTGATGGTGGGTGAAATCCGTGATTTAGAAACCGCGCAAATTGGTGTTCAGGCGTCACTGACCGGTCACTTAGTACTGTCAACTTTGCACACTAACACCGCAGCCGGGGCGATCACCCGTATGGAAGATATGGGGGTAGAACCTTTCTTATTGTCCTCGTCGCTGTTAGGAGTCTTGTCTCAACGTTTAGTGCGCACCTTGTGTAATAATTGTAAGCAGGCCCATGAAGCTGATGAAAGTGAATGCCAGCTATTGGGTGTGCCCGCTGAAAACCCACCCACTATCTATCGCGCCCAAGGCTGTGAAGAATGTAACTATAACGGTTATAAAGGGCGTACCGGTATTCATGAGTTATTAGTGGTGGACGACCATATTCGTGAGCTGATTCATAACGGCCATGGTGAGCAAATGGTTGAGAAATATGTGCGTCAGCACAGCCCAAGTATTCGCCAAGATGGCTGCTCTAGAGTTCTTGCTGGGAAAACGACTTTGGAAGAAGTGTTACGGGTTACCCGTGAGGAGCAATAGTGGCAGCATTTGAATATCGCGCGTTAGATGGGCGAGGCAAAGAAAAAAAAGGCCTTTTAGAGGCCGATACGGCAAAGCAAATACGTCAGCAATTGCGTGACAAAGGACTGATGCCTGTTGCCGTGGAATTAGCTGCTTCTCAAGAAAAGGCCAATGCTGCCAATAAAGGCTTATTAGGCAACGTATTTAAAGCGAAAATATCGACGTCAGATCTTGCCCTTATTACCCGTCAGCTTGCCACCCTTATTCAATCCGCATTGCCAGTTGAAGCTGCGGTCATGGCCGTGGCCGAGCAATGCGAGAAGCCGCGCTTGAAGAAAATGTTGATGGCGGTACGCTCGAAAGTGGTGGAGGGTTACACCCTAGCCGATGGCCTCGCGGAGTTTCCTCACGTGTTTGATAATCTGTATCGGGCGATGGTCTCAGCAGGTGAAAAATCAGGGCATCTAGACCAGGTTTTAAACCGCTTAGCTGATTACACCGAGCAACGTCAACACATGCGCTCACAGATTACCCAGGCCATGGTATACCCTATCATTTTGGTGATTTTTGCCGTGGCCATTGTTTCTATTCTTCTTGGAACTGTGGTGCCCAAGATATTGAAAACGTTTGAAAAGTCAAAGCAAGCATTACCTTGGACCACCGAGTGGGTGATGGCTGCCAGCCACTTCGTGCAAAACTATTGGTTTGTGTGCATCGCAGTATTTGTGTTGCTCACAGTCGGTATTAAGCAAGCGCTGAAAAAGCCCAATATTCGCTTTTGGTATGACAGCAAGCTGCTGACCTTACCCGGTATCGGCAAAGTGAGTCGGGGCTTAAATACTGCGCGTTTTGCTCGTACCCTAAGCATTCTTTCTTCCAGTGCTGTGCCGCTGCTTGAGGGTATGAAAATTTCAGGTCATGTGCTTGCTAACGAGAAGATTAAAGCGGCCGTTGCCGAGGCGGCTACTCGAGTTAGTGAAGGGGCTAGCCTTCGTGCGGCGCTTGAGCAAACTAAGCTTTTCCCGCCGATGATGCTACATATGATAGCCAGTGGTGAGAAGTCAGGCGAGTTAGAGCAAATGTTAGAGCGCGCCGCCGATAACCAAGATCGTGAGTTTGAGACCATGGTCAATGTGTCACTTAAACTTTTGGAACCCGCGATGATAGCAACCATGGCTATTATCGTGTTATTTATCGTAATGGCCATATTGCAACCGATTATGGCGATGAACAAGGCCATTGGCTTATAAGCTAAGGCGCAGATGGATTTAAGCAATTAGAGGTAATGACAGTGAGAAAGCAATCTGGTTTTTCATTATTAGAAGTGATGGTAGTTCTGGTCATTATTGGCATGATCATGTCAATTGTGGCACCCAACATTATGGGGCAACAGGAAGAGGCCGCATTAGACAAAGCAAAGCTAGATATTCAACAGCTTGAAGATGCATTGAGCCTGTATAAATTAAAAAATAAGACCTACCCAACCACGGAGCAAGGTCTTGAAGCTTTGGTGACCAAAACAAGTATTGAACCGGTGCCAAAACGTTTCCCTGATGGTGGTTTCATAGAGAGCTTACCAGAAGATCCATGGGGTAATCCGTATCAGCTTATTTACCCCGGAGAAGTCGGTAAGATTGACGTATTTTCAATGGGTCCGGACGGTGAAGCGGGTACTGAGGACGATATTGGTAACTGGGACGAAGAAGAGCGTTAATTTGTATGGCAGTTGCTCGTCATCGTGGCTTTAGTTTAATCGAGATTTTAGTGGTTTTAGCGATCATCGCTTTTACCGCTAATCTCGTGGTATACAGCATCGATGACTCACATGAGGATGAGCTCGAGCAACACGCCCTCGCGCTGCAAACCAGTATTAATTATGCCTCTGAGTACGCCATTTTAAATCAGCGTCAATTAGGGCTGTATGTTGCCGATAATGGCTATGAGTTTTTAACCTATGCTGAGCAGGAATGGCGGCCATTGGAAGATGCCGAAGGAGTACTGAAAGGCAAGCAATTTGAACCGCCTTTTGAGTTGACCCTGAATCAAGAAGATTTGCCATGGGCGCAAGATAGCCTGCTCAATGCCGTCGACTGGCAGCAGCTTTTAGGGGTCGATGAAGAGGACTTCCTTGAGCTGGAAAAAATGAAGATCCCGCAGGTGATGATCCTTTCCTCCGGAGAGGTCAGTCCGTTTGAGCTGGCGTTGGCCGTGGATAGCCGTGAAGAAGAGCTTATGCCCTACACCATTACCGGTGAGTTTATGGCTCCCGTTGCACTTGATAGAGAGCAGTGGCCATGAATCGAGGCAGGGGTTGGCGGTATCAGGGCTTTACGTTGTTGGAAGTGATGGTGGCCTTGAGTATATGCGCCATGGCTGGCATCGCAGCGATGCAAATCAGCGGCGAGCATATTAATCACTTAAGTACCATCGAAGAGCAAACCTATGCGTCTTGGGTGGCAGAAAACCAGTTAGTTGAAATTCGTGCTCAAGGTGACAAGTGGGCTGCTAAAAATAACCATAAAGGCAAAGTCGAGTTGGCTGGACAAACCTGGTATTGGCAGCAAAAAGTCACGCGCACGGCGGACAGTAGCTTTGTAAAAGTGGATATCGAGGTGTACACCGATGAGCAATACGAGCAGTTTGCTTACACCCTATCCACCTATATCGATAAAGAGGCCAAAAGCAATGGCCGGCGCTAATGGCAGTCACAATGCGAGCGAAGGCGGCTTTACCTTAGTCGAGGTGTTGGTCGCGTTGGCTGTGATGGTGTTTATTATCGGCGCAACCCATCAGATTTTGGATGTAACCACACGCACCAAGGAAGCGTCAGAGCAAACCTTGGATGAGCTCTCACGGCTACAAAACGTATTTCGCATGCTAGAGCAAGACTTTAGTCAGATCACTAAACGCAAAGTGCGTAACGAGGCGGGTGATACGCAAGAGCAATTCCTGATGCACGAACGTTATTTATTCGATAGCGAGTTTGATGGTATTGGCTTTGTGCGCAGCGGCTGGACGAACCCCGGCTACCTATTGCCGCGCAGTGAATTGCAAGCTGTGGCATACCGGGTACAAGATGAGCGGCTAGAGCGGCTATATCGACTCTATGTCGATCAGTTAGATAGTACAGAGCCACGTGTGCAAGTGCTGTTGGAGGGGGTGCAAGAGCTCACCTTTGAATTTTATGATAGTAAAGGGGAGCAGCCATGGCAGCCACAGTGGCAACAAGAGGGATTACCCAAAGCGGTGTCTATTGAGCTGACGCTAAAAGACCGGGAGCCAATTAAACGTTTGTTTTTACTTGCAGGGCAAGGCAAGGAGGCAAAAAGTGGCGAAAAGTAAACAGTCAGCTCGTGGTGCAGCGCTGGTTATTGTGTTGTTTATTGTCGCCTTGGCGACGACGATAGCGGCGCAAATGAGCATCAATTTAATGGTGCAAGTGCAAAAGTCTACGAATTTAGACGATTTCCGCCAGGCGAAATGGTATGCCTATGCAGCGGAAGCGCTGGCACAAAAAGTGTTGCGGGAAAGTATTGAAAAAGAGCCCGATAAAATGCATTTACAACAACCTTGGGCACTCGCCGCTGACACCCCTTATCCGGTGGAAAACGGCACCATTAGTGGTGCGATAAGGGACTTACAAACGTGTTTAAACTTAAATGCCTTGCGCGCTGAGCCCAGTGCTGCTGAAGGTGGCTTTGTAAAATCAAATCCTGCGCACAAGGCGCTGCTAGCCTTGCTCAAAGAAGTTGAGGAGTTGCCTGCGCAAGAGTCGGAAGAGGCCATGGCTGACAGTGTCTTTGATTGGCTTGATGAAGACAGTATTACCATGCGTTCAGGTGCTGAAGAAGATGAGTATTTGTCACGTGATGTGCCTTACTTAACCGCCAATAACTTCTTCGCCGATATTTCAGAGCTGCGTTTAGTGAAGGGCTTTAACCCCTTAGTCATGCAGAAAATAGCGCCCTATGTGTGCGTTATTCCTGATGACGAGCTGTTTTCTATTAACGTCAATACCATTACTGAAGATCAGGCGCTGTTATTGGCAGCAATGGTCAATGGTCTCAGTGAGTCAGGTGCGCAGGCGGTGATTGCCGCTCGTCCCGACGAAGGATTCGATGAGCTCAATGAGTTCACCACAGAAGTAAAAAAACAAGGCGGACAGGATGTGAAGGCAGATGATGAGCGTTTTGTGTTGAAAAGTGAGTACTTTCAATTACAAACCACCGCTACCTTCGTTGATTTCGAGTTTACTATGACGTCATTACTACAAGCAGATAAAAACAACGTAACTATTTTGGCGCGAAAATTTGGAGGCGTGCAGTGAGAGAGTCCTTACTGATCCACGTGGGCGAGCGCCCCGATCAGCCCATACATTGGCTGGTCTATAACCGCAGTGAAAATGAAATTATTGGCAGTGGTCAACTACATGATGCCAATGAATTAGAGCAGCTAGCAACGAAAGCACATAACCGTGAGTGCACCTTAGTGTTACCCAGTGCTCAGGTGCAATGTCACCGCGTGCAATTGCCGACTAAGTGGAGCCGCAAGCTAGAGCAAGCGCTTCCTTATATGATTGAGGAGCAGGTTGCCGTTGATGTCGACAGCTTGTTTATCGCTCACGGCCAGGCGCACAGTGATGGCGAGCAGCACTTCATTCAGGTTGCTTTGGTGAATCGTCAATGGTTGCAAAATTGGCTCTCAGTATTGAGCGATGCGCAATTGCTTGTTGAGCATATTCACACTGACGCCCTGTTATTACCAGAGCCTCAGCCACAGCGAGCTACAGCGATGGCTGTCAATGAGCATAGCTTTTTGGTGCGCTATGGAGCGTGGCATGGCGCACAGCTAGAGCCACAGTGGGCCGAAGCCTTTTTAAGTGCCGTTGGCGTACAAACCTTAGACTTGTATAGCCCGTTGCCTGGTTATCACAGTGAGCAGATAGCCACCGAAGTACATGAAGAGAAGTTTGAGTTACCTTTGGCGATGTTCGCCACAGCCTCGTCGCCAATCGATCTTCGCCAAGGCGAATTTGCTTATAAAAAGCAAAGCTATGGCTGGTTAAAAACTTGGCGCCCGGCGATGGTGGCAGCAGCGGTGACCTTGGTCTTTATGCTTGGGGTTAAGGGCGCGCAGCTTTATCACTATAGTAGCCAAGCTGAAGCAACCAAGGCTCAGGTGATCAGCACTTATGAACGTGCTTTCCCAGGCACTAAAGTGCGTCCTCATTTATTACGGAGCCAGATTAACGGTGCTTTGAAAGAAAGTGGCCAAGGTCCGAGCGCTCAATTTTTATTATTACTACAAGATTTTGCCGATGTGGTGCAACAAAGCAAACAGTTTGTGCCGCAAACATTACGCTTTGACCAACGTCGCAATGAACTGCGCGTAGGGGCCCGAGGACAAGATTTCCAAAGTTTTGGACAGGTAAAAGCCAAACTCGAGCAGCGCGGTTTAGATGTTGAACAAGGCTCACTCAATAACGATGGTGAAAGTGTCATCGGCGAGTTAAGAATAAGGGGAGCACAATGAGCGCACTCACTAATTATTGGCAGTCCTTAAAGCCGCAAGAGCAGCGCTTACTCTTAATTGCTGGTGCGGTATTTGTGGTGTTCTTCTTTGTCATGGTGGTGTATCGGCCGTTGAATAATGCCATTGAAGACGCCAAGCAAGACCAGTTAAAACAACAAGAGTTGCTGCAATTTGTGCAGCAAAGTGTGGTCAAGCTCAAAGCAAAAGGCGCCGTTGCCAACACCAGTGGCAAAAATGTGACGCAAATCGTCAACCGCACCCGGGGCCGATATCAAATTGCGATCAGCCGTATGCAGCCAAGCGGTGATGGCTTACGGGTAAACATTGATAGTGTACCGTTCAACCAGTTGTTAGCTTGGCTTGACGAGTTGGTGAACAATCACGGCGTTAGCATCGCCAATATTGAACTGTCGCAAGACCAAAAGCCTGGGCATGTGCGCGTTAGCCGCATTGTATTGGAGTAACTATGTCTGTGAAGAAAGCATTCGCTCTGGGAAGCTTATTTTTACTATCTTTTATTATCTTTGCTGTGGCTTTATTTCCCGCCTCTATCGCGCTTAATTTGGCGGCTAAGCAATTGCCGCCAGGATTACAGCTAGGGCCAGCAAGCGGTACCATCTGGCAAGGACAAATAAATGGTGTGCGCTATCAAGGTCAATACCTGAGCAAAGCGCAGTGGCAAGTGAATGCCTGGGCTTTACTAACAGGTAAAGCGCAAGTGGATGTCACCTTAGGGAATAAACGTAACCCTGAAGAGCTCTCTGCGGGTGGGGTGATTAATTATGGGCTGTTTGAGAAGGACTTAACGGTTACTGACGCTAATGCCCGTGTTCGTATGGAGCAGGCATTGGCACAAGTACAACTGCCTATTCCCACCCAAGCGCGGGGGCGGATTTTTGTTGATATTGCCCACTATCAATTGGGTCAGCCGCACTGCCAAGTTCTCGCTGGCGAAATTAGCTCACCAGATATCACCGTGAAAGGGCGTAATGGCTGGTTCAGTATTGGTGAATTAGAAGGACAGTTAGCCTGTAAAAACGGCGGTATTAGCGTGAAAGTTGATAAAGAGAATCGCCTTGGGCTGCAAGTTGATGCGGGCCTTAACGAGCGTAGTCAACTTACAGCAAGTGGTTTTGTAAAGCCGGATGCGAGTCTACCTAAGGATGTGCATGATGCTGTACAGTTCCTTGGCAACCAAACCAGTGATGGGCGTTATAGGATCAACTTCTAATGACCGACAGTGTGCAGCAACAACTGCAAAAATACTTGGATGAACATGACCATGCAATGGACTTTGTGCAGCTGCAAGGCTACTTGTTTGCCCTTGTGTGCGCCCCTCAGCCTATCGAGCCAGAGCAATGGTTGGTCGATGTGTTGGGCGAGCAAGCAGCGAAGAGCGATGAGAGCGTATTATTTGCGTTAATGAATGCGCAGCAACAGGTGAGCGATCAAGTTTATAGTGAGGGGTTCAACCTGCGTAAGGTTGTGCAATTGCGTCAGCCTTGGCAGCATAACTTTGCCAATGATGCACCTATACTTCTGTGGAGCCAAGGGTTTGCGATTGGTGTTAGCTATTATATTGAGCCGTTGCTAACGGCGCAGGCGGTGGATGACGATAGTCGCGAGATGTTGCTACAAGCGGTGACCGTACTGAGTTTGTTCAGTGAGCAACAAGCATTTTGCGCACAAGCGGCACAAAGTGGGCAGAGCGAGCAACAGTTTGCCGAAGTCTTGTTCGATATGATGGCCGACTTTAGCCTCGGCTTTGCTGAGCTGATTGAGCTTGTCGCAGTGCAAAGTGGCTTGTTTGATGATGAGCAAGAATGGGACGGCTAGGATAGCTGTAATAGCACGTCGGTACAGCCCTTTTCGCACCGTGCGCTCGCATAGCCCGGCTCACCCAGAGCTAGGATGACTTTTCCATGGCAGTGCTCGCAGCGCACCTCTTGACCTTTAGACAGTCGCTGTAGCAATTTTTTTTGCTGCACAAACGACTGGCTTTGCTTTTTGGTCAGTGACGAGAAATCCATAACTTAGTGGGTGCTGGCGATGACCGAGCAGCTTTGGCGCAAAGCATCACCAAACAGATATTCATTAAGCTCGCGATTTAAACAGTATTTACGCTCCCATGCGTACATGCCATTGACGGTATTCAAAGCAGAGGCTAGGTGTTGATCCTGTTTGTCTGTCAAGCGTACTTGTTGGCGAATTTGCTCTAGGGCTCGTTTGGCTTTGACTTCTTTGTTCACTTTACTGGCCGCGCTCAAATCGGACATGGTCTGATTAAACAGCTTGTCCCGGGGGCCTTTTACTATCGGGTGGTCTATGGTGAAAAAAGCCAACACCAAAAAAATAATAACCAATAACTTCTTCATAACTAAACCTTGATCTAGGTAACTGCGAGCGCAGCCCTAGTTTAGTAAACTCTGTGTTTTAAAAGCAAGCAAAAGCCATCATATATGCCTGCAAAGGCATCATTTTTGTCGCTAAATTGATATACTTGCACTCTAAGCAGTTAAACTAACTGTCCCCTTCCTAAAAACGTGGCGTTGAGGAAAGACAATGGATAAAGAGCAGCGGATCAAGGTAAAAAATATCCCTACTGACGTGAAGATCGAAAAGCCCAGTGCGGCGCAAAGCGATCGATTTAATCCCCGTAACCGCATTTACGTTCGCGCTGTAACAGGCCTCCATCAATTGTTACGTCAACGTATTGGTCTGGTAGGAATGTTGGCCTTTATGTTACTTCCTTGGATTAATTACAATGGCCAGCAAGCAGTGTTATTCGATTTAATGAACCAGCACTTCACCATTTTTGGGCTGACGTTTTTACCGCAAGACCTCACCATTCTCGCGTTTATTTTTATGATTGCTGCCTTTACGCTGTTTTTGGTGACCACCTTTTATGGCCGAGTATGGTGTGGTTATACCTGCCCGCAAACCGTATGGACGTTTATTTTTATTTGGTTCGAAGAGAAGATAGAGGGCACTGCAAACCAGCGTAAAAAGTTGGATCAGCGCCCCATGGACTTTGATAAGTTTTGGCGTAAAACAGCCAAGCATGGTAGCTGGCTGCTTTTCTCTCTCTATACCGCTATTACCTTCGTTGGCTACTTCACTCCTATTCGTGAGTTGTTGCCTGACTTTCTTACCTTTTCAGCCGGTGGTTATGCGGTATTAAGTATTGCTGTCTTTACGCTATGCACCTACGGTAATGCTGGGTGGATGCGCGAAATCATGTGTTTGCATATTTGTCCTTACTCACGTTTTCAATCAGCCATGTTTGATAAAGATACCTTCACAGTCAGTTACGATGCTAAGCGCGGTGAGAAACGTGGTCCACGTGGGCGTAAACAAGATCCCAAGGAACTGGGTTTAGGCGATTGCATCGACTGTAACTTGTGTGTGCAAGTGTGCCCGACCGGCATCGATATTCGTAACGGCCTGCAGTATGAGTGCATAAACTGTGGCGCCTGTATTGATGCCTGCGATGGCGTGATGGATAAAATGAATTATCCACGCGGGCTTATCTCCTACACCACCGAGCGCAACCTTGAAGCGTCGGCAGAGAAAACCAAACCCGTTCGTGGCAAGCTGATTGGCTATTCAGTCATTCTATTTATTCTTATTGGTGCGCTGGCGGCCAATATTATGATGCGCGTGCCGATGGACTTAGACATTATCCGCGATCGGAATCAGCTGTATCGGGTCAATATGGAAGGCTTGGTAGAGAATACCTATACCTTAAAGATTCTAAATAAAGCCCAGCAAGAACAGCGCTTTAGAGTCGAAGTGCAGGGGTTGGAGCATTATCAAGTGATTGGTGAGCAGGAGTTCACCGTACAGCCGGGGCGCTCCCACAATGCACCGTTGTCGGTGATCATTGACCCTTATGACTTACGTAAGCCAATGACCGAATTTGAGTTTGTGCTTTACCCAGTGGATAGCCCTGACACTCAGCTTAAGCAATCCAGCAACTTCTTTAAAGGGCGCTAATGTGAGCGAGTTTAGTTTTGCATCTTTGACACCTGACACCATTTTAGATGCCCTTGACTCGGTTGAGGTGTACGCCGAGTCCGGGTTATTAGCACTCAATAGCTATGAGAATCGGGTGTATCAATTTTTGGCAGAGGATAAGCGCCGCTATGTTGTAAAGTTCTATCGCCCAGAGCGTTGGAGCGATGCACAAATTTTGGAAGAGCACCGCTTCACTCAAGAATTAATGGATGCTGAGGTGCCAGTGGTGGCACCTTTGACAATCAACGGCAAGACCCTGTTTAAGCATCAAGGTTATCGTTTTACCTTGTTCCCAAGTGTGGGTGGCCGGCAGTTTGAAATGGACAATCTGGATCAGTTGGAGCAACTCGGGCGCTTAATCGGGCGGATGCACCAAACGGCTAAAGCGTCTGCTTTTGAGCAGCGACCAACGCTTGGGTGCGACGAGTATTTGCATCAAGCTAAGGTTCATTTACAGCAAAGTAACTTGGTGAGCACAGCCATGTCGCTGCCATTTTATACGGTACTGCAACAGGTTATTGATAAAACGGTACAACTTTATGATTGTTCGCAGAGTATTCGCTTGCATGGTGACTGCCACGCTGGCAACATTCTATGGTCTGCGGACAACACCCTGACATTCGTTGACCTTGATGACAGCCGACAAGGCCCAGCGATTCAAGATTTATGGATGATGCTCAGTGGTGACAGGCAAAATCAGTTACTGCAGCTTGATACATTGGTTCTGGCATATGAAGAATTTGCCGACTTCGACCATTCTCAGTTGCGATTGATTGAGCCATTGCGAGCCATGCGCATGGTGCATTATATGGGCTGGATAGCAAAACGTTGGTCAGATCCGGCGTTTGAACGGAACTTTTCTTGGTTTGCTGAAGACAAATACTGGGAACAGCAAACTCTGGCTTTAAAAGAGCAGTTGGCGGCGTTAGATGAGCCACCATTAAAACTTTTACCTTAAGCACCTGCTTTTGATGTTTAATGTATACATTGAGATGACTATGATAAAAACTTTAAAATATTCACTACTACTACTTTGCCTACCTGTTGCCGCTTGGGCAGCTGACTTTAAAGCGGGCGAGCACTATCAAGTACTTGAAGCTGAAGCGTCTGAAGCTGATAAAGTAACCGAATTTTTCTCTTTCTACTGCCCTCATTGCTTCAAGCTTGAGCCTATTGTTGGGGCGCTTGAAGAGTCACTGCCTGAAGGCGTGCCTTTAGTTAAGAGCCATGTAAACTTCTTACGTATTGATAAAGATGCGCAAAACCGCTTAACTCGGGCTTACCTCGTTGCCAAAGAAGAAGGTAAAGAAGCCGAAGTAGCGCAGGCGATTTTCGATAGCATTCACCGTCAACGCGAGCCATTACAAACGCAAGAGTCTGTGGAAGCGTTGCTCGCAGAGCAAGGCATTGATGCCCAACGTTTCGCTATGCTTGCTGCGAGCGAACCTGTTGTAAATGGTGAGAAAGAAGCCGTGGATGACCAAACAACTTACTCAAAACTAGGTGCTTTGACAGGCGTGCCAACACTCATCGTTAACGATAAGTACAAAGTACATGTGCATAAAGTGGCATCGCAACAAGAGCTAAACGAGCTCGTAAACTATTTATTAGAAAAATAATCGGAGTACTCGATGAAGAAGTTCATTGCTTTAGCCATGATGGCATTAGCGCTGCCTATCAGTGCAATTGCGGCACAGTTTGAAGAAGGCACGCACTATGAAGTGGTTTCGGACAGAGCTAGCCGTAAGCCGGAAGTGAAAGAGTTTTTCTCTTTCTATTGCCCCGCATGTAACGCGTACGAAGGCTTGCTTATGGATGTAAAACCAAAGCTCAGCAAAGATGTTGATTTTAAGAAAAGCCACGTTAATTTCATGGGCGGCCGCAGCACCGAGAATCAAGATATGCTGTCACAAGCACTCGCGACTGCTGAAGTGCTGCCGCAAAAAGATAAGCTGATTGCAGCCATGTTCAGTCATATCCACACTAAGCGCGCTAAGTTTAACGAAGTCGCTGACGTGAAAGATATTTTTGTTGCCAACGGCGTAGATGGCGATAAGTTTGACAAGCTATTTAAAGGTTTTGCTATTCGCACTAAAGCCTCTAAGATGCAGCGCGATCAAGAATACTTTAAAGAAAAGGGGGCCCTACGCGGTGTTCCTACCTTTATTGTTAATGGTAAATATCGCCTACTACTAGGTCGTGAGTCAGGTGTTACCGATCCTGAAGATATTGCTGCACTAATTAACTTTCTTGCGAAAAAATAAGTTAAGAAAGACATAAAAAAAACCGCATTTAATGATGCGGTTTTTTTTATTCTGCAAACAATGTCAGTTACTTGCGAGTGAGGAACACACCGGATTCAATATGATGGGTGTAAGGGAACTGATCAAAAATCGCGAATCGCGTTACCTTATGAGTACTTGCTAGCCTATCTAAGTCGCGCTCTAAGGTGTCTGGGTTACAGGAGATGTAGACAATATTGTCATACTCACTCACCAACTTACAGGTTAACTCATCCATACCAGCACGCGGTGGATCAACCAAGATGGTCTGGCAGTTATACTCTTGTAAGTCGATGTCTTTTAAGCGGCTAAAGCTGCGTTCTTGACGCATAGCTTGGGTAAATTCCTCGCTACTCATACGAATAATATCGAGGTTAGTCACCTTATTAGCAGCGATATTGTATTGTGCCGATTTAACCGATGACTTCGAAATTTCTGTGGCCAATACGCGATTGAAAGACCCTGCTAAGGCGACAGAGAAGTTACCATTACCGCAATAAAGCTCGAGCAAATCATTATTCAAGGGGGCGCACACATCTTGAGCCCAGCCCAGCATTAGCTCGTTCACCTTGGCATTGGGTTGGGTAAAGCTGTTTTCTACTTGCTGATAAACGTACTGCTGGCCATTTACCTGCAAGCGCTCAATAACATAGTCATTCCCTAACACTTCTTTTTGTTTGCGAGCACGGCCAATGAGTTCAACATTAAAGCGTTTTTGTAATCTTGCTTGTAATTCCTTGGCACCAGCTAGCCATTGCTCGTCGAGTGGCTTGTGGTAAAGCAGGCTCACCAATGCCTCACCGCTTAGCGTCGTGAGGTAATCGATTTGAAACAGTTTACGGCGCATCAACTCATCATCTTTGAGCTCGTTGATAAGTGTGCTCATAAGGTCATTGATTAGCGGCGCACCCGGGTCAAAGTGATCAACGCGGATCTTCTCTTTGCTCACGGGGTCAAACATAATGTGGTAGAGCTCGTCCTGATCATGCCATACTCTAAACTCAGCACGTTGACGGTAATGCTTCGGCGGCGAAGCAAACACTTCAAGCTGTTGCACACCAAAGCGCGAAAACTGTGTCGTGATTCGTTGTTGTTTTTCTGTTAGCTGCGCGTCATAGGTGCTGGTATCGATATCAATTACTGGCATGCAAACCTCTCGTTATTAAGTGCGCCGCTATTGTAGGCAGTTGCCACGGTTTGTCCAGTATCGGTCATTATAAAGTGCACAAAATTTCTACAGTTTCTGTGCGTGCTGCCGATAACAGCGGTAGTAGTATATTAATTGACTCATGAATGTGTGCTGCCAAGGCTTGGCAACCACTGCAGAGGAGGGCCTTAGCTCATGAAAATTAGCGATTTAAATCATATCTTTAACCAAAGCAATCGTTCTGGTTTAAAAAATAAAGGTGATGCGCCGGCACAGCCCGCGATTAACTCTCCGAGGTTTGATAGTTACTCATCGGGTTATGGCCAAGTGGGTGCCAAGGTATTGAATGATAAATTGGCGCAAGCGTTAGGGCTCGAACAACCAAAACAGCAAAGCAAGCCGTTATTTGACTTCGAAGAGGTTGTGAAAAATGTGCTGCAGTTTGTCACAGGTGCGGTGAAAAAAGCCAAAGCTGATGGCGCCAATGACGACAAGTTACAAGAAATGCTGGCGCAAGCGCGCGAAGGCGTGCAAACCGGTATTGATGATGCCTACGGTGAGCTTGAAGATGCTGGGCTACTCAATGACGAAATTAAAACCGGCATTGAGCAGTCACAAAAAGGTATCGAGGAAGGGCTCAATGAGTTTGAGCAATCGCTTTTTGGCGAACAAAGTATTGGTAATGGTGTAGCGGTAAGCCAAGCCCAGTATATGCAGCTACAAAATAATGCCGAGTATCGCTTTACTACCGCTGAAGGCGATGAAGTGGTCGTTAGTTTAGCGCAAAACTTCCAAGCTGGTGCGGCTGCCAGTTTATTTGCCCCCGGCGAAAAGCAAGGGGCTGGCTATGCATCTGAACAGTTTGAGAAGCAGGAATTAAACTTCACGTTATCGGTTAATGGCGAATTAAATGAAGATGAGCAGCAAGCTGTAAATGATTTCATGGCGCAACTGCAAGGCGTAAGTGAAGATTTCTTTAGCGGCCAATATGATGAGGCATTCAATAAAGCCAGTGAGTTGCAGCTAGATAACCCTGAGCTAGTCGCCTTCTCTATGGATCTGACACAAACTAAAACTCGTGCTGCAATAAGAGAGTATGAGCGCTCGGCACCAGGTAAGGAGGTTGCCAAAGAGCTGCAACCTTTCAATGAATCGCTGAAAGAGGCATACAAACAGGCCGGTGACTTAGGGCTGCAAAATGAACTATCGGGGTTGATGCTTTGGCTCAATCAAGATAAAGAGCAAGAGAAAGTGCAGGAGTTTATTGACTACAGCAAAGCGATGTTCTCGCAGCTGGAGCAGCTGTTAAAAGACTCACCATCGACCCCCAACGATGACAGCGAGTAATAAACAAAAAGCACCATTCGGTGCTTTTTTAATGCCTTGGTTACATTCAGTTCATAGTACTTTAATATGATGCTCAGCAGCTATTCAGCAAACTTGTGTTTAAATTTGAAGTACAAAGTGGGGCTAAGCTTTTGTTTTTGCTTCACTGCGGTCTACACTTTGGGTGTGGAAATGAACTGTTGGCTTGGACCACGACGTAGAGCACATTGATTATTGTGGCTACGATAAGAGCAAGAAATGCCAGCTAATAAAGTCAATAACAATCGAACGAGCCCAGATTTATCAAGCAGTATTAGTCGCTTTTTTAATCTGGTGTGTGACGCAACAATGCTAAGCGCGTGCTCGATAATCGTTAACATGGGATGGATACAATGAAAATCAAATCACTCTCTGCAGCTATTGTACTGGCTTTCGCAACTCAAGGCGTTATGGCTGACGAACAAACAAACCCGCAAGAAGGCCTCCATATTGGTGTTTTTGGGGATTATTTCTGGGCCGATTGGGATCGCATTGATGGTGCGCCTGTAGGCACTGAAATTGGCGAATCTTTTGGCTCAGGTGTTGAAGTGGGTTATCGCTTTAACGAATATTGGACTGCACGATTAGAGTTTGCTGCACTCGAGCTTGATATTGAAAATACCGACAATCATAAAACCGGCGAGCGTTATGGTGCTGATGTACTATACCACTTTAACGATACCGTCTATGGTGTGTTGGGTGCTAAGAAGTTTGATGTTTATAACGACTTCAATGCGGCAAATCTAGGTGTGGGTTTTCGCCATCACCTAACTTATAACTGGGCTGCATATGGTGAAGCAAATTACTACGAAGGCTTGAACCAAAACCACTCAGATTTCGGCCTTAAACTAGGTCTTAGCTATCACTTTGGTGATAAGCCGCAGCCGAAAAAAGTAGAGCCGGCGCCAGAGCCTGTTGTTGCTCCAGTAGTTAAAGAAGAGCCGAAAGACAGCGATAAAGATGGCGTTATTGACGCGCGAGATAATTGCGCAAATACACCTATGACCGATGCGGTGGATGAGAACGGTTGTACTCGTTACATGGAAAAAGGCGATAAAGTGAGCTTGTTAGTGCGCTTCCCGCATGATAACTCAGACGTAAACCAGCGTTACTTTGACGATATTCAAGAAGTGGCTGACTTTATGAAAGAGTATCCAAAAACCACTGTGCTGTTGGAAGGTCACGCTTCTGCAGTGGGTGATGCCGCTTATAACAAAACGCTCTCTAAAAAGCGTGCCGATCACGTAGCGAACCAGCTTATCGACGACGGCATTGCCGAGTCGCGCATCAATACGGTGGGCTTCGGTGAAGAGCGCTTGTTAAACGATGCAAACACTGCACAAGCACATGCGCAAAACCGTCGCGTTGAAGCACATATCTCTGTAACTGAACGCGTAAAAGTAAATCGCAACTAAGTATCAACTGATGAGAAAGCCCAGCGCGATGCTGGGCTTTTTTGTTGCAAATAATTATTACTCAATATTCACCACTTTATATCTTCTCTTAATTGATATTCATCAAATTTATAGTGACTATTTCCTTACTGGGCAATGGCAGCAATTTTCTTCTATCTTTAAAGCCTTTATAATTGTATTTGTGTCAAAATTTTATAAATAGCACGTAAGCGCTTTGGCGATACGCGCTGTTTTCACGTCACCAAGAGGGCAAAATTGTGCTTCAAGAATATCGTAAACATGTTGAAGAGCGTGCAGCCCAAGGTATTGTGCCTGCACCACTAGATGCTCAGCAAACAGCTGACTTAATCGAACTTATTAAAAACCCACCAGCCGGTGAAGAAGAATTCATTTTAGACTTACTTGTAAACCGTGTACCACCTGGTGTGGATGACGCGGCTTACGTAAAAGCAGGTTTCCTTGCTGCAGTTGCTAAAGGCGAAACGCAAACGCCACTTATTGATAAAGAAAAAGCAGCAGAGCTACTAGGCACTATGCTTGGCGGTTACAATATTGCGCCAATGGTAGACCTTCTTGATGACGACGCTTTAGCACCGATTGCTGTAAAGGGCTTGTCACACACTTTACTTATGTTCGACGCGTTTTATGACGTGGAAGAAAAAGCCAAAGCAGGTAATAAGTACGCGCAGCAAGTTATCGAATCATGGGCAAATGCTGAGTGGTTTGAGAAAAAGCCAGCAGTACCAGAGAAAATCTCTGTTACCGTGTTCAAGGTAACCGGTGAGACTAACACCGATGACCTTTCTCCAGCTCCTGATGCGTGGTCACGTCCTGACATTCCATTGCATGCTTTGGCAATGCTGAAAAATGAGCGTGATGGCATTAACCCTGATAAAAACGGTGAAGTAGGTCCTATTTCACAGCTAGAAGAGCTAAAAACAAAAGGCTTACCACTTGCCTATGTAGGTGATGTTGTAGGTACTGGTTCTTCACGTAAATCAGCGACTAACTCAGTACTTTGGTTTATGGGTGAAGACATTCCACACGTACCGAATAAGCGTGTTGGCGGTGTTTGTCTTGGCGGTAAAATTGCCCCTATTTTCTTCAACACCATGGAAGATTCTGGCGCGCTACCAATCGAGTTAAATGTTGATGACATGAATATGGGCGATCAAATTGATATCTACCCATATGAAGGTGTGGTGAAGCGTCACGGCACCGATGAGGTGATCAGCACTTTCGAACTTAAATCTGACGTGATTCTTGACGAAGTGCGTGCTGGCGGTCGTATCCCTCTGATTGTGGGTCGTGGCCTTACCGATAAAGCGCGTGCCTCCTTGGGTATGGAACCGGAAGATATTTTCCGTAAGCCAAAGATCATTACCGACTCAGGTAAGGGCTTCACGCTAGCGCAGAAGATGGTTGGTCGCGCTTGTAACATGCCAGGTGTTCGCCCAGGCCAATACTGCGAGCCTAAGATGACTACCGTGGGTTCACAAGACACCACCGGTCCAATGACTCGTGATGAGCTTAAAGACTTAGCTTGCCTTGGTTTCTCTGCTGATTTAACCATGCAGTCTTTCTGCCACACTTCAGCCTACCCGAAACCAATCGATGTGAAAACGCACCACACGCTGCCTGATTTCATCATGAACCGTGGCGGTGTATCACTGCGCCCAGGCGATGGTGTTATTCACTCTTGGCTTAACCGTATGCTACTTCCAGATACAGTAGGTACGGGTGGTGACTCACACACCCGTTTCCCTCTAGGTATTTCATTCCCAGCAGGTTCTGGTGCGGTTGCGTTTGCAGCGGCGACCGGGGTTATGCCTCTGGATATGCCTGAGTCTGTATTGGTGCGCTTTAAAGGTGAAATGCAGCCAGGTATCACGCTTCGTGACCTCGTCCATGCTATTCCTTATTACGGCATCAAAGAAGGTCTGCTTACCGTTGAGAAGAAAGGTAAGATCAACGAATTCTCTGGCCGCATTCTTGAAATTGAAGGTGTTGAACACCTTACTGTTGAGCAAGCATTCGAGCTCTCTGATGCATCAGCGGAGCGTAGTGCCGCCGGTTGTACCGTCAAGCTGAGCCGTGAATCAATCGCTGAATACCTAGAGTCAAACATTGTCATGTTGAAGTGGATGATCTCTGAAGGTTACGGCGATGTACGTACTATCGAGCGTCGTATTAAAGCGATGGAAGAGTGGCTTGCCAACCCAGAGCTAATGGAAGCGGACAAAGATGCAGACTACAAGCACGTGATTGAAATTGATCTTGCAGAGATCAAAGAGCCAATCTTGTGTGCGCCAAACGATCCAGATGATGCGCGTTTACTCTCTGACGTAACCGGTGAGAAAATCGACGAAGTATTCATCGGCTCATGTATGACTAACATCGGTCACTTCCGTGCCGCTGGTAAGCTTCTTGATAACTACGGCGGTCGTTTGCCAACTCAACTTTGGGTTGCGCCACCAACGAAAATGGACCGTGACCAGCTAACAGACGAAGGTTACTACGGTATCTTTGGTCGTGTCGGCGCTCGTATTGAAACACCAGGGTGTTCATTGTGTATGGGTAACCAAGCTCGAGTTGCTGATAAAGCGACTGTGGTGTCTACCTCAACGCGTAACTTCCCGAACCGTTTAGGTACTGGTGCTAATGTATTCTTGGCTTCTGCTGAGCTTGCAGCGGTTGCAGCGATTTTGGGTAAACTACCTACGCCTCAGGAATACCAAGAGTATGCCGAGAAGATCAATGCGACAGCGGCTGATACGTATCGTTACTTGAACTTCCATAAAATGCCTCAGTACACCAAAAAAGCGGATGAGGTCATCATCCAGCAAGCGGTGTAATGCAGCGTTAAATAAAAAAGCCCACGCAAGTGGGCTTTTTTATGCTCAAAACAAAGTTGATTAGGTGTTTATTTTTTCACTATATAAAAATGTTGGATTATTTACCTGTTATATTTCTATGTATGCATTTTTGATGCAAAAACATATAAACTAACTGGGTAAATAAAATCAAACCACCACCGAAAATAGCTTAAGATCCCCGCAAATTTGCATAAAAGGCAGGATCTTTATGACAACGTTAAATAATCAGAACCTTCTCCAGCTTCGTTTTATCGACCAAGCTCATATCGACGCAGTAAAGCCTTCGTTTGATAATCTTCCCGACAACCCGTATGCCGATGGTGCATTTCGTAAGCGTCGCTACTCAGTGGTTAAAATGCAGCAAGGCGAGCTTACGCTACAGCCAACTAAAGCCTTTGTTCAGGACGACTCCATCAATAACTTCCAAGGCAATATTGAGCGTACCTACGAGAATCTAGAACAGTCGCTGTTGGCCAGTGCAGGCATGAAGCGCATTGTGGAAGAGTTTCGCACCATGACCGGCATCAGTGATGACCGTGATATTGAAATTCATCAGTTCCGCATGTTGGCGATTGAAAGTGATACGCCGCCGGCACCTGAAGGCGTGCATCAAGACGGCTTTGACCATGTCTGTGTATGTGGCGTATCGCACGAAAACCTAGAAGGCGGAGAGCTGCTGGTGTATGAGCATAAAGAAGCGAAACCGTGTTTTAAAATGGAGATCAAAGACGGCATGTTTGCGCTGATTGACGATCGCCAAGTTTGGCACAACGCCACGCCGATGAATAAAATTGATGATAGCAAGCCAGGTTACTTGGATTGCTTCGTGCTGACAGCTTAAGGGACAGCCATGAACTTAACCGAATTACGCCAGCAGTTTCCGGCGTTAATGCAGCAGGTGGATGGTCAATCTCCGACCTTTTTTGATGGTCCAGGTGGGGCGCAGGTTCCGCAGTCTGTTTTAGACGCGATGAGCAGTTACCTTGGCCACTACAATGCTAATTTGGGCGGCGCGTTTTTCTCCAGTGACAAAACCGTGGCGGTGATGAGTGCCGCGCGTCAAGCAGTGGCTGATTTACTTAATAGCCCAAGCCCTGAGCAAATTGTCTTTGGCGCCAACATGACCAGCCTGACATTCAGTTTCAGCCGCGCTTTGGCAAGAGACTGGCAAGCGAGCGATGAGATCATTGTCACCAATGCTGATCATTATTCAAATGTATCATCATGGGTGCAGGCTGCTGAAGACAAGGGGGCGCGAGTGCATGCGCTACGCGTCAACGAGCAGGATTGTACCTTGGATATGGCTCATTTCGAGCAGCTTCTTAATGGCAATACTAAGCTGGTGGCAGTGACCTATGCTTCCAATACCACAGGCTCTATCAATGATATTAAGCGCATTATTGAGCTTGCTCACCAGCACGGTGCGTTAGTCTATGTGGATGCCGTGCACTACGCACCACATGAGCTTATCGATGTACAAGCCTTAGACTGTGACTTCCTTGCTTGCTCAGCTTATAAGTTCTTTGGTCCGCACGTAGGCATCGTTTACGGTAAGCGCGCTCATTTGGAGCATTTTACTCCCTACAAAGTCGCGCCGGCGAAAGATGTGGTTCCGGGGCGTTGGGAAACGGGCACACAAAGCTTTGAAGGGTTGGCCGGTGTCACCGCCGCAATTGAATATATCGCCAGTTTAAGTGGTCTTGATGCCAGCACGCCACGTCGTCAGCGCTTGCAAGCTGCCTTTGCTAATAGTAAAGAGCATGAAATGGCGCTCAGTCGCCACTTCTTAACGCGTTTGGCGGAGTTTCCACAGATCACTCTGTATGGCATTAGCGATGTTGAACGAGTGCAACAGCGTACACCCACCTTTGCACTGACCATTGCCGGCTTCGAACCGCGCCAAGTTTCGGAGTTTTTAGGCCAGCACCACCTCTGTGTATGGGATGGTAACTTTTATGCGCAAGGCCTGTGTGAGCAGCTCGGCGTGATGGATAAAGGCGGAGTCGTGCGTATCGGTTGCATGCACTACAACAGCATCGCCGAAATAGACCGCTTATTCGAGCTCTTGGCAACGCTCATTAACAACGCGTAATCATGTTTATAAAAAGGCGGCGTAACAGCCGCCTTTTTTGTTAGCTACTAGGCTGTCCGTAAATTTGCTCGGCGCGGTTAAACAACACCCAAGAAGTGAGAATGTATTTGTCATTGGATATAGGCTTGTTGCCTCGGTGGGTGTGGGTGAAATAACCCGGAGCAACCACCATGGTGCCACGTTTGGGTGCTATTTTACGATTCTGATAATAAAACTCGGTTTCTCCCCCCTCGCTGACATCATTGAGATAAAACATAAACAGCAATACCCGATGCAGCGCTTCGTTGTGGCCTTGCTGGGGGTATACTTCGCTGTGCCAATAGGGGTAGCCGCCCTTATTCACTTCATACTTTTGCGCTTGAATATTCCCCAGACGAAACAGTTGCTGTAGTAAGGTGCCGATCTGCGGCTTTGCCACTTCATCAAAGTTTTCCACTGTAACATCAACTGGCTGTCCGGTTTTTGGGTGATAAACTTTAAGGCCAAAGGCGCCAATCATCATAAAAAAGTGTTCTTGCACGTAGTCCATCACGTGTCGCGCTGTTACCTGCTGGATATGTTGTAGCGCTTGAGCATACTCGGGATGGGCATTGAGGTATAAATCGCGGCTATCTTTTTTCGCTAAATCAATACCGCCAGAGGTACGCCCTGGCTGGGTATGCGGGCTTTGCTCAAAAAGGTCGATAAACTGACTACAAAACTCGTCACTAAGCGCGTTATCATAAACGCCAATAAAGTCTGACATGACTCAACCTTACCTTTTGGAATTATTATGCTTATTGAGAAGGTTCAGCCCCGTTTTAGCGAAACTGATGTCCTTGGACACATTAACAATACCGTACTCCCTGTATGGTTTGAAGCCGCCCGTACCCCTATTTTTAAAATCTTTACCCCCGATCTCAATCCCCACCAATGGCGGTTAATCGTCGCTAAAGTGGAAGTGACTTTTATGGGGGAGTTATTTTACGGCCAAGAGGTCGAGGTAAAAACCATGATAGAGCGTATCGGGTCAAGCTCCTTCGTCATTAAACAACAAGCTTGGCAGCATGGTGAATGTTGCGCCGAGGGAAAAACGGTGATGGTGCGCTACAATTTCAGTGATAAAACCTCTCAGCCCCTGAGCGATGAAGAGCGCACGGCGCTCAGTGAGTATTTATCAGACTGACTACGCAGGCCGACATAAAGGGCCGCAGAGGCGGCGGCTGATACGATGGCAATGGCCTCTTTATGGTTTTAGTTAGCGTGCCATTGCTTATGTTCCAGCGCTCGCCCCTGCGGTCGCCCCTGCAGTTATTTAATCGATGGATTGTGGTTGCTGCTGAGGGGTGGTCGCGACCATGTAATTATAAGCATTGGCACTGTCCTGTTCGCGCCACCATGACAGTTGCAACTGCTTACTATGGCGCTGTACTAGCGCGCTGCTCTCTCGCAATTGTTGCCAATCAATGCTGCTCAATTGCGCCAACGCCAACGTGCCAAAGAGCAACAGGTAAGGAAGTGCTTGCTTGGTTGTTTTGGTCATTTTTCTTTTTGCTCCAATTGCTGCTCAATACGTGCTCTCAGCGCGCGTTCTAATGCTTTGTTATCAACCTCGATCACTAAGCCCTGCTCTAAACGGCGCTGCATCTTGCGCTCAAGTGTAGCCAGCGAGCGCTGCTGTTGTGTATGCGCTGGGTTTTCAGTCACCGCCGTTGCTGTGTTAAGGCTCATAAGTACTTGAGCTCCGCCGGCATGCGCCGAGCTCAACGTCAGCGCTAATAGGGGGACGGATAAACTGCTGGCTTTCATCACCGTGCTCCTTAGTTGCCTTGCTGCTCGATAATGCGCTTGGCGACATCTTGGTTAATACGGCCAATAGACTCATGTAACTGCATATCAAGTTGTTGTTCTAATTTATTGTTTAATTGCGTCAAACTGGTACTTGGCAGAGTCGCTTTGGGCTGTGTATTAACTTGCGATTCGCCAGCCTGTGTTGCTGTCGCGAGAAGAGTGCTCATTAGTAATACTGCTTGTAGTGGCTTGTTCATAATTTAATCCTCGTTATGGGTGTTGTTTGCAAAGCCGCTTGGCTGTGCCGTTTTGTTGTTATCCATATTAGGCCGAGGTTTTCGCCGCGTCGCTTATCTACATCTTACGGATTTTTCATAACTTCATATTATTCAAAATAAACATTTAAAATCATAAAGATACCCTCAATTATTATATTTAAATATAACCTTTTATAAGGTTTTGATTCACTTTTTGTTCACCTGTGTTAGCATTGCGTTGGCTTTAATCAAGGGACTTTTTTCGAGTGCAGTACAGAGTTGGACCATGGACATTACTTGAGCAGCGAGGAGTGTTGCTTAGCGGGGATATTGAGCGAGAATTAGACCCGCTGCTGATTAAGCTGATCACTTTTTTTCTCCAACGGCCGCAGCAGATTGTTACCCGTGAACAATTAATTGAGCATGTTTGGCAGCAAGGCTATGTTGATAATAATGCCATAAATCGCGCTATTTCTGAGTTGCGGAAAAAGTTAAAACACCCTGACGATCCAGCCATTTTTATAAAAACCCACTACCGCCAAGGCTATAGTTTGGTCCGTGAAGTGGCGACATTGGATAACGCTGCCAGTGCAGCTGCGCCACAAACTGCGGCGCCAGAGCTGCTTGCGCACACTCAAGTTAACACCCACGAGGACAAGCAGCCGATAACACCTACGCGCTCAAAGCCCAGTTATGCTTGGTGGAAGTATGTGGCTGCGGTGGTGTTTATCGCTGTGCTTGCTAGTGCCGCTTACACGCTGAACGGGTCTGCGTTTTTTACACCGTCACAAACAACCGCTGTTATCGCTAAGCAAAAGCCAATGAGTCGCCACAAAGTGACCTGGAAAGTGGGCAGTGAATATGTGCCTCTTATCAACGATAGCGGACGCTTACTGGCTTACAGCAATGAAAAAGACGCATCAGGGAAAGAAGGCGCCTTTGTTCTCGATGTGATCACTCGGGACGAAGTCGCCATAACCTATAAAGAGGCTGAAGTGGCCGCCCTGTCTTGGCAACATAATAGTGATACCTTGGTGATACGCGCCAGAAACGCGACTGATAGCAGTTGCCAATATCTAGCCATAGATTTCACCAACTTCCCTGAATTAGGCGAACCTAAGCCGCTCATGGAGTGTGATCATCGTTTTGATTACAGTGGCCAGTTAAGTAATGATGGTCGCTATTTCTATTTTATCCGTGGTGAGTTGTACTCGCATTATATTGGTCTATTTAGGTACGATGTATACTCGGGCACGACTTCTCAGCTGATTGCGCCTATGGCGGACAAGGTCGGTCCAGGGTCTTTGTCGTTATCTCCAGATGGAAAGCACATCGCCTATTTACAGCTGGATCTCGACTTTCAGGTAGAGGTTTATGTATACAGCTTGGATACCGGTGAAATAAAACGCATGAACTCACCGCCCGCTAGTTTTTACAGAAACTCGGCATTGGATTGGTATAACAGTGAGACCTTACTCTATGGTGACGAAAAAGGGCGGCTATTATTTATAGACATTCACAGCGCTGAAATCGCCGAGGCCTATGCCTTACCTGATGATATCAAGATGTCAGATATCAGCTATTACGACAACTCGGTGTATTACTCACCGCTTAGTCGCATAACCTATCAAGTGGTCGCTTTGGAAAGCTTTACCGAGGCGGCTCAATATCAGCAGCTTTATGCCTCCGATAGCAGTGAATATGGGTTAGTCGCTCATAGTACCGGGCACTATTTTATTTCGCTACGCTCTGGCCGTCCTCAGGTATGGCACGCCCGTGACGGGCAGGTTAAGCAGATATCATTTCTAGATCACCCAGACCATGCTCTTTTGGACAACTTAAGGGTATCGCCTAGTGGCGAAAACATCGTGCTGACAGAGCAGAAAAAACCTTTCTTACTCGATGTTGAAACCGCAAAGGCAACGGCTATTAGTGAGCTTGCACACATTCCGATAATGGATTGGGCGTGGCATGAAAGTGGCCAATCGTTGTATGTGTTAAGCAAATCATCGTCACCACGGACTCTTTATCAGTTTGATTTTATCACTCGGGAGCTTAACAAGGTGCGCGAGACGGATGCCTTACAGCTAGTCACCGGTGCTAACGGCGAGGTCTTTTTGTTCAAAGATAAGACCTTAATATCATTAACGGATAATGCCCAGTACAGTGTGCCCTGTGAGCTATCAATGTCTTCTCATGTGCCTATCCATGTGCGCGATGGCTACGCCTATTCCATGGACTATACATACAACGTGTATCGTTGGGCTTTGACTGGAGAGCGGTGTGAGCAGGTGCAGCTACCATTTGAGATACTAAGCGCGGTGCCCGATGCTGATGGGCGCATCATTATCACTCGCAAAATGAGTGAAGATAGCTCAATCAACCGCCTTATGTGGGAATAATAAGGCCTGAGTTAAAACAATTAAACTCAGGCCCGAGAGTGGGTGTTACTTGAGCATCGGTTTTAAGTATTTACCGGTATGTGAGCGCTCGCACTCGGCTACCTGTTCTGGCGTGCCAGCAACGAGAATTTCGCCCCCGCCGCTGCCCCCTTCAGGGCCTAAATCAACGATCCAGTCTGCGGTTTTGATGACATCCAGGTTATGCTCAATCACCACGATGGTATTACCATGGTCGCGCAAACGGTGTAATACCGCCAGCAGCTGCTGAATATCATGGAAGTGCAGACCTGTCGTTGGCTCATCAAGTATATATAAGGTTTTGCCGGTATCGCGCTTGGATAATTCACGGGCGAGTTTTACCCGTTGCGCCTCACCACCGGAGAGGGTGGTTGCGGCTTGGCCAAGTCGAATATACGACAAGCCGACATCCATCAGCGTTTGCAGCTTGCGTTTTATCGCGGGGATGGCATCAAAGAACTGTCGCGCATCTTCTACCGTCATCTCTAACACTTGGTGAATATTCATGCCCTTGTAAAGCACTTCCAGGGTTTCGCGGTTATAGCGTTTGCCCTGGCAGACGTCACACGGCACGTACACATCAGGTAAAAAGTGCATTTCTACTTTAATTACGCCATCGCCTTGGCATGCCTCACACCGGCCGCCTTTAACATTGAAGCTAAAGCGGCCCACTTTGTAACCCCGTGAACGCGCCTCTTGCGTGCCTGCAAACAGCTCGCGAATCGCGGTGAAAATACCGGTGTAAGTGGCGGGGTTGGAGCGTGGCGTGCGCCCGATAGGGCTTTGATCAATATCGATAACCTTGTCGAAATGATCTAAACCTTGAATATCCTTGTACGGCGCAGGTTCAACGGCGGTTGCGCCGTTAAGTTCGGTGTGCGCCACCTTAAACAAGGTATCGTTAATAAGGGTCGATTTTCCGGAACCGGAGACCCCGGTGATACAGGTCATCAAGCCAAAAGGAATACGCACATCGACGGCTTTAAGGTTATTGCCGGTGGCACCGAATAGCTCCAGCCATTTATCAGAGGTGGCATGGCGCTCTTTGGGCACGGCGATTTCTTTGCTGCCACTGAGATACTGCCCGGTTAATGAATCAGGGTTAGCCATGATTTCATCTCGGGTGCCCTCAGCAACCACATAACCACCATGTACCCCAGCGCCAGGGCCAATATCAATAACATAGTCGGCGGCGCGAATAGCATCTTCATCGTGTTCCACCACGAGAACGGTGTTGCCTAAGTCGCGCAGGCGGGTCAGCGTTTGTAGCAGACGATCGTTATCGCGTTGATGCAGGCCAATCGAGGGCTCATCAAGCACATACATCACCCCCACCAATCCCGCGCCTATCTGGCTGGCGAGACGAATACGCTGCGCTTCCCCCCCGGAGAGGGTATCGGCGCTGCGCTCAAGCGACAGATAATTGAGACCCACATTGACGAGAAAAGACAAGCGGTCGCGAATTTCTTTGAGGATCTTATCGGCAATTTGCGCTTTTTGGCCGCTAAAATCGAGCTGCTCAAAATAGTCATAGGCTTGACCGATACTCATCAGGGTGACGGCAGGTAAGTTGGTGTCACCGATAAATACATTACGGGCCTCTTGGCGCAGTCGTGAGCCATGACAGCTCGGACAGGCTTGCGAGGTTTGATACTTAGCCAGCTCTTCACGTACCGAGTTTGACTCGGTCTCATGGTAGCGGCGCTGCATATTGTTAAGAATGCCTTCAAACTCATGATTGCGGGTAATTAGATCGCCACGGTCATTGCGGTAGCTAAAGGCTATTTTCTCCCCTCCTGAACCTTCTAGAACCACTTTTTGTGCTTGCTCATCAAGGTCTTGAAAGGGGGTGTTAAGATCAAATTGATAGTGCTCGGCGACCGATTGCAGCATTTGGAAATAGTAGAAGCTGCGTTTATCCCAGCCTTTGATAGCGCCGCCAGCAAGGCTGAGCTCACTGTTGTGAACAACGCGGTTGGGATCAAAGTACTGGCGTACCCCTAAGCCATCACAGCTTTGACAAGCCCCAGCGGGGTTGTTGAAGGAAAATAACCGTGGCTCCAGCTCGCTCATGGCATAGCCACAGGTCGGGCAAGCAAAATTGGCGGAAAACACCATCTCTTCCTGTAAGGAGTCATCCATAGCGGCAACCTGAGCAACGCCCCCTGAAAGCTCAAGGGCGGTTTCAAAGGATTCGGCTAAGCGCTGTTGCTGACCCTCTTTCACCTTAAGGCGATCGACAACCACTTCAATGCTGTGTTTTTTATGTAACTCAAGCGGCGGTGGATCGGACAAGTCACAGACCTCGCCATCAATACGGGCACGGATATAGCCTTGGGCGGCGAGTTGCTCAAGCAGCTTTACATGCTCCCCTTTACGGTTTTTGACCACCGGGGCGAGCAGCATCAACTTACTGCCCTCAGGTAACGCCAAGACTTGATCCACCATTTGGCTAATGGTTTGCGCCGCTAAGGGTAAATTGTGGGTTGGGCAACGTGGCTCACCAACACGGGCAAACAGCAATCGCAGGTAGTCGTATATTTCAGTGATGGTGCCCACCGTCGAGCGCGGGTTGTGTGATGTCGACTTTTGCTCGATGGAAATGGCGGGGGAGAGGCCCTCAATATGATCGACATCGGGCTTTTCCATAAGTGATAAAAACTGTCTGGCGTATGCGGAAAGCGACTCAACATAACGGCGCTGACCCTCAGCATATAACGTATCAAAAGCGAGGGAAGATTTGCCGGAGCCTGATAAGCCGGTGATGACAATCAGCTTATCGCGAGGGATTGTGAGGTTGATGTCTTTGAGGTTGTGGGTGCGTGCACCGCGAACTTCGATATTTTCCATTCTTCGCCTTTTACCCGTGCAATTTAATAGCCCGTAAGTATCGCATATTTGTACAGGATTTAGCGATGCCTTATTGACCTAAAGAGTGAATACTGTAACAACGAAAAACTCAGTACGAAGCACAGCAGGGCAGGCGATCAGTGTAAGATTAATGCCGCTGGGCATGTCATATTGGCGCGTGGATATGCTATCATCGCCGGCCAATAAATTTAATTTGCTTTATGGCTGCTTAGTACTTCGTCATGTCCGCATCTCAACTTAATACTGTCGAAAAACGTGCAGCGGTATCGCTAGCCAGTGTCTTTGCATTTCGAATGCTTGGGCTGTTTATGCTGATGCCGGTGTTGGCTGTCTATGGACAAAGCCTCAGTGGCTTTTCTCCGTTATGGATCGGCCTCGCGATTGGCGCTTATGGCCTTACCCAAGCGCTGTTGCAAATTCCTATGGGGTGGTTATCTGATCGCATTGGTCGCAAGCGGGTGATCATCGGTGGGTTGGTATTGTTTACCTTAGGCTCGGTGGTCGCCGCCTGTGCCGAATCCATGTATACCCTGACATTAGGGCGGGCGCTACAAGGCATGGGGGCGATTGCCAGTGCACTGCTGGCGCTTGCTGCCGACCTCAGTCGTGATGAGCAGCGTCCTAAAGTGATGGCCGTGATCGGCATGTGCATCGGCATGAGCTTTGCTGTCGCCATGTTGCTAGGGCCCATGGTTGCCGCGAGCTTCGGTGTTTCCGGGATTTTCTGGCTGACCGCTGCGCTGGCGGTGTTAGGCATGGCTATTGTTACTTGGATGGTGCCTACGGCGGTTAATCGTGCGCCCAAGGGCGAAACCAGTGTTACCCTTGCTGATGTGGGTAAGTTAGTGCGTCACCCAGACTTAGCTCGCTTAGACTTAGGGGTGCTGTTTTTGCACCTGTCACTGACGACCGTATTCGTGTCACTACCGACGCAACTGATTGCCGATGGGCTTGAAGCCGCCAAACACTGGCAATTATATATCCCCGTATTTGTGCTTTCTTTTGTGCTTATGGTGCCGATGATGATCGTCGCCGTTGCCAAGCAAAAAGAAAAACCCTTGTTTTTAGTCGCTATCGTGATGCTCATTGTGAGTATGCTTGGGCTGGTTGCCGGGGCGCATTCAGTGTATGTCATCGCGGCATGTATGATGCTGTACTTCGTGGCTTTTAACTTTCTTGAAGCCACTATGCCAGCCTTGGTATCGCGACTGTCTCCGGCGAATCAAAAAGGCTCAGCGATGGGCGTTTTTTCCTCATCGCAATTCTTGGGCGCGTTTTTAGGAGGCATTTTAGGCGGTTATGTGGCCCAAACCGGCAGCCCTGAGATGGTGTTTGCGGCGGCTGCTGTGGTTGGGGTAATATGGCTTGTCATAGCCGCGAAAATGCGAGTGCCGCCGCGTAGCAAAATTATTAGTTTGCTTAGTGCTGTTGATTCAGAGCAGGATGCACAGCAGTTGGCGGGTCGTTTAGTGGCATTACCTGGGGTGTTAGAGGCCACGGTGGTGTGTGATGAAAATCGCAGCTATCTTAAAGTAGACGACAAAAAATTTGATTTAGAGGCGGCGCAAAGACTCGTCGCCGCAGTGTAATTTATAGGAGTAAAAATCCATGGCGCGCGGTGTTAATAAAGTAATTTTGGTGGGTAATCTGGGTCAAGATCCAGAAGTTCGCTATATGCCAAACGGCAATGGCGTAGCAAATATCAGCATTGCTACCACAGATAGCTGGAAAGATAAAAATACTGGGCAAATGCAAGAGCGCACAGAGTGGCACCGGGTGGTGCTATTTGGCAAGCTGGCAGAAGTGGCGGGTGAATACCTGCGCAAGGGCTCACAGGTTTATATTGAAGGTCGCCTACAGACCCGTAAATGGACCGACCAAAGCGGTCAAGATAAATACACCACTGAGATTGTTGTCGATATGGGCGGGCAAATGCAAATGCTTGGCGGTCGTGGCGATAACCAGGGTGCTGCCTCAGGCGGTTATCAAGGTGCTCAGCAACAAGGCGGTTTTGGTGGCAATAACCAAGCACAAAGTAACCCACAGCAGGGAGCTCCTCAACAGGGGGCTGCGCAGCAAGGTGGTTACGGGCAGCAACAAAGCAATAATTATGGCCAGCAACAAAGCAACCAAGGTATGCAGCAAGGCAATCAACAGCAAGGTGGCTTTGGCTCTCAGCAGAATCATCAGAGCAATCAGCATGGTGGCGGCCAGCAAGGTGGTGGCTTTGCCCCTAAACCACAAAATGCTCCCCAAGGTGGTGCTTCAAACCCTATGGAACCCCCCATTGATTTTGACGACGATATCCCGTTCTAACAACTAAAAATTTGTGTGAAAAGCTTATTGATATCTCGCTATTTTATTCCACAAGCCCCATTCTATGGGGCTTTTTTATGGGTTCTTGCTTGAGCTTCCCCCTATCATGGACAACACTTTAGGCATGAGAATGATTACTCGTCGGCCTGTATTTTGTCTTTATTTCGTCCATACCGTACATGGATCGCTGTTGGTTTAGCGGCTATTACATTCGCTATATTGTGCAATGCTGTACTTGCGTATGCCTTGCATGTGCAGCGCCAAGCCGATATCCATCAGCTATCACATCAGCTAGATCGGGTTACTGATGTAGATGATGCGTTATTAACGACCTTACTCGAACCTTATGGCTTTTTCCTTGAGCCTCCTCAGCATGCTTATGTTGACCCTGTGTCTGTGGTTATCTCCACCGGGAATGAACATCAGGAGATATTTGGCTCGCCGTTGTGGTTGTCGAAAAGTCACTGGTTTATCATCGGTAATGCGCTGCTGGCGTACATGTGTTGGCAGGTGGTCAACCTTCTTAGGCGAAAGCGTATATCGCAAAAGAGCAAAGTACCATCGTTAGAAAAAACAGAACAAGCACCGATGAGTGCGAGTATTTTAGGCTTAAATCACTTGTATCAGAGTGTGTTTGCAATCGCCCATTGCACTAAACTGAGTGTTGCTGCTAACGGGGTTGCGAGTTTGCTCGAGACTTTGTTGCAAGAAAGCTTAAGCTACCAACAACAGCTGTCGGTGAAGGTGCTTAATACCGGCAGCTTCGCTATTACCATCCATGATATTCATTACCAACACCTCGACAAGCAATTTGAGGCACTCAGCGACACCATATTACAAAGCTGCCGAGCTTTACTCCCTGAATTGCGGGCTGCAGAGGTTAAAGTGGGCATTTGTAACTACCGAAGCGGTGCTGACCAAGCCATTGTTTATCAATTAACGCAATCGGCGTTGGCATTGGCAAAGCAAAGTGAAGACAAACATTGCTACCGTATCCCCTTTAGCCATAACCACTCTATGTTATTGGCAGCGAAGTCATGCTCGCTGAGTGAAAGTGTACAAAAAGATCACTTTATTTGCTTTTTCCAGCCCGTATTTGATTTGCATAGCGAGCAAATACTGCATCACGAAACCTTGCTACGTGTTCGCCACCAGCAGTTGGGCCTGATTTCACCAGAGTACCTCGAAGAGCCGCAAACACGCAAAGCAGAAAGCAGTGTGGATAGCGCCGTTTTAGCCCGATTGGATAAAATCCTTGCCACCGAGGTGCAACAAGGTGATGTCAGCATCAACTTGCAACAATCAAGCTGGTTCGATGATGAATTTTGGCAACGTCTTACGCTCTTTCTCGAGCAGCATCGCAATGTTCTTATCGAATGTAAGGCCGAACTTTTAGAGCAGCATCAATATATCGTGCGTAGGCGGGTGCGCCGAACTAAGGCATGCCAACGCGGAATTATTATTGACCAGTTACGAACATGGCCGAATGTGGATCTCGATAAATTGGCGGTGCCGGTACAAGCGATAAAACTGGCACCCGAACTTATTGCCCACATTGAAGTAGATAAAAATGTGCAAAAGCGTGTGCTAGCTTACGTTGCAAAGGCTCAACAGCACAGTATTCCAATAATTGCCGTAGGCGTTGAAAGGCAACAACAAGTTTTGGTGTTACAGCAGCTCGGGGTTAGGGCTGCACAAGGGGCATACTTCTCTGGTGCACTGCAACTGTCAACCTTCAAGTCGCTTTGAGTAGGCCGCGATAACGCAGGCCATTGAGCCCTTGCAAGCCCCCGGTATGTACGCCAATAATGCGACTGCCGGCAGGAAAATACCCTTGTGCAACCAGTTGCCACAGTGCGTACATCATTTTCCCTGTGTAAATAGGCTCCAGTGGCACTTGATAGGTGGCTCTGAAATCTTGGCAAAAGCGCCATTGTTTGTCACTAAAGCGGCCATAACCGCCATCATGAAAGTGCTGCATCAATTGCCAGTCACAGTGGTGTGTGGAGGTTAGTTGGCTTATTTCATGATTCAGGTAATCTGCATTTTTGAGCACGGCAATACCAAGTACTTTTCGCTGCGTATGGCCTGCGCATAACCCTGCTAAGGTACCGCCACTTCCTGTAGCGCACACTAGATAATCGTGTTCTGGTAAGGTTTGGGCTAGCTCCGCTACACCGCGTAGCGCCGCGTGGTTGGTTCCGCCCTCAGGGAGAATGTAGACATTACCAAAGCGTTGCTTAAGCTCATTGAGGTAATCTTTTTGCTGGCGCAAGCGATAGTCTTTACGCGTGACCGCCACTAACTTCATACCGCAGGCGTGGGCAAAGCGCAGTGTGGGGTTGTGCATATCAAGTTCAGGGCCGCGTACGATGCCAATAGTGCTTAGACCAAATAGTTTTCCAGCGGCGGCCGTTGCATATAAGTGATTGGAGAAAGGACCGCCAAAAGTGAGCAACTGCCTACATTCAGAAGCCTGAAAAGCCGCTAAGTTGTACTTTAATTTTCGCCATTTATTACCTTGGATCAGAGGGTGATACAAATCGTCGCGTTTGATGCTTAGTTGCACGTTGTGATGCCGCAGCAGCGGATGGTGAATTTGCTGCATTGGCGACTCTTTGATGGATGTAATGATTGAGCTCATAGTTTTGCCCTATTTTTCCCCCTAATTAACTTGCTAAATTCCGCAAATTATTGATACTTTGTATATTCTTATAGGTGATACTGCAGACTATATGGCATTTAAACTCTTGGCCCGTGTTCCTTGGCTAAACACAAAGAAAAAGTCCGAAGCAATAGTGGGCGTTGCCTTGTACGCAGACGTGTTACGCGCGGTGCAGTTAAAGCAAAAAAAGCAACAATGGTTTGTCAGTGATACCGAAGAGCTGCCGCTCAACGATTCAGCTAACTATTCGAAAGCATTACTTAAATTGCTACGCAAGATCTCTTCTGACACTTGCGACTTGTACGTGGTGTTACCACAATCCTATTATCAGATAGTACAGACCGAGAAGCCAGAGCTGAGCGAGCAAGAAATCACTCAGTCACTGCCGTGGACATTAAAAGACTTGGTGAGCATAAGTGCTGAGAATATCATTGCTGATTATATCGATTACCCGATTCAAAGCACCGGTCAAAAGGCCAAGATTAATGTGTTTGCTACCGATAAACAGCAATTGCGGCCGCTGGTCTCTGAGCTCGATAAGCTCAATGACTGCCACCTTCAGCAGCTATCGGTGAAAGAAACCACCCTCGCGGCGATGACCGCCAAAGATAACTATGCCCGCTTGGTGGTGTATCAGGAGCCTGGTGATGAACCCAGTGTGTTAATCATTCGCGATCAACAATTGCTGCTTAATCGCAGGCTACGAGGGTTCAGCGCGTTACAGCAACAGCCCGATGAAACCACTTTGTCGCACTTAAGTGATTCGTTAGGGCTTGAGATTCAGCGCTCCATGGACTTTTATGAGAGCCAGCTCAAACAGCCACCAATAAAGGAAATTCTTATTCAAGGCATTGATGATGCTCAGGCGGTGATCTCGCGTTTGCAAGCGTTTCAAACTACCCCTATTGTGGAGTTTAAACCGGTTATGGATTTGGCTGATGTGATTGACCCTAAATTCCATATGGCTTTGGCGGGCGCCTATTTTCCGATGTTGGAGCAGGCATGAAAAGCAGCATAAATTTTTACCAAGAAAGCTTGAAGCCGCGTCATGATCCGCTGCCGCTGGCTCTAGTTGTAAAAATATTCATCGCTGCATTTGTCGTGTTGGCTGTGGTTATCGCACTGCAAGTATGGCGTAATAATCATCAACAACAGCAGTTGCAGGAGCTTACACAGCAACATAGCCACCTAAAAGCTGAAGTGGCAGAGCTTAACAAGCAATTAGCGCAGCGGCGCGATACCAAGAACTTGCAGCAGCAACTAGAACAGCAACAGCGCGCAGAGCAGCATCGCCTTAGTTTGATTGCATATTTACAAGGGAAGGGCAGCGGTGCACCGCTTACTTACAGCGACTTGATGAATGACTTGGCGCGCTATCACAACCCACAAGTGTGGCTAACAGAAATTAATATTAGTCAGCGTCATGTGCAGTTACAGGGCAAAACGGCGGTACCCAGTGAAATAGCTCCGTGGCTTAAACAATTAAGAAATTCCAGCTACTTTTTAGGTAAAGAGTTTTCGGTCTTGGAGTTCGATCAAAGTGATGAGCTAAGACAGTTTAATGTGTCTACTCGCATTGATGGGGAGCAGCCATGAAGCGTTGGCAACATATAAGTAACCAGTTTAGTCAGCTACAACAGCGGGAAAAGATGCTGGTGCTGACAGTGGGGCTGTTCTGTATTCTGTACTTAGGTGGGTGGTTTATAAGCATGCCATTGATGGAAAATCACGACCAAGCAGCCACGCAAATTGCCGGTTACCAGAGTGAGAATGCATCACTGCGCACACAGCGACAGGCACTCACTCAAGCTTTGGCTATTGATTACAAAGCTAACCTCAAGTTGCAGCTTCAAGAGCTGCACCAGCGTAACCGCAATTTAGACCAACAATTACAACAGCTCAGTGATGGTTTTGTGTCCGGCGACCGTATGCCTGATGTTCTCGGCGATTTGCTAGCTCAGCAACAAGGGGTGCAGTTACTGGGTTTTAAGGTGATGGGTGTGGAAGCGGTGCAAACAGGCGAGCAAAGTGAGCCATCGTCACCACAATTACAGTTTTATCAGCACAATATGCAGATGACCTTGCAAGGTAATTACTTTGCTTTGCGAGATTATATGGCACGAATTGAGCAGGCAGCCACTCGGGTACTCATCACAGGCTTTCATTATCAGGTGCAGGAGCATCCGAGAGCGCAACTCACCTTGAACTTAGCAACGGTAAGTAACAATGAAACATTTATTAGCCTGTAGCCTGTTCATGGTCGCAAGTGTGCCAATAGCGGCACAAGTTTTACAAGACCCAACACGCCCCGCTTTGCAGGCACAGATATCACGTAGTACTGAGTCGGTACAGCAGCAATGGGTATTGGAGTCGGTAGTGAGTAAAAAAGGTCAACATAAGGCCATTATTTCTGGGCAGTTATACGCTCAGGGGGATAAGTTAGCCGATTACACTGTCACCAATATTAGCGCCCATGCTGTGCTCCTTGTTCAAGGTGCAAAGCAATTGAAGTTAGAGTTATATAGCAATGAAATTAAACAATAAGTTATTAGTCCACTGGTTTATAGTTGGTACCTCTTCGTTGCTGGTTAGCGCCTGTGCGACCTTCGGCACCGGAGAACGAGTGCAACCTCATATCGCCAAGGAACTAGAACCCGCAAAACAGTCGCAGGTTAGTGAGGCACCGCAACCCCCGAAAGACTTTGAGCAAGAATTGCTGAGCTCGGTATCAGCACACACTAAGGTGCAGCCCAGCACGGCTATTGAGCGCTTCGATGTGGTCGCCAATGAAGTTGCACTTCGGCCATTTTTTAACGCCCTGGTAGACGATACCCCTTTCAGTGTCGCTATTCATCCTGAGGTATCCGGCGCCATTAGTTTGAACCTTAAGCAGGTCAGTATGGATGAAGTGCTTAAGATCATCACCCGCATGTATCCACTTGATGTGTTTCTTGAAGGCCAGGTAGTGCAAGTCTTACCAGCAAAAATGCGCACCGAGTCTATAGCGGTAAACTATCTGATGATGCGTCGCTTTGGTGTATCGAATGTCAGCGTTATCTCCGGCGGCGTGAGCGATTACGATCAGAATAACAACGGCAACAGTGGCAACGGAAATAACAACTTTAGTAGCAATAATGGCGGTAATAACAACGCTATTAATAACAATAATGGCAACAACAGTGGCTCTGGAAATATTCAACAGCTTAATGGCTCAAATATTCAAACCAGTAGCGAGAGTGATTTTTGGGCCGACTTAAAAGAGGCATTGCAATCACTGGTGGGCACACACGGTGGTCGTTATGTCATTGTTAGTCCGCAAGCAAGTTTGGTAACAGTGCATGCATTACCGAGTGAGATTGCTGCCATGAAAGAGTTCTTGCGCCACAGTGAGGAAAGCTTGCAGCGGCAAGTGATTTTAGAGGCGCGTATCATCGAGGTGACACTCAAAGATGAATATCAGCAGGGAGTCAATTGGTCTGAAATAGCGGCAAATATTGGCAGTACATCACTGTCATTCTCCTCGACAGCAGCGCAGCTCGGTAATCAAATTTCTGCGGAATTAGGGGGGGCTGCTAGTTTGGTCTTCTCTAATCCTGATTTTGCTGGGGTGATCAATTTATTGCAAACCCAAGGTGATGTGCAAATGCTCTCAAACCCTCGAGTGACTGCAACTAACAACCAAAAAGCGGTGATTAAAGTAGGGGAAGATGAATACTTTGTAACCGATGTATCTAGCAGCGAAGACATCGGCAATGTCACCCAACAAAATAACAATGACATTGAGCTTACACCCTTTTTCTCTGGCATAGCTTTGGATGTAACGCCTCAAATAGACAAATATGGCTCGGTTATTTTGCACGTACACCCATCCGTGACTCAAACCGAGGAGCAAACCAAGTCAATTAAATTAGGGAGCGAAAGTATCGAGCTGCCTTTGGCTCAAAGTAATATTCGAGAGTCTGATACGGTAATCAGGGCATCGAGCGGCGAAATCGTGGTTATCGGAGGCTTAATGCAAACCATTACTTCCGACGAGGTTTCGAAAACGCCGGTGTTAGGCGATATTCCTCTCGTTGGTAATCTGTTTAAAAGTATTCGTAAGAAACAGAATAAAAAAGAGTTGGTCATCTTACTGCGCCCGACCGTGGTTATGCCAGACACATGGAAGAAGCAGCAACAACGCTCACGTAAATTGTTAGATACCTGGTACCGCAATTAATGTATCTCAGCTTTTTTAACCTAACGGAAATGCCGTTTTCGCTCACCCCGAACACGCAGTTCTACTGTGCTCTTGAGCCTCATAACGAAGCGCTGAAAGTGCTGCTCAGTGCACTGAGTATGTCCGAAGGGTTTATAAAAGTCACCGGGGAAGTGGGTACAGGCAAAACGCTGATTTGTAGAAAGTTGATAAACCACCTTGAGGATAATTATGTGGTTGTCTATTTGCCCAACCCTTATTTAACCCCAGATGAATTGCGATGGGCGGTGGCGGCTGAGTTGGGGCTGGAACTTGCGCCCGAGCAAGACCAACAAACATTGAGCCAATCCATAGAGAAACGCCTGTTAACCCTGAGTCAAGAAGGGAAAAAGGTGGTTATGATTGTTGATGAGGCACAATGTTTTAGTTGGGAAGCGCTGGAGGCATTGCGGTTATTAACCAACTTAGAAACGGAACAAAAAAAACTGCTCCAAGTAGTCCTCTTTGGACAACCAGAACTGGATACTAAGCTGGCCAATCCGCAAGTAAGGCAGTTGCGCCAACGCATCGGTTTTTCCTATCAGCTGAGGCCGATGACAGCTGCGGAGGTGGACTACTACATTAATCATCGCCTTCGCCGCGCAGGCGCGCAGTCTCCCCTCTTTTCACCGCGTCTGAACCACCATATAGCACGGGCTTGTCGCGGTATTCCTCGGTTAGTAAATACGGTATGCCACAAAGCGCTATTATTGGCTTATGGGGAAGGACAAACAGCACTCAATAAGCGCTATATTCGCGCGGCAATTGCCGATACCGAGGATTGCTACGCCCCAACATCTATGCGGCGCTGGTGGTTCTTTGCAGTGCTCAGTGTGACAGTGTTAGGCGTGGCGGGGATTTGGTTGTGGAGACAAGTGTTGTGAGTCTACTAAACAAGGCCCTCAAAGACATTGAGCAGCGTGATGGCGAACATGAACTGGCGTTAGAGCCGACCGTGCAACTGCCGCAGGCGCGGCCTTGGCGAAATGTCATCACCATTGTTGCGGTGTTAGTGAGCGCCATGGTCGTCATCGCCCTTGCTTATTTACTGATCCCCGCAGCTCCTAAAAGCACAAGTGACAGCTTTGACGAGGCGCCAGTCGCTGGCCCCTCGCACCAGGCAAACGCGCCAACGCTCGTTATCGAAGAGACAGCATCGCAGCCCAAGCAAACGACCAGTGTGGCTTTAACGGCACCTAAAGATGATAACAGTCGGCCTGTGTCAGCCATCAATGCCGAGCTCAATAGTCCACAGCATGCCAACGTGGTAGAGAACGAGCAAGCAGAGCCCCCGACATCATCACAGCAGCTACCTAGCAGCACCGAGTCGTTCGAGGCAGCACAAGCAATGGTGGCCACTGAGGACGAGCCAAGTCATAAGCCAGTAGCAACGCAGCCAAAAGCACCTCAAGTTGAGCCACCAACGAGAGCGGTTAACGCCTCGCAGCCAGTGGCGTCATCCAGTGATACCGCTGTGAAGGTGGTCAAGGCGCTAAGTGTTCAGCAGCGCGCGCAGCGCTGGTTTGAGCAAGGACAACAGTCGCTGCGCTTTGCAATGACGAACGAGGCTATAAAGCAGTTTGAACAAGCCGTTATTCTTGTTCCCGAACATGAACAAGCCCGGTCATCACTCGCTGCGACCTTATATGGACAACAGCGCTTAGAAGAAGCATACAGTGTGCTTATTAATGGCTTAAAAGTGGCGCCAGAAACCCTTTCATGGCGTGTCATGATTGCCAAAATGGCCATTGAACAACAGCAATATCAGCGCGTGCTTGAGGTGTTAGGAGATGGCCAGAATGCGCGCGCAACGCAACTGGGTAACAACGACTATTGGATTTTAAAAGGATCGGCAGCGCGCCAGCTAAAGCAGCACGATATTGCCAAGGTATGCTTTACTGAATTAGTAAGGCGTCAACCCAATGTAGCGAAATGGTGGTTGGCGTTGGCCACATCAGAAGACGCACTAGGCCAATACCATAGCGCTCGAGGGCATTATGCTACCGCTTTACAATTAGGTGGCTTATCAGGGCCGTCACAACAATACGCTCGAGCTCGCTATGATAGTTTACAGGACACGCCATGATTAGACCTCGCTTAAAAATGCGCTTAGGGGACCTCTTAGTCCACGAGCAGATAATTACCGAAGAGCAGCTTGAGCAAGCGCTGGCGGCGCAAAAAAGCTCAGGGCGGAAACTTGGGGCGACCTTAGTTGATTTAGGCGTGATTGCCGAGCCACAGTTACTGCGCTTTTTGGCTCAGCAACTGAATGTTCCCTTTTTAGATATTTCGCAACGTCGCATCGCGCCAGAAACCGCCACCCTCTTACCTGAGGTATATGCGCGCCGTTACCGTGCGCTAGTTATTGAGGATAACGGCGACAGCGTGTTATTGGGTATGAGTGACCCTGCTGATTTAAGTGGCCTTGACCAGTTAGGGCCTATTCTGGGTTCGAAGCGCATCGACCTTGCGGTGGTGCAAGAGTCACAAATGTTAGAGGCGTTCGATACCGTATACCGACGCACCCAAGATATTGCTAACTTTGCTGAACAACTTGATGAGGAGTATCAAGAAGGGGAAGAGTTCGAACTCAACGCCCTTGATGACAGCACCTCAGATGCAACGGTTGTTAAGCTGCTGCAATCCATTTTTGAGGATGCGGTACAGGTCCGTGCCTCGGATATCCATATTGAGCCCGATGAAAAGATGCTGCGTATTCGTCAGCGGGTGGATGGTGTGTTGCAAGAGAATATCTTAGATCACGTTAAGATTGCCTCAGCCTTAGTACTACGCCTTAAGTTAATGTCCGGCTTGGATATATCAGAAAAGCGCATTCCCCAAGATGGGCGCTTTAATATCAAAGTAAAAGGCCACAGCATAGATGTGCGGCTCTCGACCATGCCGGTGCAAAATGGTGAATCGGTGGTGATGCGTTTGCTGGATCAATCCGCCGGGCTGCTCACCTTAGATCAAACCGGTATGCCAGCACCTTTGCTACATAAGTTACGGGAAACGCTGAAGCGTCCGCACGGCATGATCCTTGTTACCGGCCCCACCGGCTCGGGTAAAACGACGACCCTGTATGGGGCCTTGAGCGAACTTAATCAGGCTCAGAATAAAATAATCACTGTGGAAGATCCTGTTGAATACCGTATCAGCCGTATAAATCAGGTCCAGGTGAACAGTAAAATAGGCTTGAGCTTTGCGAATGTGTTACGTACAACCTTGCGCCAAGACCCTGATATTATCATGGTCGGCGAGATGCGAGACCAAGAAACCGTGGAGATAGGACTGCGAGGTGCACTAACGGGACACTTGGTATTGAGTACTTTGCACACCAATGATGCCATCACCAGCGCCATGCGTCTTATCGATATGGGCGCACCACCTTATTTGGTTGCCAGCTCCTTGCGAGCGATTATCGCTCAGCGCTTAGTGCGCCGTATTTGTCAAAACTGTCAGCAACCCTATGAAGCCGACGAGCAAGAACGTGCCTGGGTACGTTATTTACAGCCTCACCTAGCGGATGCGCAATTCTACCAAGGGCGAGGCTGCAACAGCTGCAATCACACCGGTTATAAAGGCCGTATCGGGGTGTTTGAGCTACTAGAAATGAACGAAGATATGATGGATGCGCTGCGCCAAAGTGATACCCAAGCCTTTGCACAAGCAGCGAAGAATAACCCAGATTTCTCACCTTTATCACATATGGCAATGGACTACGCTCAGCAAGGGATCACCACCTTGGATGAAGTATTTAAAGTAGCTGAATATGTACCTGAGGTAGTAAACAACTAATGGCGCATTTTCGTTATCAGGCCAAAGATAGCCAGGGCAAACTAATTAAAGGTGTGGTTGAGGCTAATAACGCACAAGCGGCTGCGGATCAGTTATTGGCGCGTCAAAGTGTGCCCATTAAGATAGATGAAACTCAGGTGGTAAAAAGCGCCGATAACAAACCGCTTATGGCTTGGCTTCAGCCCAAGGTCGGCCTTGATGAGATGATTATCTTTTCACGGCAAATGTATTCACTGCTCAAAGCGGGGATCCCGATTATCCGCGCTATTAACGGCCTGGCTGAAACCACCACAAATCCGCGTTTTCGCGAGGTATTAAAAGAAATTACCACTCAGCTTGAGCAGGGGCGCAATTTATCCGCTGCTATGGCGAGCCACAAGGAGGTTTTTCATCGTTTAATGATCTCTATCGTGGTGGTGGGTGAAAACACCGGTAAGCTTGAGGATGCCTTTTTACAGTTGGCTGAATATTTTGAACGCGAGCAAGAAACGCGAAAACGAATAAAAGCGGCATTGCGCTACCCTACGTTTGTGATCATCGCCCTCATCGCGGCCATGTTTATCTTAAATATTTTTGTGATCCCCGTGTTCGCGCAAATGTTCTCTAAATTCGATGCTGAGTTGCCGCTGATGACGCGCATTCTCATTGGCACGTCTAATTTCTTTGTTCATTACTGGTGGTTGTTGCTGGCATTGATGGCGGCAAGCTATTACGGGATACGGCGTTACTTAGGTACCGAGCTAGGGCGATTGAAATGGGATCGCGTGAAATTACGTTTACCCATTATTGGCAGTATCATTGAACGTTCTTTGTTATCTCGATACAGCCGCAGTTTTGCCATGGTGTTACGTTCTGGTGTACCAATGACCACCGGGCTATCCCTTACGGCTGATGCCGTTGATAATGCCTATATGCATCAGCGTATTGTCGAGATGCGACGCGGCATAGAAAAAGGCGACAGCCTGTTGCGGGTTTCCCGACAGAGTGAGCTCTTCTCGCAATTGGTGTTACAAATGGTTGCAGTCGGGGAGGAAACCGGTCGCGTTGATGAACTGTTGCAAGAAAGTGCCGACTATTATGAACGCGAAGTGGATTTTGATTTAAAGAGCCTGACTGCGAAGATAGAGCCCATTTTAATTGCTTTGGTGGCGGTAATGGTGCTAATACTGGCATTGGGTATTTTTACTCCTATGTGGAACCTGATGTCTGCGATTAAAGGGGGCTAAAGTGCGTAATCAGCAGCAGGTGAGCCGGCGTTTGAGCCGGGTTTATCAACTGCTTATTAGTGGATTGCTGATTTGTGTGTTTATTGGCTTTTTTATTTACTATATCAGCCAGTTATTTAATAATGTCAATGACGTGAACTTGCATAAAGCGGTGGCGGAGTTCCATCACAGTGCCGTTGCTATTCATGGTAAGTGGCTAGCCCATAAACAAGATATCATTACCTTAGAGCAGGTGAGCGCGCAAATGCAGGTGGTGGGTCAACAACAGTTTGTGGTTAATCGCTTTGGCTGGCCGACAGGCCTTGAGGGCGATGGGGCTCCCTGTCAGGGCTTATTTGCCCGAATGCAAGGGCAGGGCAACCTGGCTGGGGTCAGTGTTAAGCCGATATGGGCAGGGCAAGCCTTAGTCGGGTGTGAGTTTCTTTTTAATGAGCGAGCCTGGTTTCGCTTTGATGTACACACCGGTCAAGTGGCTGTTACACTCAAATAAACAAAACATAATGATTTTTGAGTAATTCAGCCTTTGGTCTAGAATGAATTTAGGTACTTAACTCTGTTGGAGTAGGCAATGAAACGCAAACAACAAAGTGGCTTTACACTCATAGAGCTTATTATAGTAATCATTATTTTAGGGCTTTTGGCTGCAACCGCATTGCCGCGCTTTATCGACGTTACCGATGATGCTCGCGAAGCATCGGTTGAAGGCGTGGCTGGTGGATTTGCAGCGGCGATAGGATTAGTGCGCTCACAATGGGAAGTTGACGGTCGCTTAGTCGATAATGGTGGCGCTGATATTACCACTGTGGTGTATGACCAAGTTACCTTAGGTGTTGATGGCGATATTGGCTACCCCACCAACGATGGTAGCTCCGATACCACTGTTGGCGCTATGGCACGCCAAGATTGCAAAGATGTGTTTGATCTTATTTTACAATCAGCGCCTATTAATACCATTGACCCAAATCAGGCCGCGCAAAGCCGTTATTACGTACAATTTAACGCGGCCAATTCGCAGTGTATTTACTATCTTTCAGATTCGCTCGATACCACCAATGTCGCGAATCTGCCTGACGATTCTGTGCCTGATGGTGCAGCTACTGATGGTTTTTCTTACTTTCCCGCAACAGGGCAGGTAACCGTATTTTAAGTTTGCTATAACGAGGTACAGACGATGAAAGCAACAAAACAACAAGGTTTCACCTTAATCGAATTGATTATTGTGATTGTTATTCTAGGGATTCTTGCAGTCACAGCGGCGCCACGCTTTTTAAACTTGCAGGGTGATGCCAATGCGGCAACGGTACAAGGTGTTAGAGGCGCGATGAACTCTGCCAAAGATATCGTTTACGGAAAGGCTATTATTGAAGGTATTCAAGGTAATGTAGGTGATGGCACCGAAGGGGTTGACTTAGGCACCGATGGAACCGTTGATGTAACGACTTCCTTTGGCTACCCGCAAGCCGCAGCTACAGGTATTGCCGCAGCGATGGATATTGATTTAACCAACGACTTTGCAAGCGATGTGATTGAAGCTACAGGCGGGACACCCGCTATTTTTGTGGTAAGAACGACAGGTAGTGATGCACCGACTGCGGTAGTGGCAGGTAATGGTACCGGCGGTGAAGCTAATGATGGCTGTTATGTGGCCTACACCGAAGCAGCCGATGCTAATACACCGCCAGTGATCACCTTAAATCTTGACGACTGTCAGTAAGCAATGAACAACCGTGGTTTTACGCTCGTTGAGCTCATAATCACGATTATCCTTATTGGGGTATTGGCGGTGACTGCCATACCCCGATTTCTCGGCTCCAATAATGAAGATGCCTACACTTTAAGAGACCGCACGCTGGCGATGATCCGCAGTATCCAGTTGCAGGCGATGCACAATCTTAATAGTAATAATTGCGTTAAAATTACCACCACGTTAATCGCGCCCCCCGCTAATCAAAATTGCGAAAATACCATTTCTACAGCCTATGACGACTATCTCGTTGTTGATAGCACCGGCACTGATATCACTTTTACCACCACCGATAACAACGGTGGCAGCTTTAGTTCCTTGTCTTTTAACCATCTAGGGCAACCAGATATTAATTGCGCCAATACCTGCCGTGTACAGGTGGGGAATCAAGCTGTGTGCATTAGCGGCGAAGGGGCTGTGTATGGCTGTTAAGCGCCCGCGAGCGAGAGGTTTTACGCTAGTCGAATTGATTCTGGGCATTGTAATTTTTGCCATCGCGATGGTCATTGTATTCACCTTGATTGCTCCGCAAGCAAGGCAAAGCGCTGAACCCCTAGTGCAAGTAAAAGCAGCCAAGCTCGGGCAGTCATTGATGAATGAAATTCTGGGTAAAGCCTATGACGAAAACAGCGATCGTAGTCCGCCCTTTCAGCGCTGCGATGAAAAACCCGTTGGTTGTAGCACCACCATGGGCCCTGAGGAGGGCAGTCGTGATCTGTATGATGATGTTGATGACTACAATGGGTTAAGTATTACTGATGTCGGCGGTACTTATTCTGGATTCGCGGCCTCAGTGTTAGTCGCGATTGACGGTGATTACGACCAATCCAGCAATGATAACATTGAACAGGCAAAGCGCATTGAGGTAACCATCACCGCCCCCAATGGTGAGCGCTACCGCTTTGATGCTTATCGAGGTAATTATTGATGCGTGGATTTAGTCGCAATCAGGGCTTTACCTTAATAGAGCTGATCATAGTGATCGTTATCCTAGGGATACTTGCAGTCGGGGTGACCCAGTTTATTCGCTTTGCTATGCAAATTTACAGTGAGGGTAATCAACGTTCAGGGCTGGTAGCGCAATCGCGATTTGTTATTTTGCGATTAGAAAAAGAGTTACGTAATAGTGTTCCTAACTCCATCGCGGTGGATGGCACAAACGGATGTTTAAGCTTTTACCCCATCAAGAGCAGTGGCTCTTATCTGGGGGAGATAGACCAAGCTCCTTTGCCAGTGGTTGACTTTGACGGCAGTGCTGTTGAAAACGTTGATAAGATTGTTATCTTCCCTACTAGTGTGAATGATATTGAAAATAACGCGTTGACTATTACTGATATTGACGATCAGGGTAATAACGACAATATTTATGATTGGCAGCTTAGCGCCCAGCCACAGCGCAGTTCACCCGGTAAGCGCTTTTATGTGATTGGCCCCCAAGTTGAACTATGCGCCGAAGTGGTCGATGGCCGGGCATCTTTGGTGCGCAAGCAAAATGCAGCGACCAACCTATTGGCTGTGGGAGTCAGTGACTGGCAACCACGCTATGAACCGGGCACATTGGAGCGTAATGCCCTGGTTACCCTTGATTTAACTTTTAGTTCTGAGCAAGGTGAACAGCTTAGGCTAACGCATGAGGTACATATTCCTAATGTTCCCTAGCAGCTCTTTTCGTCAGCAGCGTGGCTCAATGTTGGTTGTAGCGGTCGTAGTGGCGGTGCTGCTATTGGCGCTTGGCCTCGCGCTCTCTCGCGTGATTAACGCGGGTATCAATCAAAACGCCCTAGAATATTATGGGGCGCGCAGTTACATGGCTGCGCAAAGTGGCATAGAGCGCAGCCTGCAACGGTTGATTACTGACAGCACCCCCAGTTGTGCGCTCATAGCTGGGGCGAATTATAGCTTTGCTAGCCGTGCCTTGGAGAATTGCACCGTGGAAATGAGCTGTGCCAGTGAAGAAGATGTTCCTGAGCCGACAGTGGCCAGTGGCGCAGTTAATTTTTATCAAATAACCAGTGCTGCGCAATGTAGCACTGGCAGTATCGATGTACAGCGCAGTATCGCTGTGGAAGTGAGGCTAGAAGGGTGAAGCTAGGCACAAAGATAATGTTTTCTGCGTACATATTTAGCATGTGGATGCTGCTATGTGTCGTCATGTCACCATATGCTTATGGACAAACTGTTGCTTTTTGGTCGATGAATGAAGCCCAGTGGACGGGTGTAAGCGATGAAGTTCGCGATATAAGTGGTAACGGCTTTCACGGTACGGCAATAAACGGGGCGAGCACAACTGAGGCAATCGCTTGTCGTGGCGGCTGGTTTCGTGGTGAAGGCTACTTAGGGCCGCCAAATGGTCAGTATTATCCGGCGCAATACTATGTTTCAGTGGCTGATTCGGTGTCTCTTTCACCACTACTGCGTGCAAACCGCGCATTTGCTCTTAGTGGCTGGTTTCGTATTGATAACCTAGCAGCGACAGGCACAATTGTTCACAAAGGAGAGGGAGGTAATTCACAGGAGTATCGTTTGCACACTAAGGATGGGCGGGTGACGTTTACGCTCTGGGATCGCTATGGAAGCCCAGAGCAATATACTTCCAATGCCCTCTTAAGCGAGGGAAATTGGTATTTTTTTGTGGCTCAAGCCTATGTACTTCGCAATGCTCGAACGCAAATGTCGTTACAACTGTTCAATGAAGCCGGAGATACGGTTGCCGGATCTCAACGCGTATATATTGATTACACTAATAAGAACACAGCGGGAAACTTATACCTAGGAGCAACAAATTGGGGTAACTTGACCAACTATTTTGATGGTGTGTTAGATAATATTCAGGTTCATGATGATACCTTAAGTGAGACTGATATTGCCCAGCTAATGGCAGATAGAGGATCATGCCTAACGTTGCTAGCAAGTTACCCGCTTGATCTGTGTACTGACTTAGACTCGGGCGTATTGGAAGATTTAACCGGCAACTATCCAGCGAATGGGTATTTGCTTAGCGCTGAGCCGGGGCAGGTTAATAATGGTGCGGGTTTAAACCGCAGTGGCAATGATTATATTGCTTTACCAGCGGCCCTTCTCAATGGCCGAAATGACTTTTCTTTATCTTTGTGGGCGCAAGTTGACGATACTGGGCGCTTTAATGAGTTGCTCTCCGCCAGTAACAATCAAACCAATACTGAGATTGAGTTATATGTACGCTCAGGGGGCGAGGTACGAGTTGGCTTTAAAGGGCAATATTATGCCTTCTCTAATCCAGCGCCTTTAATTACCAGCGGCACATGGAATCACATTGCTTTGACCCGTTCGGGGCGTGATATCTGTTTATATATTAACGGGGTTAGCTTTGGTTGCCGTCAGGCTGCTTCGGGTAGTCTCAATGTGCTGCGCACGGCATTGGGAGTATGGTGGCGAAGTAATGGCTCATTTGCCGACGAGCTCAATGGTGTGCTGGATGAAGTGCTTATCTATGAAGGGGCGCTCTCCACTGAGCAAATAACCACTATCTACACCAACCAGCTTGCAGGGCTGACCAAAGATGGTAATGTGCGTCCAGACACCTGCTTAAGTTGTATCAGCGATGACTTCAGTGGTTCATCGCTCAGTGAGCAATGGATCCCGTTTCGTAGTCGCGGTAACTTTACCCCACAACCGGTGAATGGTCGCCTACGCCTTACCGAGGCGCGTACCAACCAGGCAACTTCGGTGAATTTTCAGCGCTTGTTTCCGGCGGAGAATAACTTAGTTCAGGTTGAGTTTGATTACTTTGCTTATGGTGGCAGTGGCGCTGATGGTGCTGCATTGGTTTTCTCTGATGCTGCTGTCACTCCGCAGCCAGGCTCTTTCGGTGGTCCTCTTGGCTATGGCTATAAACCAGGGGTGTCTGGTTTTGCTGGCGGCTGGCTAGGGATTGGGCTGGATGAGTTTGGAAACTTCTCTAATGAGGGTGGGGATGGTTCCATCGGTCGGCGGCGACAATCAGTTGTGGTGCGCGGCTCTGGTGATGGTCAATCGGGATACCGCTATTTACGCGGCACTTGTAACAATGGCACCACGAACACCAACGGCGATTGTTTATCACCGGGAGTGGATGAGGCAACCTCCTCGCAACCCCATCGTTATCGCATCACTATCGACTCGAGAATCGCTAATCAGAGCATTGTAAAAGTAGAGCGTAATACCGGTAGCGGCTTTGAAGTGCTCATTGATAGCTTTAATGCGCTAGATAGCGGTTTTGGTCAGGCGCCGGTACCGGAAAACTTTTTATTATCCTTTACCGGCTCGACGGGCGGCTCTACTAACATCCATGAACTCGATAACATCGAAATTTGTGCATTGCGCTCTGAGCCTGTTGGTGTCACCGTCGATCATTTTCGCTTATCGCATCCGCAGCAAACCGTGCGCTGTTATAGTGCCGACATACAGGTGCAGGCCTGTGCCGATGAAAACTGTACAGCGTTAGTTGAGCAAGATGTTGAAGTACAAATGAGTAGCACCGCTGGGACATTTGTCGGTGGTAACCCGTTTACATTGACTAATGGCGTAGGCACGACGAAGTTACAGCTACCACAAGGAGGCAGTGCGCAAATAGGTGTGGCAAGTTCCACACCGCCAGCTAAACCATTTAGTCAAGATCGCTGCTTTATTGGCGGTACATTATCGAATTGCACCATCGATTTCGTCGATGCAGGGCTGGCATTTTTTGCCAGTGACGGCGTGTCTGCACCGCCAACCCTACGTGCAGGAGAATCTAATAACCTGATATTAAAAGCGGTTGCCGCCAATGCCGTAACCGGAGCTTGTGAAGCACGGGTGGCAGGCGAACAGCAGGTGCAGTTAGGCCTTTCTTGTGAAAACCCGGGGGTATGCCAAAGTGGCCAGCAAGCTCAAATCAATGGCACAGCCATTGGCCTCAACAACCAAGGGCAACAAGCGAATAAACAGAGCGTCGCGCTAACCTTTAATAACCAGGGTGCGGCGCCGTTAGAGTTCAACTACAGTGATGTAGGTCAGCTGCAATTACATGGGGCAATGACCGTAGCGGCCACCCCCACCGAGCCAGAATTCACCCTGCAGGGTAGTAGCGCCGCTTTTGTGAGCCAACCTTACCAGCTGGAGGTCATAGCAGTAGCTGCCAGTGATGGCCGCATAAATCCAGCAACTCAAGGCTCAGGGGCTGGGTTTGTGGCCGCAGGCGAGGCGTTCCAAGTGCAAGTGGCAAGCGTGAATAAGCAGGGAAATGTGACCCCCAACTTTGGTTTAGAGTCACCTTCGCAGCGCGCTCAAGTGACCTTATTCGATCGTGTCTATCCACAGCCTGGATTTGGTGATGGCAGCCTATTAAGCTCAGGGTCGTTCGCACTTACGAATACCTCAGGTGTACAACAAAGCCAACAAGTGATGTGGGATGAAGCAGGGAGTATTCGCTTAGACGTAGCCCCGGTGAATGGTCAGTATTTAGCGACTTCATACTTAGGTGAGCAAGTGGCCAGTGCCGTGATTGGTCGTTTTTACCCCGAGCATTTTGCCATGAATTCCTCACAGCTACTTGATAGCTGCACTGACTTTACCTATATGGACCAGCCGCAGATTAGTCTGAGTTGGCAGGCACACGCTTTAAGCGCCACCGGCAGAGTATTGCAAAACTATGGTGAACATTACCAAGGTCGCGCCGAGTTTAATTACGTAGCACGCAGTTTAGAGCCACAGCAGGCAAGTTTGGCGTCGCGCTTTAGTGCCGCTGTGGGCACATGGCAACAAGGAGTCTACAGCGTAAATGTTAGCAATGGCATGTTTGCACGCTTGGCAAATGCGCAGCCTGATGGCCCCTTTAATCGATTGCAGCTAGGGGCTGAAATCTCCAGCGAAATTGACAATCGTCCATGGCGCAGCGCCGATATGGTAGGAGACTCGGTGGCCAGTTGCAGTAACTGTACCGCTAAAGCCTTTAGCGGTTTGTTGGATATGCGCTACGGTAGATTGCGCTTAGAAAACAACTTTGGCAGTGAGTTCGAACCACTGTTGGTGCCAATGCAAGCTCAGTACTGGCAAGGGCAGCGCTGGGCGGTGAATAGCAAAGATCATTGCAGTGCGTATACGCATAACGATTTAATCGACAGCAGTGGTGAGCTAAGCACAACGGGTAGTGGAGCGTTGGTCTCGGGCGATTACGTGGTTGACCAAGGGATTTTTGCCGACTCTGAGGAAAACCCTGGTACCTATCCGGTGAGCTACCCTGCGCCTGATTGGTTGCTCTGGGATTGGAGCGGTGATGGTGCGGCTGATGAAAACCCCAGTGCGACACTCAAGTTTGGTACTTTCCGTGGTAATGACCGTATTATTTATTGGCGCGAGCAGCTCAACTAACTGACCTTTTTTAGGTAATGTGCTGGTTTTTATTCATTTTCTAGTAGAAATGGTTTTTTATACTACCCTTAACAAAACAAGATGATGCTTATTTGTTAGGAAGGAAACCATGCGACTAGCTCTGTCATCACTACTACTATGCGCCCTTGCAGTATTCAGTATGGCGACTAACGCACAAGATACCTCAAAAGTAGCGGAAATCGCCGCGCAGCTCAGTCAGAATCAACAGCAATTCGAGCGCGATCAGTTGCAGATAAAAGCACACCAAGATGAGCTGACTTTATTGCACACTCAGTTGCAGCGTATGCAAGCGCAGGCCAAGCAGGTTGAACGTCAACAACAGCTCGCCAGGCAGGCGTTAGATGAGGGCTATCAGGCTTTTCTGAAAGACCCAAACACGCCTTTGAATAGCTTACAAAAAGACTATCAACAGGCCACTCAAACTCTGCATGATAAGCAAGCGCAAATTCACGCTCAACAAGCGGCAATCAATGGTCAGCGTGAAAGTATTAGCGCACTGAATACTGCTGTGGCGCAAAACCGAAAAAGTAAACTGGCATTGCAGCAATCGCTTGACCAAGCTCGCGTTGAACGTTTACGCACCGAATTTGCCCGCAAAGGAACCTTGGAAGTGGTGCATACTATCAACTGCCAGCGCGATGAAACCTTAGGGCAATGCGAGCGCCGTGGGCAGCAACAAGGGCTTAGCAAAGCGACCTCTCGCTTTTTAGATCAAGTGTACAACAATTTATCCGAGTACCGTTTAGTCAGTGCCAAGCGTGATTTGGCCAACGCTCGGGTCAAAGTGGTATCCAGCCATGTAGTTGACAGCGCCTTTAGCGGCCAAGGTAATTTTAATGTCAATTTGAGTGTGGCCATGGCTGGCGAAATTGATAATTCGCAATTGTGTTCGTTGCTCGAAGTTGATCCAGGTTATTGCCAAAGTCGCACAATCACCGTGAACCGATTACAAAATCACAACATCAATAATAAGGTGAGTCAGGGGCAGTTAAGTGAGCAAAGCGATAATACCGGCTCGGCAACCGAGGTTGGTCGCATAGCCGCTTTAGGAGACTTCGAAGAACACGCTAAAGACGCTAATCCGGTAACGTTAACGGTACGCTCTAACGTTGTTGATGACACCGTATTTATCAATGGTGAACCATACGGGCAAACTAAATTGGATGTCACATTGCCACTGGGTGAGTATCAAGTGGAAGTGCGCAAACCGGGGTACAAAAGTTACCAAGTAAAGTTGGTGCTCGAAAAGCCCCAAGTGGTGTATGCTCAACTCAGCAAAAGCGCCGTAAAATTAGCCAGTAAATAAGCGTTATTGTGGCCGTTTGTTAAACAGTTTTGCCCTTGGCGCTGTTTTTTCGTGCTAGCGCAAGCTTTATGTTGCCGCGAGGGGGATGCATTGGTAAAGTGTCTCAAGCTTTCAGATAATAAGAATTTTTCAAAGGTCAACCAGTTCCATGTTTAAGAAACTCCGTGGTCTCTTCTCCAACGATCTTTCGATCGATTTGGGTACTGCCAATACCCTAATTTATGTAAAAGAAGAAGGTATCGTGCTTAACGAGCCTTCGGTTGTAGCTATTCGACAAGAACGTGCTGGTGGACCAAAGAGTGTGGCCTCGGTAGGTACAGAAGCAAAGCAAATGCTGGGCCGTACGCCAGGTAATATAAAAGCGATTCGGCCGATGAAGGACGGCGTAATTGCTGACTTCTATGTTACCGAAAAAATGCTGCAGCACTTCATTAAGCAAGTCCATAACAACAATTTCTTACGCCCGAGTCCGCGCGTGTTGATTTGTGTTCCTTGTGGAGCAACTCAAGTTGAGAAGCGTGCTATTCGTGAGTCAGCAATGGGTGCGGGAGCTCGCGAAGTGTACCTTATTGAAGAGCCTATGGCGGCCGCAATTGGTGCCGGCTTACCCGTGTCTGAAGCAACGGGTTCAATGGTTGTTGATATTGGTGGCGGTACGACTGAAGTGGCCATCATTTCACTTAACGGAGTCGTATACTCTTCTTCTGTACGTATTGGTGGTGATAAGTTCGATGAAGCCATTATTAACTATGTACGCCGTAACTTCGGTAGCTTGATTGGTGAAGCCACGGCTGAGCAAATTAAACATGAAATCGGCTCGGCATTTAAAACCGATGATGCAAAAGAAATTGAGGTCCGTGGTCGTAACCTAGCTGAAGGGGTGCCGCGCTCGTTCACTCTAAACTCACATGAAATTTTAGAGGCGCTGCAAGAGCCACTTATGGGTATTGTTAGCGCAGTCATGGTCGCTCTAGAGCAATCTCCTCCCGAGTTAGCCTCTGATATCTCTGCTCACGGTATGGTATTAACCGGTGGCGGAGCACTATTAAAAGATTTAGACCGCTTGTTGATGGAAGAAACGGGTATCCCCGTCGTGGTTGCTGATGACCCGTTAACTTGTGTTGCTCGAGGCGGCGGTAAAGCCTTAGAAATGATAGACATGCACGGCGGTGATGTATTTAGCTACGACTAATGAAGCTATTATTTGGTCGTACTGTCTCAATGCAACTGCGGTTGACCATCGCAGTTGTGCTGAGTGTTATCTTGATTGTTGGCGATCGCTACACCAGCGGTGGCACTGCTGTTCGTACTTCGCTTAATACGCTAGTAAGCCCTTTACTTTACCTAGCAAACCTTCCTTATGAGCTGATTTCCACCAGTGCCAAAAACCTCACCTCTCGAGAGCAATTACTGCGAGAGAACCAAGCGCTGAAGACCAAGCAACTATTGCAAAGTGAACAGCTGCAGCAATTTGAATTCTTAGCTCGTGAGAATGACAAGTTACGAGCGCTATTGGGTTCGGACCCGAGGCAACAGAATAACAAGCTAGTTGCGCAAGTGCTGTCGGTGCACTCTAACCCCTATAGCCACCAAGTGGTTATCAATAAGGGCACCTCCGACGGTCTAAAAGAAGGCCTGGCGGTAATTGATGAGCTCGGCGTGGTGGGGCAAGTGGTGCAGGTGGGCGCGAATACCAGTCGTGTCTTGTTGATCACAGACACAACTCATGCCACCCCCGTGCGCGTATTACGCAACGATGTGCGAACTGTGGTTGAAGGCATTGGTAAAATTACCCGAGTTAAACTCTCGCATGTGCCCCACAGTTTAGATATTCGTATTGGCGATGTGCTGTTAAGTTCAGGTTTAGGAGAGCGCTTTCCAGAGGGTTACCCGGTAGCGGTAGTTACGGAAATTAACCGTGATGAAGGACGACCGTTCGCGCAGATTTATGCGGAGCCCGTAGCGCAACTTGATCGCATTCGTTTGTTAGTGGTCTTGAACAGTGCAGCGGCGACGCCTGAGGTAAATAATGATTAATCGTCAATTTTGGCTCATTATCGTTACCATCTTTTTTGCATTGGTGCTGGCGCTGATGCCATTGCCTATCTCTTTTGAACCCTTTCGCCCTGACTGGGTGTTACTGGTACTTATGTATTGGTCCCTTGCGGTCCCTCATCGTCTTAATATTGGCAGTGCATGGTTAACAGGGCTCGTAATAGACCTCGCAACGGGCTCACCTCTGGGGGTGCATTCGTTGACTTATGCCATTACTATTTACATTACTGCGAGTAATTACCAAAAGCTGCGTAATTTCTCTATTTGGCAACAAGGGTTGCTTGTGGCGGTGTTTTTGGCTCTGCATCATTTATTGCAATTCTGGCTGCACCACTTCTTGCTTGAAGTCTATTTTGCACCGCAATTTTTATGGCCGGCAGCGACCGGTGCTATTTGTTGGCCATGGCTATTTTTATTATTACGTAAATATCGCCGCCATTTTCGGATCCGTTAGTTATGTCTGCTATATATCTTGCTTCGCAATCGCCGCGTCGGCGTGAGCTATTGCAGCAATTGGGCATTGAATTTGAGCAATTGGGCATTGAATTTGAGCAATTTGCTGTTGATGCCGATGAAACTCCACTCGCACAGGAAACACCAAGACAGTTGGTAGAACGTCTCGCACGCTTAAAGGCTGAATCAGCCGTGGCTATGGGCTATACCGACCGCCCTGTTTTAGGTAGCGATACGGTGGTGGTATTCGACCACCAAGCTTTAGGTAAACCTAAAGACTATGACGATTTTGTCGCTACTATGAACAAACTCAGTGGCCGTACGCATCAAGTGATGACAGCAGTCGCTTTGGCTAACGAGACTAAAACCAGCTCCTTAGTCGTCACCACTGACGTACAGTTTAAAACCTTGACCGCGTCAGAAATCGAGGCGTATTGGCTCACCGGTGAGCCACTCGATAAAGCCGGCGGCTACGGAATTCAAGGACGCGCTGGTGCCTTTGTCACCCACCTCAGCGGTAGCTATTTCGCCGTGATGGGGTTACCTTTGTATGAAACACAGAAACTAATAGCTGAATTTTAGCCATGAGCTCAGAATTACTTATTAATGTAACGCCCAGTGAAAGCCGTGTAGCACTGATTGAAAACGGCGTATTGCAAGAGGTGCAGGTTGAGCGCATAGGCAACCTAGGCATCGTCGGCAATATTTATTTAGGCAAAGTAAGCCGGGTATTACCGGGTATGCAGGCCGCTTTTGTTGATATTGGCCTAGAGAAGGCAGCGTTTCTACATGCCTCAGACATCGTCAATAGTGCGTCTTTTGAAGAAGGGGTGGACGACCAGCATATCAAAAAGGTGCAGGATATACGTGAATTGGTGCGCCAAGGTCAGCACATTATGGTGCAGGTGGTCAAAGATCCCATCGGCACTAAAGGAGCGCGCTTAACCACGGATATTACGATTCCATCACGTTATTTGGTGTTTATGCCAGATGCCACTCATGTAGGGGTTAGTCAGCGTATAGAAGGCGACGAAGAGCGTCAGCGCCTGAAGGATATTGTTGCCCAGTACAACGACGAGAACGGCGGCTTTATAGTTCGTACTGCAGCGGAAGGAGCCAGCGAGCATGAGCTTAAACATGATGCAGAATTTCTTAAGAAACTGTGGTTGAAAATAGTCGACAGGCGGAAGAAAACCCGCAAAGAAAACATCCTCCACGAGGATTTAAAGCTTGCTTTTCGTACTTTGCGTGACTATGTAGGCGAAGACATGGAACGCATTCGTGTGGATTCAAAGCTTACCTATCAAGAGCTGACAACCTTTACAGAAGAATTCGTACCACACCTTGCGAAGGTATTAGAGTACTACCCGGGCGAGCGGCCTATTTTTGATTTATTCGATGTAGAGAACGAAATACAAAAAGCACTGCATCGTAAAGTAGAGCTCAAATCCGGCGGCTATTTGATCATCGATCAAACCGAGGCCATGACCACGGTGGATGTTAATACCGGCGCCTTTGTTGGCCACCGTAATCTAGAAGAGACAATTTTTAATACCAATATTGAAGCCACCAGTGCCATCGCCCGGCAACTAAGACTACGTAATTTAGGCGGTATTATCATTATCGACTTTATCGATATGGTGTCTGAAGAACATAAACGCCGAGTATTGCACTCTTTGGAACAAGCGTTGTCCAAAGACAGAGCGAAAGCGAATATTAACAGCCTTTCTGCACTCGGGCTTGTGGAAATGACGCGCAAGCGTACCCGGGAGAGTTTAGAGCATATTCTCTGCGGGGTGTGTCCGTCTTGTGCAGGTCGTGGCTCGTTGAAAACGGTCGAGACCGTGTGTTACGAGATTCTGCGAGAAATTGTTCGAGTTAATCGAGCCTACGATGCAGATAAATTTATGGTGTATGCTTCTGCAGCGGTTAGCGAAGCGCTAATTAATGATGAATATCATAACCTTGCAGAGCTAGAGCTCTTTATTGGTAAACAGGTCATGATTCAAACAGAAAACCTATATAGCCAAGAGCAGTTCGATGTGGTGATGATGTAGTGAACGCCAAGTCGGTTTGCTTTTTTTGTTTGCGGAAAATTTGGCAAATCAGCGCAGTTACCCTAGTGTTGCTTGCTGTGCTGGTGTCGCTGGTCAAATACAGCTTACCTTATGCCAATGATTATCGTGCTGAGGTCGAGCAGTTCCTTGGTGAGCAGTTAAATGCCGATATCTCCATTGGCTCGTTAAGTGCAAACTGGCAGGGCAATGGCCCAGCGCTTGTCATAAACCAAGTAGGGTTTGCCGACAATGCCAAGGCCCCTATTAGCGTCAGTATTGAACAAACCCGGTTGCATATTAATTTATGGCAATCATTACTGGATAGGCAGCTGCACTCCAATTACTTTGTACTGCAAGGGTTTGACGCTGAAATCGACGCTCGCGCCCTACTTAGCACTGAGTCAAAAACCAGCAGCTCGCAGCAGCAAGCCTTAATCGAAAGCCTGTTTTTGGGTGAGCAAGGGCATTTTGCTATCGAAGATAGCGAACTGAACATCATTAGCCTCGATAACCGCCATCACCGTATTTTTTTAGAAAACTTGGTGTGGCAAAACCGTGCTAAAGACCATTTTGCCGAAGGTCAGGTGAGCCTCCCGGGCATCGAGCAAAACACTCTTGAAGCTCGCCTTAAACTCTCCGGCGCGCGCTTAAATAATATTTATGGCGATTTATATCTGCAGGCACAGAGTTTGAACATCTCTGGTTGGTTACAAGAGTTTGTTCGCCCGGAATTAAGCCAATTACAATCGAATCTCAATTTTGAATCTTGGCTGCACTTTGCTGAGGGCCGCTTAACCGATGTGCAATTGGCGATGCAACCGAGCCAACTCAATTGGCAATACCAACAACAACCTCAATACCTCGAGTTGCAGCAGGGGATGGTGCGTATTCATCCTCAAGCAAAAGGCTGGCGAGTGCGTACATCTGGGCTGCAGTTTAGCGATGAACAATACCAGTGGGCACCGATTATTTTTGATGCACTCATCAGCGAACAGCAACAAGTGTGGGTGCAAGACTTAGATATTTCCATGTTCTCCACCTTTGCACGGTTAGGAAAATCGCAGTTATTACAAGAGCTGCTGACGGTGCAACCGCAAGGCTTTATCAACGAGGGCTACTTTCACTGGCAAGGCGATAAGCAATGGCGAGTATGGTTTGAAGCCGAACACTTAGGGTGGTCGGGATTTCATGGTATTCCTGGTGCGCAAGACCTCAGTGCCAGCGCGCATATTAACAACCGTAAAGGTTTACTTAGTATTGCTGGTAGCGACAACCACCTATTGACCGGCAAGACGTTTAGCGAGCCGCTCGCTTATCAACAACTTGCCGCAGAAGTCGCATTCTTTAATGATGGCGAGCATTGGTCCATCGAAAGTGATGAAGTTACTTTAAGCAATGATGATTTAGACTTAGTTGCCGAATTTGCGCTGACTCTTGATTCGCAGCCAAATATGAACCTATATGCAGAAATCAGTGGCGGCAGTGCAGCCAATGCCGGGCGTTACTTTCCTGAACCTTATATGCATAAAAACCTGATTGACTACCTCAATGGGGCAATAAAAAGTGGCGATATGCATTTTGCTCAGGTGTTGTTACAGGGACCGCTCGATCAGTTTCCCTTTACCGAACAGCAGGGGCGGTTCGCGGTCAATGCCCAAATAGAAGATACCGAGTTCGCTTTTGCCCCTGATTGGCCGACGATAAAAAATGCTGCTGTTGACTTAGCGTTTAACAATCAGCGCATGGATATTTATAGCCGCAGTGGCGAGTTACTCAATTTAGCGCTGGGTGACAGTGTCCATGTGTATTTGCAGGACTTGCTCAATGCTGACACTTTAGCCATTGATATTACAGCTAATATTGAAGCGCCTAAGCTACAGCCTTTTTTTGCGCAAACACCATTAGCAGAGCCGCTTGCCACCGTCTTTGATGTGATACAGGCACAAGACCGCCTAGATGGCGAGCTGCAGCTGCTTATCGACCTCAAAGACAGTGGAGTGCGTGCTTCAGGCGAGGTGTTATTCGCTGGCAATGCCGTTCACCTAGCGCAGCCCGGCATCGACTTAAGTGAACTGCGGGGCAGGTTGTCGTTTGTGAACGATCGTATTGAGATAAATGAAGCCCAGGCCTATTGGCAAGGGATGCCGCTCACTGTGAGCTTACTAGGTGGAAGCCAAGGCGAAAACTATCACGCTGACGTTAACATTGGTTTGCAAGCTGATGTGGCGCAGTTACAAAAGCGGCTGAATGGCTTGTTAGATGCGCAGTTGAGTGGTACCACTGCGCTCAATGCGCAGTTGGCTCTAAACTTTGATAACCAAGGGTTTAGTTACGAGGCGCATGTGCAAAGTGATATGCTCGGGGTAACCAGTACTCTGCCGACGCCGTATAACAAAGCCGCAGACGATGCGTGGCCGCTTAATGCCTTAATTCAGGGGGATGACATTTCTAACCTGATCATGGTCGAGTTGGACGAGCAATTATACTTTAACGGCATTCTCAACAACGGCGAGCAGCAAATGAGTAATGCTCACCTTATTGTCGGCAAGCAAAATTTAGGGCTTAACAAGCAAGGGTTTGAGGTGAGCGTTAATCTCCCAGAAGCCGATATCCTCGCTTGGCAGCCTGTACTTAATAATATTATTGATGTGGCTGCACGCAGCAGTGGCGAGCCTTCGGTAATGCCACCGTTAACCAAGGTGGTGGGGCAAGTACGCACAGCTTATGTTGATGTGGTGCCCTTTAATGAGCTGGAATTTACGTTAATTAATCAACCCGCAGCAATGGATTTAAAATTGCTAGCCAAAGAGCTGCGAGCCCGAGTAGACATTCCCACCGGTAGCCAAGCAGAGCGCCGCGATATTCGCGCCCATGCTGACTATCTACGCGTGAACATCCCCACTAATGATAGTGACGGTGATGACGTTAGACACAGCAGCGAAACGGATTTAAATTGGTTAACGCAGCTACCGAGTGTAGCGTTTACCTGCGGTGATTGTCGCATTAACCATTATCAACTTGATCAGGTCGAGCTTCATTTTGCGGGTGCTGGCGAGCAACTGACTATTAGTGAGTTGGTGGTCGATAAACGCGAACATGTGCTGCGTGCCGATGGCTATTGGCGTGATGGGCAAACCCATGTCAAAGGCCAATTTAATAGTGATGATATTGGTTCGCTGTTTGATGAGTTTGACATCACTTCAACGGTTCAAGACTCTGAAGCAAATATGGATTTTGCGCTGCATTGGCAGGCAGCCCCTTACGATATTGATATCGCCAGCTTGGGCGGTGAAATTAGTTGGCAACTCGGTGAAGGGCACTTAAGTGAAATTAGCGATGGCGGAGCGCGGGTCTTCTCGTTACTGAGCCTGGACTCTCTGGTGCGCAAGCTCAAGCTGGATTTTCGCGATGTGTTTGCGAAAGGTTTTTTCTACAACAGTATGCAAGGCAGTATGCAGTTGGCCCAAGGGATTGCTTACACTAAAGATACGAAAATGGATGGCGTGCCTGCTGATCTTACTATCAAGGGTTATGCCGATTTAAATACGCAAACCATTAACTATGATTTAGCCGTGGCACCACAGGTTACTTCTAGCTTACCCGTGATTGTTGCTTGGATGGTCAACCCAGTAACAGGGTTAGCTGCACTGGCCTTGGATAAGGTCATCCACTCAGCGCGCGTTATTTCTGAGATTAAATTTAAGGTCAGTGGGGCAATGGATAACCCTGAGGTGGTTGAACTCGATCGTAGCAGTCGAGAAGTCACCTTGCCGCAAGCCGCGCAAAACCAGCCGCCCGCGTCGCAACCTGAGCAGCCACTGGAGAAACCATTACTATGATGCTGTATGCGTTACAGTTTTGTGCCCAGCAAGACAGTGAATATAACTTTCAGCGGCTGGAGCAATTTTTAGCTCAATTACAGCCGCAACGACCCTGCCTCGTGTGCTTACCAGAGAGCTGGCTGTGCTTTGCAAAAAGCAGTGAGCAGGTATTGGCTGTGGCCGAAAAACACTTATATTGGCGCCAGCGTTTAGCTGCGCTGTGCACGCGTTACGGTATATGGATTGCGGCAGGGACTCTGCCGGTCGCCACCTCAGAAGGGCGTTACCTCGCGGCATCTTTTGTCTTTGATGAGCAAGGTCAAGAGCGAGCGCAATACAATAAAATTCACCTTTTTGATGTGACCGTAGCGGATGGCACAGGCACTTATCACGAGTCCAAACATACCGAAGCTGGTGAGCAGGTGGTGGTACTCGACTCGCCCTTTGGGCGGCTAGGGTTAAGTGTGTGTTATGATATGCGCTTTAGCGAACTCTATCGTCAGCAAGTGCAATTGGGGGCTGATATACTGCTTGTTCCTAGTGCTTTTACAGTACCCACCGGTCGAGCGCATTGGCATACCTTGTTGCGTGCACGAGCGATAGAAAGTCAATGTTATGTGGTCGCTGCCGGGCTGTACGGTCGTAATAATAGTGACTGCGCTCACAACAATGGCCGTGAGACCTATGGCCATAGCCTAATTGTTTCGCCATGGGGTGAAGTGCAAGCTGAGCTGAGCCATGGCGAGGGCTGGATAGCCCAGCCAGTAAACAGCGAAGAATTAAATCAACGCCGTGAGTCCATGCCCATGCATGCTCACCGCCAAGCGAGAAAAGTAAGTTTATGAGTCAAGTTGAGCACAACCTTTTAACGCAAAGCCGATTGGATCGCGATGATCTCGCCAACGCCTTGCAATACATCCATCAGCATAAGGTGGACTATGCGGACTTATACTTCCAATCGAGCTACAACGAGTCGTGGGTGTTAGAGGACGGTTTAGTCAAAGAAGGGAGCTATAACATCGAGCGCGGCGTCGGTGTGCGCGCGATCAGTGGCGAGAAAACCGGTTTTTCCTATTCTGATGCTATTAATCTCGAAGCGATTAATAATGCCGCGATGGCCGCACGCAGTATCGCTGATGCGGATCAACATGGTCAGGTTAAAATATTCAGTGAGCAAGATGTGAAACGTCAATTTGCGCCGCTGCAACCGATTCAGAGCATGAGCGATGACGATAAGGTGGCGCTTCTGCGTGAAGTTGAAGAGTATATCCGTCAATTGGCGCCTGAAGCTGAGCAGGTGGTAAGCTCGATGTCCGCCGTCTATGAAGAAGTGCTTGTGGCGGCGAGTGATGGTACCTTTGCAACCGATATTCGCCCGCTAGTGAGATTGAACTGCTCAGTGCTGTTGAAAAAGGGTGATCGTCGTGAGCGTGGGGGTGCCGGTGGTGGAGCCAGACTCGATTTCAACTATTTCAAAGAATTAGTCGACGGAAAACCGCGTTGGATGCACTACGCTGAGGACGCTGTACGTATGGCTAAGGTCAACTTAGAAGCTATTGACGCTCCAGCAGGAACCATGCCTGTGGTGCTGGGTGCGGGTTGGCCTGGGGTGTTGCTGCATGAGGCCGTAGGTCATGGTCTTGAGGGCGACTTTAATCGCAAAGGCGCTTCTGCGTTTAGTGGCAAAATTGGTCAGCAGGTAGCGTCAGAGCTATGTACTGTGGTTGATGATGGCACCATGGCGAATCGTCGTGGGTCATTAAATATCGATGATGAAGGCACTCCGGGTGGTTACAACGTACTTATTGAGCAGGGTATCTTAAAGGGCTATATGCAAGATAAGCACAACGCTAAATTGATGGGAGTAGCGCCTACTGGAAACGGCCGTCGCGAATCTTATGCACACTTGCCTATGCCACGTATGACTAATACCTATATGCTCGGTGGCGAGCATAGTCAAGAAGAGATCATCGGCTCAGTAGACAAAGGCATTTACGCGCCAAACTTTGGCGGTGGCCAAGTGGATATCACCTCTGGCAAATTTGTGTTCTCAGCCTCGGAAGCCTACTTAATTGAAAATGGCAAAATCACCACACCTATCAAAGGTGCCACGCTGATTGGTAATGGCCCAGAGGTAATGAAGCAAATATCTATGGTAGGCAATGATCTAGCGCTAGATAAAGGCGTGGGTATTTGTGGTAAGGATGGACAGAGTGTCCCGGTAGGAGTGGGGCAGCCCTCTTTGAAAATCGACCAACTCACCGTCGGTGGTACCGCTTAAACATCCCCAAAAGAAAAACAGCGCAAGAGCGCTGTTTTTTCTAACTTAAAGCTGGTAACCGAGACTCTGCTAGAGCATTAACTCTTTGAGGATTTGAAATAGCTCTTTGTGAGACTTTCCGGGTTTCTCTTGCTTTACCTCTTTGCCTGCTTGGCGAATAATTTGTCGCATGCGCTGGCGGTCAAGCTGCGGATATTGCTCAAGCAGAGGATTTAAGCGGCTATCACCTTCAGCGATTAGCTCATCTCGAATTTGCTCTATTTGGTTTATCACCACATCTTTTTGATTGTTCTTATTGGTGATAATGGCCATAGCTTGATGAATGTCTTCGACATTATCGGTGCCGCGCAAGGTTTTGGCGATGTAATTGAGATGGCGACGATAGGCGTCTTTTTTCTCTTTCAGGCGGTCGGCTAAGTTCATCGCCTCCACAAGCTCGTTACTCAATGGTAGTTTTTCACGTGCTTTTTTTGAGAGGTTGGCGATTTCTACACCCAGCTCATGAAACTCCATGGCATCGCGTTTTAGCTCGCTTTTGGAAACGTAAATAATCTCTTCTTCAGGTTGTTTGCTCTTAGCCATAACATGCTCGATTAATGCTCTTTGCAGCCATTATATCACTAAAATGCGCAGATGCTTTGTGGTACGCTTAGATCAATATTCACCAACTGTGAAAGCCATTATGCAAGAAAATGAATCGGCAGCGATTTATAGCCAAATCGATGAAGTCAAAGAGGCCGTAAGCGAGGTGCTTGCCCAAGCTAAGAAGCTCGGTGCAACGGCTGCGGAAGCCGCTATGTCACGTACTTCTGGACTCTCTGTAGGCACTCGTCTCGGTGAGGTAGAAACCATCGAGTTTAACCAAGACGGTGGTTTGGGTGTGAGCATTTATGTAGGTAATAAAAAAGGCTCAGCATCAACCACAGATTTAAGCCCCAGTGCGCTGCGTTCGGTGGTGGAAAAAGCCATTGAAATCGCCAAGTACACTTCAGAAGACCCATGTAATGGCCTTGCTGATGCTGAGTTATTAGAGCAAAGCCCGCCGGATTTAGACTTGTACCACCCGTGGCAGGTGACCCCAGAGCAGGGCATTGAAATTTGCCAGGAGGCAGAGCAGGCGGCGTTGAACCTTGATGAACGCATCGTCAACTCTGATGGTGCCAGCTTTAGTAGCCACCAAGGGCTGCGTGTGTACGGTAACAGTCACGGTATGTTGGCAGGCTACCCGCGCACTCGCCATAGCATCAGCACTATGGTTATTGGCCAACAAGGTGAGCAGATGCAGCGCGATGCCGCCTATACCGTATCGCGTGAGCAAGCAGGCTTAAAAGCGGCGAAAGACGTCGGCCTGGAAGCGGCGCAAGAAACGCTTGCTCGGCTTAATAGCCAAAAACTAGGAACCATGAAGGTGCCGGTGATCTTTCGTGCCGATGTGGCCAATTCCCTGTTTGGGCATTTAGTGTCGGCCATTGGCGGCGGTGCACTTTATCGTAAGTCGAGCTTCTTGCTCGATAGCCTTAATACCCAAGTTTTCAGTGATATTGTTAATATCAGTGAGCGTCCGCATCTAGCCAAAGGTTTTGCTTCTTCACCCTTTGATGCAGAGGGCGTTAAAACGCAAGATCGTGAGATTATTCACGGTGGCGAACTGCAGACCTATTTATTAGCCAGTTATGCCGCTCGCAAAATGGGTATGACCGCCACAGGCCACGCCGGCGGTATTCATAACTGGTTGGTACAGCAAACCCATGATGATTTGCACGCTTTGCTTAAACAAATGGGTAAAGGGCTGCTAGTGACCGAGTTGATGGGGCAAGGCGTCAATACTGTCACCGGCGATTACTCGCGCGGGGCGGCCGGATTTTGGGTTGAAAATGGTGAGATCCAATACCCAGTCAGTGAGATTACCATTGCTGGCAACCTTAGCTCGATGTTTAAAGGCGTTGCTGGCATTGGCGGTGATGTCGACCCTCGCGGCGGGGTGTTAACCGGTTCGGTGTTAATTGAACAAATGCAAGTTGCGGGGCAGTAGCTCAAGTAACACGATAAAGCCTAGAGCCCCTCTCTAGGCTTTTTTAAATAAATTCTAAAAAGTGCTTTACCTCAACTTAAGTTGAGGAAATACCTTAGTCCCTGAAATAATAAATCATCTTCGGGAGAACGTTATGTATTTAGAGCATGTAAACCTAGTCGTGAATGACATCAACCAAGCCCTCAACTTTTATCGTGCCGCTTTTCCACATTGGCGGGTGCGAAGTCAAGGCGAGGGGTTATGGTCGGGGAAGCCGCGTACTTGGGTGCATTTTGGCGATGATTACCACTACCTTGCTTTTAGTGACAATGGCATTGGTGACAACCGTGATCTCAGCGGCCATCAAGTTGGTTTAGCACACTTTGCTTATGTCACAGAAGATCTTGATGGCGTCATTCAACGACTCCAAGACGCGGGCTTCGAAGTTGATAAAGTGGGCCCTGAAAATCCTTATCGTCGCAACGTGTATTTTAAAGACCCAGCAGGTTTTGAAGTGGAGTTTGTTGAATACGGATCTGATATTCCAGCACAGAGAAATAACGACCTATAGGCTTAAATGCTGCTAAAAGTTGCAAAATAAACACTAAATGAACGTAAATGTCTTGGTTGTTCGCTTTTCTGAAATTTTTTCACTGAGGTGTGTAACTTAGGTAAGGTTGTACCTAAATGCTTGCTGAACAAACGCCTTATATTATTGATTTTAATTATAAAATAAAGTTGGCAAGGGATTCGCAACACTTAAAGCGTCACAAGCAATAGTAAGGAGACGACATTATGAAAACGTTCACTAAGACAATCGTAGCTGCAGCTGTACTTGGTTCTACTGCCTTCACTGCCCAAGCAAATGATTGGCAGAACGAGAGTAAAGATGCATGGATTGATGGTAAAGCTGAAACTGTGCTGCTACTGAATGGCAACCTGAACAACTTTGACATCAACACTGATGTGAAAAATGGCAAGGTTATGCTCACAGGTAAAGTAGACAGCGAGGTCGATAAAGAGTTGGCCGAAGAGCTGGTAGTTAGCCTAGATGGTGTAAACGATGTAGAAAACCAGCTAACGGTTATGAACAACGAAGAAGGTATGAGCCACAATGATGATGCAGGGGATACTGGCAGCGATTTAACCGACGCTAAGATCTCGACGGTAATCACTACTCGTCTACTGTTTGATTCAGAAGTTGCAGGCACTGACATTGATGTTGATACCGACCAAGGTGTCGTTACGCTTAAAGGCAACGTAGATAGCGAAGCCGAGCGTGACCTTGCGATTAAAATCGCTGAAAACACAGAAGATGTTCGTGAAGTAAACGATGAACTGCGAGTAATGGCTGAATAATTAGTTGTAAGTTCTCGGTAGAAGGCCCAGCGTTGCTGGGCTTTCCTTTATCTACAAGCAGGCTTAATTAGCGGAGCAATCATGGACATTATTAGAATCATTTTCTCAATTCTTATTCCCCCACTAGGTGTATTTTTGCAGGTGGGTTTAGGGATGCACTTTTGGCTTAATATTTTACTAACCCTACTAGGCTACTTCCCTGGCCTTATTCACGCTATCTACATTATTGGACGGCGTTAAATAAGGAACCAAGTCGCGGTTCCAAGGAATGCGAAGATACCTACGATGTCGGTAACTGTGGTCAGCACTACATTACCGGCGAGCGCCGGGTCGATATTCATTCTCTTCAGAATTAGGGGAATAACCGCACCAGCAATACCCGCAGCGAGGAGATTCATAAACATCGCAAAGGCGATCACTAAACCGATTGTTAAGTCCCATTTCCAAAGCGCGATGGCGCTACCGATAAGCAAAGCCCACAGCACCCCATTCAAGGCCCCGATGGCCAGCTCTTTGGTCAGTATAAATTTCTGGTTGGTGGCGTTAATATGGCCAAGTGCGAGGCCTCGAATAACCAAGGTCAGCGTTTGCGAGCCGGCCACGCCCCCCATTGACGGCACAATACCATTGAGCACGGCTAAAAATGGCAAGATACCCAAGGTGGTTTCGAAAAAGCTCGCCACAAATGCGGCCAGCATCGCGGTCAATAAATTTACTCCAAGCCAAACGGAGCGCCGCTGAGTACTTTTAAATACAGGTGCAAAGGTATCTTCTTCATCATCTAGACCGGCTAAGCTCAGTAAACTGTGTTCAGCGTCTTCTCGGATAACATCGACGATATCATCAATGGTAATACGTCCAAGTAAGTGCGCTTGATCGTCGACTACAGGGGCCGAAATCCAGTTGTGACGCTCGAACAGTTGCGCCACTTCAGACTCATCCATGGTGATTGGAATAGATTCACACTCTTCATCCATGATATCGCGCACAATGGCATCTGGCATGGTGGTTAGCAAAGAGCTCAACGGCATTGAGCCTAAAAAGCAGTTATTTTTATCGACTACGTAGAGCTCATCGGTGCCTTCAGGTAACTCGCCTTTGAGACGTAAGTAGCGCAGCACCACATCAACAGAGACATCGGGACGGATAGTCACTGTATCGGTATTCATCAGCGCCCCAGCTGAGCGCTCCTGGTAAGACAGAGCCGTAGTTGCACGGTCTCTATCTTGGATATCCATCGCCTCAATAACGTCTTTATAAACGGGCTCTGGTAAGCTTCGTAATACTTCCCCTAAGTCATCATCGTCCATGTCCTCTGTCGCTGCGGCGATATGCTCAGGCTCCATGCGTGAGATAATGCTCAGGCGTACATCTTCAGAGAGCTCTTCAAGTACATCACCTTGGACATCAGGGTCGACGAGCGCCCATAGTTTAGAACGTGTCTTATGGGGCGATGATTCTAATAATAATGCGGTATCACAGGGCGCAGTTTTGGCGAGAAGCCTGCGTACATGAACAAACTGGCCGCTATTAAGAGCTTCGGTGACTTCTTGAAGTTGTTGCAGCGGGTAATCTTGTTCATAGGCTTCTGGCATAGGCATCCCTTAAATACAAAAAATGGGGTGGGAAATAGCGTGCAAGCAAGCGCTTACAAGCCGTTGATTAGTTTAACCTAACTAAATCAATGATAGCAAAAGTAAATGCCTAAGGGTTATTCTTGTTCGTGGAACTTTTCTGCAATGAGCGCCCCGATAGCTGCCAACGCGGCGTCGGCATCAGGGCCTTCACACTGCACGCGCACTTCCTTACCTTTGCCGCTCTCAAGGAGCAGTAAAGCCAAGACACTGTCGGCCTGTGCGCTCTTATCACCTTGATATAACATTATTTCGGCATCAAAATTCATCGCCAGTTGCGCCAATTGTGAGGCTGCACGAGCATGTAGGCCTAACTTGTTTTGAATAATAAAAGTACCTTCAACCATCACTATTTTTCCTGCTCTCGATGGCGAATTTTCACGTTCGGATAAGTATCTAAAAAGCGCTCTCCCAAAGTTTGGGCAAGGTACACTGAGCGGTGTTGACCCCCAGTGCAGCCAATAGCAATGGTTAAATAACTACGGTTATTACGCTCTAGGTGGGGTAACCAAGTTTGAACAAAAGTTTGGATCTGCCAAGTGAACTTTTGCACGATTGAGTGACTGGCTAGATAATCTTGAACGGGTTGGTCTAACCCTGTGAGCGCCTTTAGTTCAGGTTCCCAATGGGGATTGGGGAGAAACCGCACATCAAACACATAATCAGCATTTTTTGGAATGCCATGTTTAAACCCAAAAGACTCAAAAGTGATCAGTAATTGCTTGTCTTTTTTACCCAGCACTTTTTCACGGATCATCTCCGCCAACTGGTGAACACTGAGCTCAGTTGTATCAATAATAAAGTCGGCGTGGGAGATGAGTACATCAAGAAGCTGCTTCTCTTCACGAATAGCGACATCCAACGTCATATTTTGCATGGATAAGGGGTGTAGTCGACGAGTTTCAGAGAAACGCTTAATCAACGTTTGTTCGTCACTATCAAGGTAAAACAGCGAAGGCTTAGCAAACTCAGGCAGGTAAGCGAGAATGTCGTTAAATTCATGCTGTTCTTTGGGCAAATTGCGCACGTCGATACTGACGGCAATTTTGTCATAATTTGCTGAAACACTGCGCACCAAGGAGGGGAGTAAAATAACTGGGATGTTATCTACGCAATAGTACCCAAGGTCTTCGAGCACCCGTAACGCGACTGATTTTCCAGAACCCGAGCGACCACTGACAATGATAAGTTCCATCCGACAACTCCTTGTTTTACCCCAAGACGCACATTTAAACCACACCATGAATCAATACGGCGCGCATTAGTCGGCGATCAATTGATAAAGCTCTTGATCGCTGCTGGCCGAGCGCAGTTGTTTACACAGTTGTTTGTCTTTTAGTTTATCAGCAATTGTCGCTAAGGTCTTCAGGTGTTGTTCAGTCTCATTGGCCGGCACTAAAAGTGCGACAAAGATATCCACTGGACGGTTATCAATGGCATCAAAGTTAATGGCTTCGCGATTGGTTACAACAATGGCAATCGTACTGTCGATACCATCGAGACGGCCATGTGGAATAGCAACGCCTTTGCCGATGCCAGTACTGCCCAGCTTTTCGCGGGTTAGCAAAGCATCAAGTACCGATTGCTCGCTGAGGTGAGGACTGTGCTGATGAGCCACCTGAGAGAGGTACTCCAGCATTCTTTTTTTGCTATTAAAAAGGACCGCAGCTTTGCTGCAGTCCTTGGTAAAGAGTGAATCTAGGTTCATGTTAGTGACGAGATAATTTCTCTTTATGTTTAATCACTTGACGGTCGAGCTTATCAATTAAGCCGTCGATCGCCGCATACATATCCTGGTGCTCTGCGGTTGCGAACAGTTCACCACCGTTAACGTGAAGAGTAGCTTCTGCTTTTTGTGTTAGTTTTTCAATATCAAGAATGACATGCACATTATTTATATGGTCAAAGTGACGCTCTAATTTTGCAAATTTGCTATTCACATAGTTGCGAAGAGAGTCAGTGATTTCTACGTGACGACCGGTAAGATTTAATTGCATAAGCATTTTCCTTCTTGTCTAACGTCTATATCAAACTTTTACGCTGATTTGACGGTGGAATGGCTAGCGATTCACGATATTTAGCAATCGTGCGCCGAGCCACTTTAATTCCTTGCTCGGCTAGTACGTCGGCAATCTTGCTATCACTCAACGGTTTAGCAGGATTCTCCGCAGCTACTAGCTTTTTGATCAATGCTCGAATCGCTGTGGACGAGCATTCACCTCCGTTTTCGGTTGTAACATGGCTGGAGAAAAAGTACTTCAGCTCAAAAATACCCCGTGGTGTATGCATATACTTTTGGGTGGTCACACGGGAAATCGTTGACTCATGCATTTCCACCATTTCGGCAACGTCATTAAGCACCATTGGCTTCATTGCCTCTTCACCATGTTCAAAGAATGCCTGTTGTTGTTGAACAATGCAATTAGTTACTTTAAGTAGCGTATCATTGCGTTGTTCCAAGCTCTTTATAAACCATTTCGCTTCTTGTAAATGCGAGCGAATAAATTGACTATCACTTTGCGACTTACAGCTTCGCGACATTGATGCATAGTGATCGTTAACGCGGATCTTAGGCATACTATCTGGGTTTAATTCAACCACCCAGCGGCCTTTAACTTTCTTCACTGATACATCTGGAATCACATACTCTGACTGCTCTCGCACAATCGTGGCTGCAGGAGTCGGATTTAAACTGTGTATCAGTGTCATCACCTCTTTTAACTGCGCTTCTTTAAGCTTAGTCTTTTTCATCAAGGTGCGATAGTCACGACTACCAAGCAAATCAATATAGTTACAAACTACCTCTTTGGTCTCTTCAAGCCAAGGGGTTTGTGGGTCAAATTGCTTGAGCTGGATCAACAAGCACTCTTGTAAAGAACGCGCACCAATTCCTACTGGATCAAAGAGTTGGATACGCTTAAGAACGGCTTCAATTTCATCAAGCTCGATACCATCGTCTTGTTCATCATGATTCAAGCTTTCCAGCAGATCTTCACAACTGACTGTTAAAATGCCGTTGTCATTGATGGCTTCAATGATGGCTGTGGCGATGGCCTCGTCGGTGGCACTAAAAGGTGTTAATTGCAGCTGCCACATTAAATAATCGTGTAACGACTCGGTGGTTTCGCCTTGGTAGATAGACTCATCTTCTGGCATAGGCCCAGAGGAGGCAACGGGAGCCGCACTAATATACTCATCCCAAGACACATCCATGGGCAAGTCTTCACTGATGGACTCGTTGTTCATGGCATCAGCACTTTCAACTTCATCCTTACTGGCGCTGGCCGTCTCGGCGGTATCGTTATTTTGGTTGTCGGACGTCGACTCTTTTTGCTCTTGGTTGTCGTTATTGTCGGCGTAATTGTCTTCTTCAACTTCAAGTAATGGGTTGGCGTCCAACGCCTCTTGAATTTCTTGTTGGAGATCCAAAGTACTGAGCTGCAACAGGCGAATCGCTTGCTGCAATTGTGGGGTCATTGTTAATTGCTGGCCTAGGCGCAGCTGTAATGATTGCCTCATGTATCTCTAACAATCCTTTAATCGTTATAATCTAAACTGCTCACCCAAATAGACGTCGCGAACCGTTTGATCGGCAAGAACTTGCTCTGGAGTGCCAGAAGCAATGAGCTCGCCATGGGAAACAATGTATGCGGTTTCACATACGTCTAGGGTCTCTCGCACGTTGTGGTCGGTGATTAATACACCAATGCCACGATTGCGCAGATGCTCTATGATTTTCTTTATATCTAACACTGAAATAGGGTCGACACCAGCAAAAGGTTCATCCAACAAGATAAACTTGGGGTTTGCCGCCAATGCTCGCGCTATTTCTACCCGGCGACGTTCGCCACCAGATAACGCCATTCCTTGTGAGTCTCGAATGTGCTGTATATTAAACTCATCAAGTAGGCCCTCAAGCTCGCTTTCACGCTCTGCTTTGCTTAAGCCCTTGCGGGTTTCCAGGATGGCCATCAAATTTTGAAAAACTGTCAGCTTTCGAAAAATAGATGATTCTTGCGGTAAATAACCAATACCTAAGCGCGCACGAGAGTGCATCGGCATCAAGGTGATATCCTCATCATCAATACTGATGGTGCCTTTATCACTGGGTACCAAGCCAACTATCATGTAAAAAGTAGTTGTCTTACCGGCTCCATTAGGGCCGAGCAAGCCGACGATACTACCTGCTTGTACTTCTAAGCCCACACTTTTGACGACCTCCCGGCCTTTATAGCTTTTTGCTAATTTTTGTGCTTTAAGAGTCGCCATTATTGCTCTTTCTCCGGCGTATCGTCACTTTGTGGTGTTAATGTTGTGCGCACTCGTGTGCTGGAGTTTTCATCCTTTTCGGCGGTGATCAGCTGTTTGGCAATATCATAGCTTATGGTTTCGGCAACGATATGCTGGTCGGCCATGGCAATCTTAGCATCACCTTGAATTTTAAGGGTCTCAGAGGCGACGTCATAACGAATTTCCAGCGCCTGTGCAGAAATCTCAGTGCCATCTTCCATCACTTCGGTGTACACAGCTGGTGAGCCGGTGGCTACGAGCAATTGCTTGTTATCACCCAATTCTGGACGACGGTGAGCCTCAAGGCGGTCAGCTTTTATTTCCCGTTTGCCGTGAACAATATGCACGTTCTTATCAAAAATAGTGATATTTTCTTTGATCAGTGCTTGTTGTTTGTCGGCATCAATTAACACTTCCTTGGCGGTAATTTGCTCAGCAGTAGCGCTAGCAGAGCACAAGCCAATTGCGATGGATGTAATTAATGCACTGATTTTATTGGTCATAATATATTGTTCGCGTATGTTCTGTTAATTCAACTATCTCTGTATTGAGGTCTGCTTTCAAGCCTTGCCCGGTGATCTTCATATTCGGGCCACTTAATACTACAGCCTGCTCGGACTCCATGCGCTGGCTATCTATATCAACTTGAATGGCCTCAGCGCTGACCTTCTCAATCATCGCCCCTTCTTTTAAGTTGGTGGCGGTGACGTTATTTTCCAAGATCAAAATGTTGTTGTTGTATAAAGTTGCTTCATCGGCGTTTACCTGCCAATTTTCTGTTTCACCATATAAGGTAAATACCGGCTTGGTGAAATGCGTAAACCCGAGTTCTTGATACAGCTCCATTTCCTCAGCATAAACGGTGTGGCTTAACTTACCCTGATCGTTATAACTAGTCTGACTTAGCCCAGTTGCGATATAGTCGGGTGTGGCAATATGGTCTTGCTGAGCGACACCATCATCTGTCGACTTCATAAAATAAGGGTACCAAAGCCACGCCATCGCGACGATAAATAGCAGTGATATGAGCGCTCTCGCTGCGTTCATGTGCTACTTCCCTGTGTTCCCAGGCTATGTCCTTGGGCCAGCATCAGCAAATCTGTGAGCTCACGCACAGCACCAAAACCCCCTGGTAGCAAGGTACTGTAATGGGCTATTCGCTTAACCAATGGGTGAGCGTCGTTAACCGCTACGGCGAACCCGACTTGCTCCATCACCGGTAAATCAGGGCCATCATCACCAATGTAGGCTATTTGCTCATCGCTTAGGTTTAATGTGCGTTTTAACTGTGCATAGGCTTCGAGCTTATTCTCTTTACCTTGATAAATGTGGGGGACACCCAAGCTTTGCATTCGCGTTTGTACTATCTGTGATTGTCGCCCGGTGATAACAGCAACTTCAACACCCGCATTGAGCAACGCTTTAATGCCGAACCCGTCTTTGGTATTAAAGGCCTTTAATTCCTCGCCTTGATTGCCTAAGTAAATACGGCCATCTGAAAACACGCCATCAATATCGCAAATTAACAATCGAGTGCGCTGTGCACGTTGCCACGCGCCTTCGTCTATGGCTTGGTATAACTCTGAAAACAACACTAAATCACCCCCGCGCGCAATAAGTCTTGCGTGTTCAGCGCGCCAATGGGACGTTGCTCGTGATCGGTCACGATGAGTCCATTAATGCGCTTTTGCTCCATAATTTTCAGTGCTTCCGCCGCCAGCATATGAGCATCGGCTGTGGTGCAGTTTGGAGTCATTACCTCAATCAGCGCGGTGTTGTGAATATCCACTCGCTGCTCCAATACACGGCGTAAATCGCCATCGGTAAATAGCCCTACCAGTCGCTCATTATCATCGACAACAGCGGTCATTCCTAAGCCTTTGCTTGAGATTTCTAACAAGGCTTCTTTAATGCTTTGTGATTGGTGGCTACGTGGCACGTCATCGCCGCTATGCATAACATCATTCAAGGTCAGTAATAAACGTTTACCTAAGCTCCCGCCGGGGTGGGAGAGGGCAAAGTCATCGGCGGTAAAGCCTTTGGCTTCTAATAAAGCAACAGCGAGGGCATCGCCCATTGCCAAGGTTGCGGTAGTGCTTGCGGTGGGGGCTAAACCCAGTGGGCAGGCTTCTTGCGATACTTTAATACATATATGGGCATCAGCTAAGGTCGCCATACTTGATTGAGGATTGCCGGTCATGGCAATCATGGGCGCGCCAATACGTTTAATTACCGGAATAATGCTCACAATTTCGTGCGTTTCGCCAGAGTTAGAAATGAGCATAACGATGTCATTTTCAGTGATCATGCCTAAATCACCATGGCTGGCCTCACCTGGGTGCACGAAAAACGCTGGAGTGCCGGTACTTGCTAGGGTCGCGGCAATTTTATTACCAACATGTCCTGATTTACCCATGCCAATAACGATGACTCGGCCGCTACAAGCCATGATCATCTCGCACGCTTGAATAAATTGTGCGTCTAAATACTGATGTAACTCCTGCAAAGCGGTTTGTTCTATTTCTAAAACCCGTTGTGCGGTGGCAATAAAGCTTTGGCTCATACTATTACTCTAGGCTAACTGACTAAAAATATATCCTTGGTAGGCAAAAAATGCGACTAGTAAAAAGCCGCCCTCGATTCTGTTGATACGCCGCGCGCCACGAAAGTTCAAACTCATGGCAATAAGCACCACCGTTGCCGCAATCATAATTAATGCATCACGGTTAGCAGCGGAGGGGTCGATAACCGATGGGTTTAAAATACCGGCGATGGATAGGACCGCGAGAATATTAAATAGATTCGAGCCGACAATGTTGCCCAGTGCTAAGTCGTCTTCATTTTTCAGCACCCCAGCCACACAAGCAGCAAGTTCCGGTAAACTAGTGCCAATGGCAATGATGGTAAGCCCAATGACTAAATCAGAAAGGCCAAAATACTGGGCTATATCCACTGCTGAGTCGACAATAAAATGCGAACTGATGGGCAGCATCGCCATCCCGATAATCAACCAAATCAGTGCTGACTTGGTGCTCACCCCACTGGGTATTTCATCACAGACTTCACTCACCAAGGGATCGTCATCATTACTTTTTTGATTGCGTGAAATAACAATCAAAAAAACGATAAAGGTGACAAAACCGCCCGCCAATAGCCATCCCTCAAGCTGAGAGAAATAATTATCGGTAAACATATACCATGCAATCAGTGACACCACGAGCACAATGGGCATTTCGCGCTTTAGTGTAATGGAGGACACTGAAAGTGGGCGTAGCAAAGCAGTAATACCTAACACCAAGAGAATATTGGTAATGTTTGAACCAATAGCGTTGCCGACAGCGGTATCGGTTTTATCTGCCAGTGCCGCAGAAGCTGATACCATCATCTCTGGTGCCGACGACCCCATTGCGACCACGGTCAAACCGATGATTAGGGCTGGCACCCCTAAGTTGCGAGCCAGCGCAGCTGCGCCATAAACGAAACGATCCGCACTCCATACTAGGGCGACAAAACCAGCGACTAGAATGGCGAAAGAGGTGAGCATGATTAATGAGCCATTGATGTAAGTGAAACCTTGGCGCAGATAGTAACAAACTGGGCTGTGTTTGTGTAAGAAAACCGTGTGTTTAGGTGTTCCACTGAGCAGGAATTTGAATGGGCTTACAAAAATTTACAGAATCTTTTTTCCCTCAGCGTAAAAAAACTTTAAAATACGAGGTCTAATGATAGAAATGAGCGGGAGAGCGACTTGTCGCAACCAATAGTAGAAATCAAGGATGTTACCTTCTCGCGCGGAGAGCGTGTTATCTATCAAAATATGGACTTTACCATTCCGAAAGGGAAAATCACTGCTGTTATGGGCCCAAGTGGTATAGGTAAAACCACTTTGCTCAGGCTGATTGGTGGGCAATTAAAGCCCGATTCGGGCGATATTTTATTTCAAGGCAATAGCATTCCAAGCATGTCACGTTCGGCGCTTTATCAAGCGCGGACAAAAATGAGCATGTTGTTTCAAAGTGGTGCGCTGTTTACCGATATGTCGGTGTATGACAATATCGCCTTTCCTCTTAGAGAGCACACTGAACTCAGTGAGGAGTTAATTCGCTTGGTGGTGTTAATGAAACTACAAGCGGTTGGCTTACGTGGCGCAAAAGATTTAATGCCTGCTGAGTTGTCCGGGGGGATGGCACGCCGCGCTGCTTTGGCTCGCGCGATAGCCCTAGACCCTGAATTTATCATGTATGATGAGCCTTTTGCCGGACAGGACCCTATCTCTATGGGCGTGTTAGTGCGGCTAATTAAATCACTCAACGAAGTGTTAGGGTTGTCTTCTTTGATTGTTACCCACGATGTGCAAGAGGTGTTGAGTATCGCCGACCACGTGATTATTCTCGCCGACAAAGGGGTGATTGGCAGTGGCAGCCCGGCACAAATGCGTGAACATGAATCGCCCTTAGTGCAGCAATTTTTGCAAGGGCTGTCTGATGGGCCAGTGCCTTTCCACTTTGATGCTGAGCCTTATGAACAGGAGTTGTTGTCATGATGCAGTCGCTGCTTAATTTGTGGCAACGCCTTGGACATAAAAGTCTAAGCCGTTTCGCGTCGATGGGGCGCGCTACACAGATGTTGCTGGGTGCCTTAATTAGTGTTCCTAATGTGCGCAAAGGCACGCCCTTATTAATTCGACAGCTGTATATGGTGGGTTTTCAGTCACTGATTATTATTTTGGTGTCAGGGCTGTTCATTGGCATGGTCTTAGCTCTGCAAGGCTATACCGTATTAGTTGATTACGGCGCTGAAGATAGCTTGGGGCCCCTGGTTGCTTTGAGCCTATTACGCGAACTAGGGCCGGTGGTGACGGCGCTGTTATTTGCTGGTCGCGCTGGCAGCGCGTTAACCGCCGAAATAGGCTTAATGAAAGCCACCGAGCAGTTAACGAGTTTAGAAATGATGGCTGTAGACCCGCTGAAGCGCGTCATTTCACCACGCTTTTGGGCCGGCATGATTAGTATGCCGCTGCTTGCGCTGATCTTCTCTGCTATTGCCATCATCGGCGCACATTTAGTGGGCGTAGATTGGCTTGGTGTAGATAGAGGCAGCTTCTGGTCTATTATGCAAGCGCAAGTGTCGTTCGAAAAAGACGTTCTCAACGGCCTGATTAAAAGCTTTGTCTTCGCCTTGTTGGTAACCTGGATAGCCCTATACAAAGGCTATGACTGTATCCCGACCTCTGAGGGGATCAGTAAAGCGACCACAGAAACCGTTGTGCATTCATCATTAGCCGTTCTTGGCTTCGATTTTATTTTGACCGCCGTAATGTTTGGCGGCTAAAGGATTAACACCATGAATTCGAGAAAAATTGAAATTTTAGTCGGCTTCTTTGTCACTCTTGGTGTGGCGGCGCTGGCAATTCTGGCTTTAAAGGTCGCCAATGCAGGATTAGCTGGTAGTAATGGCACTTATTCATTGCAGGCTAAGTTTGAAAATATAGGATCGTTGAAAACACGCGCTCCGATTAAAGTCGGTGGCGTTGTGGTTGGCCGTGTTGAGGGCATCCAAGTGCACCCCAGTGAATTTGTTCCTGTGGTTGAAATGGCCATCGACAACCAATATGAGTGTAAGTTTTCCGATGCCACATCGGTATCGATATTAACCTCGGGCATACTCGGCGAGCAGTATTTGGGTATTTCCCCGGTCATAGCGAGTGACTCGGCACAGCAAAGTTGTTTAGGCAATGAAGTGGCGCAGGCACAAAGCGAGGATGAGCTTTCGATAGATGCCGTATTTGGCGTACAAACGAAAGCGCTCAAGGATGGCGATATGATCACTGACACCAAATCAGCCTTGGTTTTAGAAGAGCTTATCGGCCAGTTTTTATTTAATCAAAGTAGCGAGTAATGATTATGCGTAAGCTGTTCATTGTTTTAACTGCCGTACTCTTGGCCGCCACTTCTAGCTTACAGGCACAAGAGGTGGATTTAAGTGAACCTTATAAAATGGTGCGTCAGGTTGCTGATAACACCTTTAAACGTGTTGAGCGCGATCAACAGAAAATTCAAGCCGATAAAGAATACCTAAAGGTCATTGTCGAAGAAGAGCTGTTGCCCTATATCGACTATAAGTATGCGTCTTATCGTATGCTCGCAAGCTATATTCAAAAGGCGCGCAGTATCGAAGACCCCGAAGAGAAGAAGCAGGCGATAGCCCATATAAAGCGCTTTATTGATGTCTTCAGAAACTACCTGGTAACTACCTATGCTGGGGTGTTTACGCAGTACACGAACCAAAAGGTTGAGTTTGCCGCGCCTCGCGATGTTGGTGATGCGAATGTGGTTGTGGTAAAGACCACCATTAAGGACCCAGGGAAACCAGACATTGATATTGGCTTCAAAGTGCGTAAGGATAACGACAACCAATGGCGTGCTTATGACATGATCGCCGAAGGCATCAGTTTGCTTGATGCCAAGCAAAGCGAAATACACGGTATTTTGCGCCAAGAAGGTATTGAGCACGTGATTGATTTACTAGATAAGAAAAGCCAGTTACCTGTGCAATTTCGAGGTGATGGTGTCGATGAGTAATCTGTCGCTGCAACAAATAAAGCCACAGCACTTTGCCATTGCCGGTGAGCTAACTCGCTACAGCGTTGCCGATAAACGCTTAAGTGAGCAGCTTGTGCAAGGCCAAGAGCAAGTGGAAATCGATTTGAGCGAAGTGACGCGAGTCGATACTGCAGGCTTAGCGTGGCTTATTCAGGCATCGTCGCAACTGCAACGCCAAGGGCGCCAGTTACAACTAAACCATATACCTGAGCAGTTGCATAAACTTATGCAGTTGGGACAGGTCGAAAGTATTTTTGAGTGAGAGTGATGCAAAGCAGTCAAGTAGAAGCTTTATTAAAACAAGAGCTAGGTCTTGAAGAGATAATCGTAAAAGTAGAAGGGACCCATTACCAAGTAATTGCCGTGGGTGACTGCTTCGATGGGCTCACACCAGTGAAAAAGCAACAGCTTGTTTATAAACCACTGATGGAAAAAATCTCAGACGGCACCATTCATGCGGTTTCTATTCGCGCTTTTACGCCAGAGCAATGGCAACGCGAACGTAAGTTTATCCTTCCGCAGTAATTAGGAATCAGCATGGACCATTTTATTATTCAAGGCGGCACACCGCTCAGCGGTGAGCTCACCATTTCTGGTGCTAAAAATGCAGCATTGCCAATTTTATTCGCAGCGCTGCTGGCTGATTCACAAAGCACGTTTAGCAATGTTCCTAAGCTGCGGGATATCAATACCACTGAAGCGCTGTTGAAAGAATTAGGCGCAGGAGTTCGTTGGCAAGACGAGCAATTACTGATCGATGGTGGTTCTGTCGATAAGGTACTGGCTCCTTACGACTTAGTAAAACAAATGCGCGCATCGGTGTTGGCCTTAGGCCCCTTACTTGCGCGCTTTGGCAAAGCTCAAGTTTCTCTGCCCGGTGGCTGTGCCATTGGGGCACGACCTGTGGATATTCATATTCAAGGTATGCGCCGTATGGGAGCAACCATTGAGGTTGAAAATGGGTACATTAACGCTCATGTCGAAGGTCGGCTGCAAGGTGCGGAAATCTTTATGGATACCGTCAGTGTGGGCGCCACCGAAAACCTGTTGATGGCGGCAACCTTAGCACAAGGTAAGACGGTACTCGAAAACGCGGCGCGTGAGCCGGAGATTAGCGATTTAGCCAAGTACTTGAATAACATGGGCGCTAAAATCAGCGGAGCAGGGACCAGTCGCATCGAAGTGCAAGGCGTAGAGCGTTTGCAAGGGTGTGAGCATGCGATTTTACCGGATCGTATAGAAACCGGAACATTCCTAGTTGCAGCGGCCATGGCAAAAGGCGATGTGTTATGCAAAAACACAGATTATCATAGCCTTGAGCCAGTTATTGAAAAACTGCGCGAGGCGAATGCACTTGTTGAAGTGACCGACAACAGCATCTACCTAGATATGCGTGGTCGTGAGCTCAAAGCTGTGAATATTAAAACCGCACCTCACCCAGGGTTTCCTACGGATATGCAAGCGCAGTTTACGGCGCTAAATGTGGTTGCTAATGGCAGCGCCACAATTACCGAAACTATTTTTGAAAACCGGTTTATGCATGTACCTGAACTTCAGCGCATGGGAGCCAATATTCGCCTTGAAGGGAATACCGCAATTTGTGGCGACAGTCCTAAATTGACTGGCGCACGGGTTATGGCGACCGATTTACGGGCCTCTGCAAGTTTGATCTTAACCGGAATCATTGCCAGTGGTGAAACCCGTGTTGACCGCATTTATCATGTTGACCGTGGTTATGAGCATATTGAAGACAAACTCAGCGCGCTTGGTGCCAATATTAAACGTGTGAGTGAGTAGTCTCGCTATTAACTTGGTAATAGAAAAAGGCCGCTGATAGCGGCCTTTTTAGATGGGAATGTGGGTGTGTTCGATTATAACCGGGTTTCTAGTTCAGCGACGGTGACCGTCAAAGTGTGCGGCTCACCATCACGGTAGAGTTCCACCTCAAGTTCAGTCCCCGGTTCGGTATTGGCAATGCGCTCCAGAGTCTGTTGGATATTACTCACCGAATGCCCGCCCATGCTGACGACAATATCGCCTTCTTTGATACCAGCTCGCCACGCCGGCCCGAGTGGATCCATTTTATTAATACGCATACCGGCGATGGCCATATGGTTATTAGTGACTTCCCGACCTTGCTGATCGACAGCGGTTACATCCATGCCCATGTAGCCACGCACAACCCGACCATAGCGAATAAGCTTATCCATAACATCCTTAGCGAGAGAGTAGGGAACAGCAAAGAAGATCCCTTGAATATCGAGGTTCGCTCGGGTTTTAAACTGTGCTGAGGTAATGCCAACCAAGTCGCCATGAGAATTCACTAAGGCACCGCCTGAGTTACCGACATTTATCGCGGCATCCATTTGTAGCAAGCTACTGTGGGAGCTGTCGGTTACTCGTTGCTTTCCGGTGGCACTAATAATCCCCTGAGTAATGGTTTGCCCTAAGTTAAGGGGGTTACCAATAGCTAGCACCACATCGCCAACCTGAGGTTTGAAGTCATTATCAACCGGGATAGCTGGCAGATTCTCCCCCGCGACTTTCAATAATGCCAAATCAGTAACGGTATCGAACCCTACTAACTGCACTTCACTAAAACGGCGTCCGTCAGCAAGAATGACCTCGACTAAATCAGCATTATTAATGACATGGTAGTTAGTCAAAATGTAGCCGTCTGGACTCATTAGTACGCCTGAGCCGAGTTCAGATACGGTGTTCTGTCTTTGCATGTAACGTGGCTGAGTCGAGATGCGCTCAGAATACACTGTGACCACTGCGGGCGCGGCGCGGCGTACCGCTTTGGCGTAGCTCATATGGGAGCCAGTAAAGCCATCAGCGGAGAGAATGGGGAGCAAAGCATCACGCAAAGACGGAGTGGCGAGCACAATAATAAAGGCGATACCCAGACCACTTAATAGCGGCAGCAAGGCGAACTTAATCTTTTTCAGCACGAGATAATAATTATTATTTATTTATAAGCTTAGGCAATGATGGCACATAAACGACAACAGCGGCAAGGGCGCCGCTGTTGAATGTTGTTAAAGCACAGCAGGGGTTACTGAATAGGCGCGAAGAAGGTGCTATTGCCACGGCGTACTACCAGCACAATATTACCTTGAATATCTTTGATTAGATTAGCAAGTTCACGCACGGTTTCTACCCGCTCACGGTTGACCTGAGTAATAATGTCCCCCTCTTCCAAGCCCAGTCGGGCAGCAACGGAACGGGGGTCTACCGAATTGATAATAACCCCTTTGATACCGTTACGTTTGCCGGATTCAAGCTCTGCACCGGCTAAGGCGCGATGAATTTCGGCGGCTTCCTCTGTAACATTGTCGGCTGCGGCTAAGGTCACGTCTAACTCGATTTCTTCATCATCACGGAAAATACCGATTTCCACTTCCTTACCCTCACCTAGGGTAGCAATTTTGCCGGCTAATTCAGCAAAGCTCTTAATATCATCACCGTTGACGCTGATGATAACATCGCCAGCTTTGATGCCTGCTTTCTCGGCAGCCGAGTCTTCAACGACGCGCTCAACCATTGCACCTTGTTTAACATCGAGATCCAAGGCTTCGGCATAGCCTGCATCTAATGTGCGCCCAGCAACACCCAATGAACCACGGCGCACTTGTCCATACTCAACAATCTGGTCGACTAAGTTTTTCATCATATTAGAGGGGATGGCAAAGCCGATGCCAACGTTACCACCGGAAGCACCTAAAATAGCAGTGTTAATACCGATTAGTTCACCTTTGAGGTTAACTAGCGCTCCCCCTGAGTTACCTTGGTTGATAGCCGCATCGGTTTGAATAAAGTCCTCATAGCCTTCGATATTAAGCCCACTACGCCCTAGGGCACTGACGATGCCTGAAGTGACTGTGTGGCTTAAACCAAATGGGTTACCGATAGCGACAGAAAAGTCACCAACACGGAGCTTGTCAGAGTCAGCGAGTTTGACTTCAGTAAGGTCTTCGCCATCAACTTGTAACAGCGCGATATCTGATTCTTTATCAGCGCCGACGAGCGTCGCTTCGAATTCACGACCATCCTCTAAGGTCACCACCATTTCCTCGGCATCGGCGATAACATGGTTATTCGTCACTACATAACCTTCATCGGCGTCGATGATGACACCGGAGCCTAGGCCGCTAAATGGACGCTTTTGTGACCGAGGTTGGGGGCGCCCAAAGAAGAAGTCAAACGGGTCGACACGGCGACGCACTTCTTTTGAGCCGGATACACGAATACTCACTACGCCAGGAGTGACGCGCTCGAGCATAGGTGCAAGCGTAGGTAACTGCTGTCCATCTACCGCGACGGGCAGCTTGGCATGAGAGATACTAGGTTGAGCAAGTAAAGTGGCCGATAAAATGGCGGCACTGATGATTGATAACTTCATTTTCATAGTCTGGGCAAACTCCACAATACAGGGGCTGCTATGCAGCCCGATACCTATAAAGCTATTTCCTATACAGACTATGGGGTCGTTAATTTAGTTCCTCAAGAGATAAATAACTGCCTATTTATCAGGCAGGTTGCTTATCGTTAGACTTTTGCTCACCACTAAATAACCCTGATTCGCCGCTGGCATAATCGGTTGGCTGACTGTCGTGCACGCTGCGAGTGGGTTGGCGCTCGGGACGCTGATTTAAAGACGCATGCAGTTGCTCAGTGGTTTCTTTTGAGAAGAAAGGCTGGCTTAAATCAACATCTTGTTTTGCAGTTAATAAGTGGTCGCTTTGCTGTACATGGTTAACTAACTGTTCGTAGTTTTCCTTGAGCTTAGCGATTAATTTATTGGTGTTATCTAAATGATCAGCGACATCCTGACGGTAACGCTCAAGGTCATTTTGCGCTTGTTGCGCTTGCTCTTCTAATTCGCCCTGTTTGAAGCGGCGTTTAGTCATCCAGCTGCCAACAAAAAAGCTGCATGCAGCAACAATAATTACGATACCTAGCCAAGTAGTGGTATACATAAATTTCCCCTTTTGAAAACTTTACTGAGTCAAATATACGCTTTGTTGTCAGCCGTGTTAAGATAGCGCGAAAATTAATCCCTAGTATTGCTCCTATCACCATGACACCTTGGCAAAAATATCAACAAGATTTACAGCGCGATGACTTCCTCCATGATGAAGCACAAGAAAACGCGGTGCGCCACCTGCAACGCCTGTATGATGACATTGTTGCTCAGCCTGAAAAGCCGCGCGGTTTTTTCTCTAAGCTGTTTGCCAAGGATAGCACGAAGGCCATCAAAGGGCTTTACTTTTGGGGCGGGGTAGGGCGTGGTAAGACCTATCTGGTCGATACCTTTTACGAGGCTCTGCCGACTGAGCGTAAAATGCGGGTGCATTTTCACCGCTTTATGCACCGTGTGCATCAGGAACTAAAACAATTACAAGATGTTAAAAACCCGCTGTTGGTGGTGGCCGATAAACTCAAAGCCGAAACCGACATCATCTGCTTTGATGAGTTTTTTGTTCAGGATATCACAGATGCCATGCTATTAGGTGGCCTGATGGAAGCGCTGTTTGCGAGAGGGATTATATTAGTTGCGACGTCTAATATTGTGCCTGATGAGCTGTATAAAAATGGCTTGCAGCGGGCACGTTTCCTGCCCGCAATTGAGCTGGTAAAGGCTAATACCGAGATAGTGAATGTCGATTCCGGCGTTGATTATCGCTTGCGCACCTTAGAGCAAGCGGAAATTTTTCACAGTCCGCTTGATGAGCAAGCGGATCAAAACCTATTTGCTTATTTCGAGCAACTATCCCCCGAGCCGGGCAGAGCAAACGAGGCCATTGAAATTGAAGGGCGGATGATTCAAACACGCATGGTTAGTGACTGCATTGTGATGTTTGATTTTGCCGAACTGTGTGAAAGTGCGCGCTCGCAAGTGGATTATATGGAAATCTCCCGCCTTTATAACACCGTGTTACTCGCCAATGTGAAACAAATGGGGCAACACAATGATGACGCTGCGCGCCGTTTTATTGCGTTAGTCGATGAATTTTATGAGCGTAATGTGACGCTGATTATCTCCGCACAAGCGCCCATTGAAGCGCTCTATACTCAAGGGAACTTAAACTTTGAGTTCAAACGCTGTGTAAGCCGATTGCAAGAGATGCAATCACGCGAATATCTAGAACGCCCTCATTTAGCTTAGCCGGTTCGTTTTTACAGCTCCTATCACTGCATAAAAAATCAGCGCGGCGGTAGCCAAGGGATTTTCAAACTGCTATACTCCCGCGCCTGCCACGTTGCGTTCTATCACTGTATTTAGCTTAGCCACTATTTACAGTATCAAGTCTTAAACTCGAAGGGGTTAAAGCATTAGTAGAGCGGCAGTTAATAAACTGCCTGTGGTTTTAAAATTGAAAACATTGGATTTTTAGAATGAAAACGTTTGTTGCTAAACCAGAATCAGTAAAACGTGACTGGTACGTAGTTGACGCCGAAGGTAAAACTTTAGGTCGCATCGCTACTGAAATCGCTCGTCGTCTTCGCGGTAAGCATAAAGCAGAGTACACTCCACACGTTGACACTGGTGACTACATCATCGTAATCAACGCTGACAAAGTTACTGTAACTGGTAACAAAGCTCAGAACAAAATGTACTATGCGCACACTGGTTACCCAGGTGGCCTGAAGTCTACTAACTTTGAGAAACTTCAAGCTAGCAAGCCTGAGATGATCATTGAAAAAGCGGTTAAAGGCATGTTGCCACGTGGTCCTCTAGGCCGTGCAATGTTCCGTAAGCTTAAAGTTTACGCAGGTACTGAGCACAATCACGCTGCACAGCAGCCTCAGGTTCTAGACATTTAAGGAGCACAGTCATGGCAAATCAATACTACGGTACAGGTCGTCGTAAAAGTTCAAGTGCTCGCGTATTCCTACGCCCAGGCACTGGCAACATCGTAATTAATCAACGTTCTATCGAAGAATACTTCAGTCGTGAAACGTCTCGCATGGTTGTTCGTCAGCCATTAGAGCTTGTTGAAATGACTGAAAAGTTTGACCTATACATCACTGTTGAAGGTGGTGGTTCTACTGGTCAAGCTGGTGCAATCCGTCACGGTATTACCCGTGCGCTTATGGAGTTCGACGAGTCACTTCGTTCAGACCTTCGTAAAGCTGGCTTTGTTACTCGCGATGCTCGTAAAGTTGAGCGTAAGAAAGTGGGTCTTAAGAAAGCACGTAAGAACACTCAATTCTCGAAGCGTTAATTTTTTACGTATCCAGAATTTCAAAACCCGGCTTTGCTTTGGCAAACCGGGTTTTTTACTTTAGGCAATGATAAAGTGTCATCTCCCCCGTTACTGCCTTAAAGTTTGATATTTTTCTATTATTTCCCTCATTTAATGCCCATCGCGCCACTATTTTTGATAAAATTTTGCTACAATTGCGTGGCAAATAAACCGATGAAGTGATTTTTAATACTTTGCTGAACCGATATTGATCTTTGTCACCGTCACCAGCAAGTAACCGCGATATGATCGTTCACGCTGATCTATGCCGTAAAAAGTTGCATGGCAATAATGGCGGTGTTTATTGGCGGTGAGACAATGAATAACCTTGTTTTAATCAAGGCTTTTATTTATGATCGCTTCTATTTTGTAACTTCAAAAATTAACCTGCTGTAACTGATGTTCTCAATATAGCAAGTGTTGAGAATCATAGTGGAGATAAGTGGATGAGCAATGCGCCTGTAGACAACAGCCGACGCCGCTTTTTAACCATAGCTACCTCTGTTGTAGGTGGTGTTGGTGCGGTTGGAGCTGCTGTTCCTTTTATCGCGTCTTGGAACCCAAGTGAGAGAGCTAAATCTGCGGGTGCTCCCGTAGAAGTTGATATCTCGAAGATTGAGCCAGGACAACTAATCCGTGTTGAGTGGCGAGGCAAACCTGTATGGGTTATCTCGCGTACGCCTGACATGTTAAAACAACTTAAAGAGCACGAAGATCAGCTGCGTGATCCTCAATCTGAGGAACCACAACAGCCTGAATTTGCTAAGAACCCAATGCGTTCTCGCAAAGACGATATCTTTGTCGCTGTGGGTATCTGTACTCACTTAGGTTGCTCTCCTAGCTTCTTACAAGGTGGCTTTGGCGAGAAAGTGGAAGGTACTGATGATGGTTTCTTCTGTCCATGTCACGGTTCTAAGTTTGATATGGCAGGTCGAGTATTCCAATCGGTTCCCGCTCCACTGAACCTTGAGATCCCTCCTTATTACTTCATTGATGACACCACGATTTTGGTCGGTGGTGAAAAAGGCGAAGGGGCAGCATAATGTTTGGTAATATTATCAATTGGATTGATGAACGTATTCCCATGACTCGCGTCTGGAATATGCACATCGCACAATATCCAGCACCGAAAAACTTTAACTTCTGGTACTTCTTTGGCTCATTGGCCATGCTCGTGCTAGTAAACCAAATCGTCACGGGCATTTGGTTGACCATGAACTTTGTACCTTCTGCTGAAGGTGCTTTTGCTTCCGTTGAATATATCATGCGTGATGTTGAATACGGCTGGCTACTGCGTTATCTCCACTCTACAGGGGCTTCTGCCTTCTTCGTGGTGGTTTATTTGCACATGTTCCGTGGCATGATCTACGGTTCATATCAAAAACCGCGTGAGCTATTGTGGTTGTTTGGTATGTTTATCTTCCTAGCATTAATGGCTGAAGCCTTCATGGGTTACTTATTACCATGGGGTCAGATGTCATTCTGGGGTGCTCAGGTTATTATCTCACTGTTTGGTGCGATTCCGGTTATTGGTGATGATCTAACACTGTGGATCCGTGGAGACTATGTTATCTCTGGTGCCACTTTGAACCGTTTCTTTGCATTGCACGTTATCGCGCTGCCATTAGTGCTCGTTATTCTCGTGTTCTTACACATTGTTGCGTTGCACGAAGTGGGCTCTAACAACCCTGACGGTATCGATATTAAACGTAAAAAAGGCACTGTTGCGGAAGAAGACAAAGCGAAATTCAAATTCCACGAGTATTACACCGATAAGAAAGATATTGTCGATGCAATACCGTTCCACCCTTACTACACAGTGAAAGACATTGTTGGTGTGGTTGGCTTCTTGATTATTTTCTCTTACATCGTGTTCTTTACGCCAGAGATGGGCGGCTTCTTCTTGGAAGCACCAAACTTTGAAGCAGCGAACCCGCTGAAAACACCTGAGCATATTTTCCCGGTATGGTACTTCACACCGTTCTACGCAATCCTGCGTGCAATTCCAGATAAACTACTGGGTGTTGTGGCTATGGGTGCGTCTATTGTGGTGTTAGCTTTACTACCTTGGATTGACCGTGGTCGCGTACGCTCTATTCGCTATCGTTGTGGTTTCCACAAATTGAATATTGCGCAGTTCGTTGTGACCTTTGTTATTCTTGGTTGGGTTGGTGCAACACCGCAAACTGATTTCAAAACAATTCTGTCGCAGATTTGTACGGTGACCTATTTCATGTTCTTTGTGTTACTGTTCTTCTACAGTAAAAACGAGAAAACCAAGCCATTGCCAGAGAGGTTGACGAAATGATGAAGAAACTAGTTATCGGTTTATTCGCATTGCTGCCTACTTTGTCGATGGCAGCAGGTCCTTCAATGCCGCTGCAAGACGCGAACATTGACCTAAAGGACCAGGCATCATTACAGCGTGGTGCCAAGTTGTTCATGAATTACTGCTTAGGTTGTCACCAAATGCAGTACCAGCGCTACCAGCGTACTTTCCGCGATATCGGTATTCCTACTGAAATCGGCGAAGAGACGCTTATTTTTGATGGTTCAAAAGTAGGTAGCCATATTAAAAATGCGATGGGTGAAGAAGATGCAGCGAAATGGTTTGGTGCGGCTCCGCCGGATTTAACCTTAATCGCACGTGTTAAGTCACCTGACTACATCTATACGTACTTAAAGTCGTTTTATAAAGATGAGTCGCGTCCTTTTGGTGTGAATAATGTAGTGTTCCCATCAGTAGGTATGCCGCACGTGTTGCAAGAGTTGCAAGGTCTACCAACGCCAATTTACGAAGAAGTTGAGCAAAATGGTAAAACAGTACAAAAAGTAGTGGGTACTGAGACTGATGGGACCGGGGAAATGAGTGTCGATGAATACGACCAAGCTGCCCGCGACCTAGCAAACTTCATGGCGTATGTAGGTGAGCCTTCGCGCTTAGATTCAGAGGCGCTGGGTATTAAGGTCATCGGCTTTTTGGTGATTCTGTTTATCCTCGCTTTCTTTTTGAAGAAAGAATACTGGCGAGATGTTCATTAATTAGAATATTCAACCAGTTAACTCAATAGGGGCAACATGCCCCTATTGCCGTTTAAAGTCATTGCTCAAATTTTGGGCCATGACGCAAAAGTATTTTGTACTTTGTGATTTTTTGATGGAGGTAGGCATGGCCGTTGCTGCCAATAAACGCCCTGTAATGACGCTGTTTTCCGGTGCTAATTGTATGTACAGCCACCAAGTTCGTATTGTCTTGGCGGAAAAAGGAGTTAGCGTGGATATCCACTTGGCGGAGAAGGATAACTTGCCAGAAGCGTTACACGAGATTAACCCATATGGCACTGTACCCACTCTGATTGATCGTGAACTTGGTTTATACCAAGCGAACATCATTATGGAATATCTGGATGAGCGTTTTCCACATCCTCCATTAATGCCTGTTTACCCAGTCATGCGTGGTCGTAGTCGCTTGATGATGCACCGCATCGAAACAGACTGGTACTCACTGGCAGCGAAAATTTATGCCGGTGGCAGTGATGCTGAACAAGCGCGTAAAGAATTGACCGAAGCATTACTTGCTGTGGCTCCTATCTTTAACGAAGCGCCTTATTTTATGAGCGAAGAGTTTAGTCTTGTTGATTGTTACCTTGCGCCACTATTGTGGCGTTTACCTGAACTAGGCATTAGCTTAGAAGGTGCTGGTAGCAAAGAGCTGAAAGAATACATGATTCGTTTGTTTGAGCGTGAGTCATTCCAAGCATCACTAACCGAAGCCGAACGTGAGATTCGTCTATAATGACGCCTAACAGACCTTATCTGCTACGCGCCTTTTACGATTGGATTGTTGACAACCAGTGCACACCGCACTTGGTTGTTAACGCCGATTTTCCCAATGTGCAAGTGCCTACTCAGTTTGTTCAAGATGGACAAATTGTGTTGAATATAAGCCCAAGCGCGGTTACTCAGTTCTCAATGGACAACGCTTTGCTGACATTTAATGCTCGATTCGGCGGTCAGCCGATGCAGGTCTATGTGCCAATGGGCGCTGTGTTAGCGATATATGCACGGGAAAACGGTGAAGGGACGGTGTTTACTCAGGATGAAACCTACGAAGAGCAAGAACGCTCAGGTGTAACGCCTTCACAGCCACAGTCTGAAGAGTTGCCTGAACCGCAGCCTGGACTGGAGGCCATTGACAATCCAAACCCACAAGCTAGCCGTGAAACCAGTCAGGAAGACAAGAGTAAGGGCAAAAAAGGCAGTCACTTAAAAGTGATCAAATAGCCTAGCTACACCTTTGGCTAAAACAGCTCACTCTCGGTGAAGGTCATCTACACTACTTCCCGAGGGCTGTTTCCGTGACCGACCGCCTACTGTAATTATTTACTGTATTATGCTTGAAAACAGGCATAAATTACTGAGATAATCTCCCCCTTGATTTTGGGGCCAGTCGCGAGGCGGGGTTTTTAATTCAAATTTTAGAGTTCGTTTGTACTAAAAAATATGGCTGAGAAACGTAATATATTTCTAGTAGGCCCAATGGGGGCCGGCAAGAGCACAATTGGTCGTCACATCGCAGATCAACTACACCTTGAGTTTTATGACTCAGATAACGAAATTGAGCGCCGCACTGGTGCCGATATTGCGTGGGTGTTCGATATTGAGGGCGAAGAAGGCTTTCGTCGTCGCGAAGAGACTGTGATCACTGATTTAACCGAGCTTCAAGGTATTGTACTTGCAACGGGTGGTGGCTCTGTAGTCAGTAAAGAAGTACGCAACAAACTGTCTGCACGTGGTATCGTGGTATACCTAGAAACCCCAATCGAAAAGCAAGTGGCTCGCACCCAGCGCGACAAACGTCGTCCGCTACTGCAAACTAAAGAAGATCCACAAGACGTGTTAGAGCGTCTAGCTGAGGAGCGTAACCCGCTCTATCAAGAAGTGGCTGACTTCACGGTTCGCACCGACGAGCAAAGCGCCAAAGTGGTCGCTAACCAAATCATTGAGAAGCTTGATTTCTAAATAAACCAGGGAGAATTGCGCATGCTGGAACTTAATGTTGAACTAGGTGAGCGCAGTTACCCCATTTTCATTGGTGATAATTTACTGCGCGATTCTGAGCGTCTAGGGTCATTCTTAGGTCAAAATCGACCAGTTATTGTCACCAATGAAACCATCGCCCCGCTGTATCTAGATATCCTCATAAATACCTTGCATGAACACCAACCATTAGTGTTCGTGATGCCTGATGGTGAGCAATTTAAAACGCTGCAATGGTTCGAGCGCTTAAATGCGTTTTTGCTTGAGCATAATTGTGGGCGTGACACTTGCCTGCTAGCGCTAGGCGGAGGTGTCATTGGCGACCTTACCGGCTTTGTTGCGGCGTGTTATCAGCGCGGCATCGACTTTATACAAATTCCAACGACTCTGTTATCGCAAGTTGACTCGTCTGTTGGTGGTAAAACAGCCGTTAATCATCCTCTTGGGAAAAATATGATTGGCGCTTTTTACCAGCCGCAAGCGGTATTTATTGATAATCGTGTGCTCAACACTTTGCCGAGCAAGGAATTTGCTGCAGGAATGGCGGAAGTGGTCAAATATGGACTAATTTATGATGCCGATTTATTTGCACAGCTAGAACAGCACAGTGATGAAATCAAGGCACAGCACCCGCAGTTGTTACCTCAAGTTATCCATCGTTGCTGTGAAATTAAAGCACAAATTGTTGCCCAAGATGAGAAAGAAGCGGGCCTGCGTGCTCTGCTCAATCTCGGTCATACCTTCGGCCATGCTATCGAGGCACACATGGGCTATGGCCAGTGGTTACATGGTGAGGCCGTAGCCGCCGGGATGGTATTAGCCGCGAAGTTAGCCGTGCTGCGTGGTTGGCTTAGTGAACAAGAATTAACGCGCATTGTGACTTTATTAGCGAATTATGATTTACCAACCAGCGCGCCAGAGCAAATGAGCTGCCAAGACTTTATCGCGCATATGAGAAAAGATAAAAAGAATAAGGCGGGCCGCATACGCTTTATCCTTCCTACGGCTTTTGGTCGCTGTGAACTTATCGATGATGTATCAGAGGCCGAGTTAGATACTTTGTTTTCACGCTAATGCAATCGCAAATACTTCCCTCGCGAGCAGCCTTAGCCAAGCGCATCGCGCTGCAATTTAGCTATGGGCAAAACCTTATTCATTTGGTTGCCGCTCCAGGATTCGGTAAGAGCTATCTTTTAGAGCACTTTGTAACCGACCACTACGAACCCTTTAGTAAGGCCTATATTGAGGTTGGCGCTAAGACACGGGACGAAGATGTGGTGACTCACCTGTTGGAGCATAGCTTTTCTTATCCTTTGGTGGATGTAAACGAGACCCTCAGTGATAACTTCTATCGGTTAGTAAAGGAGCAGGGGGAGCGACAGTTACTTTGGGTTATAGATAACGCCAAACAGCTATCGCAGGAACTGATCGTTGAGTTAGAAAAGCTTGCGAAAACAGCGCCAGGCGTTCTGTATATCCTCTGTGCATCTTCTCGCGCGGAACTATTTGAAAACGCCGTAGATATTCATCTTGAACCGCTGTCCGACTCGGAAAGCATACGTCTTATGCAAAGCTTTTATAAGACCTTACCACCGGCAGAAGACCCCATTTTTGCTGAATTCGTGCGTCAATGCCACGGCAATCCAGCATTGTTGTTACAGTGGCACCAAGAACAGCAGATGCCAAAACACACGGCAAAGCCAACCCGGCGATGGTGGCTCGTGCCGACCATGATTGTTGTTATTTTGATTGTTATTGGCTTGGTTTATCAACGTGATGAACTAACGGTCATGCTGCCACAAAGCGAGAATGCGCCGGTGGTTGCTAACGATGCGGTCTTTGCAAAGCAGCAACAACCCTCGCAGGGCGCACATGAGGGCAACATGCCGCAGCCTGAGCAAGCGAGTGACGATAATCTCATCACTGAAAAGCTAGAAAATGATACTCAAGCTGTGGTTGCAGCACTGCAACAGCCAGCCACGCAGGCGGCTACAGAGCAGGCACAGCCAGTAGAGGAAGCAGAGCCTGAACAGCGACAGAGCGTACCGACCAATAGCCACATGCTGCCATATGATCATCACTGGTATAACCGCCAAAATGATAATTTATGGTTATGGCAACTAACTGTGATGTCTAACGAGCAGCAGGTAAAGGCGTATATTGCCCGCCATAATCTCGAGAAAAAAGTACGTCATTATCAACGCGCTGATAAAGGATGGCATATTCTGACTTGGGCACAGCCCGCTAGTCGTAGCGCAATTGATGCACAGCTTACAGAAATTGCAGAGCTACTGCCTAGTTTAGAGCCCTACGCAAAGCAAATCAGTAAGATAAAAGCAGAGATAGACTCGCAACCTAACCCTGAGTTGCGGTAGAATCTTGCGTTAACATCGCCCGCCGCGATGCTGTGATATTTAATTCATAACCGATGAGCAAGTGATTTAATGCAAAAGAAAACCCGTGCTTTCCTGAAGTGGGCGGGCGGCAAATATAGCTTGGTAGATGATATTGCCAAGCGCTTAGATACCGCACAGGCGCTGACGGGCAATCGCGCTACGACACTGGTCGAGCCCTTTGTCGGCGCCGGTTCGGTGTTTCTTAATACGCACTTTGATCATTATGTGCTCAATGATATCAACGCTGATCTTATTAACCTTTACCGTGAATTAACCCACGCCCCTGATGAGTTTATCAGTGACGCTCGTAAGTTATTCAGTGCGGTCAATAATGATGCTGATATTTACTATGATTTGCGCAAACAGTTTAATGCCAGTCGCGATGCCTACGAGCGTGCCATATTATTTTTGTACATGAATCGTCATGGTTACAATGGCCTGTGCCGCTATAACCTAAAAGGCATTTTTAACGTCCCATTTGGCAAATACAAAAAGCCCTACTTTCCAGAGAAGGAAATGTACTTCTTTGCTGAAAAGGCGCAGCGAGCGACATTCACTTGTTTGAGCTATAAAGATGTTTTTGCCCAGTTGCCAAAAAATGCAGTGGTGTACTGCGATCCCCCTTATGTGCCATTAAGTAAAACCGCATCCTTCACCTCTTATGCAAAAGGTGGCTTTAATCTTGATGATCAGGCTAACCTTGCCAATTTAGCGGAGCAAGCTGCGGGAGTAAGTAACACTTCGGTGTTGATCTCTAACCATGATACCCTTTGGACGCGCAAAATATATGAGCAAGCGAGTATTGATGTGCTGAATGTAAAGCGCACAATTAGCCCCAAGGGACATGCTCGCAATAAGGTAAGTGAGTTGATGGCGATGTATTTATCTGGCCGGCAATACCAATTGAACCAAACCAAGCACGCCTAAAATAAACGCGATAAATAATACGATAGCGATAGCAATAAGCACTTTTGGATTATGGTGCTTAAAGTCATGCTCACGCTTGGCATTACTTTGAACCCCAAAAAATGCGGCGATAACGCTTTGCAGTTGCGACCACATAAGTAGAGTCGTGACTTAGTAAGATTTGCTTGAGAATTGGCGAGACTTGTTGTCGTCGCGGGTCAATAGTTCGAGTAAATCGAGGTAGTGAAATTGTGCGCTGCGGCTGTCGCCAGTTAACCATGCGAACCAAGACTGTTGGGCTTGGTGGTTACAGGCTTGCTTCATATCGATGTCGTAGGTAGAGGCGGAGCCGTTACATTGGCATTGTTCTAACGCCACTTGTTGCGCTTGTACTGAGCTGTTTATGCTGAAGGCAGCGACTGTAACACCCAATGCAGCGGCTGCTACAAGCAGTGTACGAGTTTTAAGGCCAAACATATCCATCTCCAGTCCATTAGTATTAACCAGAGCTTACTCAATATTGATTAAAAAAACAACTGAATATTAACTGAGAAACAAAACTTTTTCTTTAAAAATAAGGGTCTTATGTTTAATTAATGTTAATTTTTGTTTTTAAATTATTGTTTCTTTTCACTTATCTGTGCAGCAAAGTTCGCAAACTTAATTTACTAAGCTGACACGCTCGTCTGTTTTCCGTTAAAGTAACGGCTAAGTTCAAAGGAGCCGTAATATGAAAGATTACCTGATAGCGCCGTCTATTTTAGCAGCCGACTTTGCTCGCCTCGGTGATGAAGTAGAACGCGTATTGGCGGGTGGAGCCGATGTGATTCATTTCGATGTAATGGATAACCATTATGTTCCCAACCTTACTTTTGGCCCTATGGTGTGCAAAGCGATACGGGACTTTGGTATTAGTGCACCGATTGATGTGCACCTAATGGTTAAGCCTGTTGATAGTTTAATTCCGCAGTTTGCACAAGCCGGTGCCAGTATTATTACTTTCCACCCCGAAGCCAGTGAGCACATTGATAGAAGCTTAGCGCTTATCAAAGAGCAGGGCTGTAAAGCCGGGCTGGTCCTCAATCCTGCAACACCTTTGCATATTTTAGAGCATGTGATGGATAAACTGGACGTTATTCTTCTGATGTCGGTGAATCCAGGTTTTGGTGGCCAAAGCTTTATTCCCCATACACTAGAAAAGCTGCGCCAGACCCGTGCATTGATTGACGCCAGCGGCCGTGATATTCGCTTAGAGGTGGATGGTGGCATAAAAGTAGATAACATTGCTGAAGTTGCAGCAGCCGGCGCCGATATGTTTGTGGCTGGTTCGGCGATTTTCAACCAACCCGATTATAAAGCGGTGATTACGCAAATGCGCGACCAATTGGCAAAGGTGCAGGCGTGAAGTATCAAGCGCTGCTATTTGATTTAGACGGCACCTTAGTGGATAGCGCTGAGGATATGTATATTGCTAGCAACTTGATGCTAACTGATTTAGCACGGCCCATCGTCTCGCAAACTATGGTGCGTCAGTTTGTAGGCAATGGTATTGAGATGCTAGTGAAACGACTCCTGAGCGGTGACATGGCGGTGAATCCTCACCTCAGCGCTGCAGATATAGAGCGAGCGACCTCGCTGTTTTTCAGCCATTATGAAGCGGTAGTCGCTGAGCATAGCGCGCTCTATCCCCATGTAGAAACGGTACTTGCAGCATTTGCACATATTCCCAAAGCTGTGGTGACTAATAAAGCGCGTCGCTTTACCTTGCCGCTGTTAGAGAAAATGGCCATTGCCCGCCATTTCGATGTTGTTGTATGTGGCGATGACGGCGACAAGAAACCGGCCCCGACACCGCTTTTGAGTGCGAGCGAACAATTAGCCGTTGCACCTAAGGACTGCCTTATGATCGGAGACTCCAAATCTGACCTATTGGCTGCGCAGGCAGCCGCAATGGATTGCCTTGCTCTTACCTATGGCTATCATCAAGGCGAAGATTTAAGGCAATACAATCCACAGTACCTCTGTGACCAATTCTTAGATATAATCACGACCATTAATTGATCAGTAATAAAGGAACATCATGAGTAAACCCGTAGTGTTAAGTGGCATTCAGCCAACCGGTGGTATGACAATAGGCAATTACGTTGGCGCCATTAACCAGTGGCTTAGCTTGCAAGAGCATCATGAAAGTTACTTTATGCTTGTTGATTTGCACGCCATCACCATTCGCCAAGAGCCAGAGGTGTTAAAATCGCGAGTATTAGATGGCATTGCTCTGTACACCGCATGTGGTATCGACCCACAGAAGTCAGCGTTATTCGTGCAATCACAAGTGCCAGAGCATGCCCAATTGGCATGGGTGCTAAATTGCTACGCACAAATGGGTGAGCTTAACCGCATGACCCAATTTAAAGATAAATCATCCAAGCATGCTAACAATGTCAATGTTGGTTTGTTTTCTTACCCGGTATTACAAGCGGCTGATATTCTTTTATATCAGGCTGACCAAGTGCCTGTTGGCGAAGACCAAAAGCAACACTTAGAGTTAACCCGTGATATCGCGACCCGCTTTAACAACCTACATGGTGAGGTCTTTAAAATTCCTGAGCCATATATCCCAGAATTTGGGGCTCGGGTAATGAGCTTGCAAGATCCATTGAAAAAGATGTCAAAGTCGGATGATAACCCCAATGGTTACATCATGTTGTTGGATGAACCTAAGAAAATTGAGAAGAAGCTGAAAAAAGCAGTGACCGATTCCGATGAACAGGCGCGTATCTATTTCGATCGTGAAGAAAAGCCCGGGGTGTCTAACTTGTTGACCTTACTGTCAGTGGCGACCAAGCGTAGCATTGATGAGTTAGTCCCTGAATATGAAGATAAAATGTATGGGCATTTGAAGAAAGATACTGCTGAAGCGGTGGTTGGTATGATTGAGCCAATCCAACAGCGCTTCAAGGAGATCCGTGAAGATCAGCCACTGCTTGAAAAGATCATGAAAGAGGGGGCCGAGAAGGCCAGTGCTAAAGCCGCCCCCACTTTGAAAGCGGTGTATGACGCACTAGGGTTTATCCCACGCCCATAGATGGCTTGTCAGTGTAAATGACCACAAAAGCCAAGCGCGAAAGCTTGGCTTTTTAATGGAAGATTCCATGTTATTGATGATAGATAATTACGACTCCTTCACCTTTAACCTGGTGCAGTATTTCCAGCGCCTTGACCAAGAAGTGCTGGTAAAGCGCAATGATGAACTCACGTTAGCTGATATCCGTGCGTTAAACCCAGCACATATCGTGCTTTCACCGGGCCCTTGTAGTCCCAATGAGGCGGGGGTATGTGTGGATGTGGTGCGTCGCTTTGCCGGACATATTCCTATTTTAGGAGTTTGCTTGGGGCATCAAAGTATCGCCCAAGCTATGGGGGCGCAGGTGGTGCGTGCCAAGCAAGTTATGCATGGAAAAACGTCAACCATCTATACTAAGCAACAGGGCGTATTTGCGGGGTTGCCGCAGCATTTCGAAGTATGTCGTTACCACTCTTTAGTGGTGGCCCCAGCGTCTCTGCCAGAATCCTTAGAAATCACGGCGTGGACACAAGATGAGCACGAAAACATGGATGAAATCATGGGTTTGGTTCATACTTCTAAGGCATTGGAGGGCATTCAATTTCATCCTGAGGCCATTCTAACTGAACATGGGCTCACGATGTTGCAGCACTTCATTCACAGGTACTAGGGCTTATAAGCGTTAGCAGCCTCAACGCAGCAAACATATAGAAGCGGTATAACTTAGTAATTATGGTGACTAAAACAGAGCAAATTCGCCAACGTGTGGATGCCCTAGAACAGCGTTTTAATGACTTGCTGTTAGGGCATAGCTTTGCGCAGCAACAAATAGGTTTTATTAAAACCTTTGATATTCAATATGGTAAACCTCTTAAGCAGCGGACCTTATTGGAGGTTGAGCAGGCGGCGCACAGTCAACGGCAAAAACAAAGCTCAGAAAAGCTGCAGTTCACCGCCAAAGTCAGTACCAAATTACACGCGATCATTGAGAATGCAATCAATGAGCAGCTCCACAATGCTGATAACCTATATTCCGAAGTGTTAGGTATCCAAGATGCGGTCCCCACTATTTTAGATATCCTAGGCGCAAAAGCGGCGAGCGTTGGCCGCTTAGAGCCGCTCGTTAATGATTTGAGTTGGCTCGGGCGAGAACTCGTTACCTTAGTGAACTTACCTCAGTATCGCCAAGAGCGAGCCAATCGTGGTGTGAAGATTGACACCCCCGCGTTGGCGATTCGCTATTTGGGTTTAGATAACCTCCGCCTAACCATTCCTACTTACGCTATGCGCCATTGGTTGCCACACAGCACTGAGCCTTTTAGTTTATTGAAGCGTAAGTTACGCGAATCAGCAATGAGTCGAGCGATAGCGGCGTATGAGCTAGCTCAACTACAGGGTCTTAATCCATACAGTGCGTATATCGCTGCGTTGTTCTTGGACTTAGGCCGGGTCGCGCTAACACGACTGTATTTACGTTTGTTCCAACAGATTTGGCAACGTAAGGTGACGTTGGCACGAGATGAAGGCAACAAACGCCTCCATGATGCGCTCATTGCTATCGAGCCTGATCCACTGTATTTACGTAACCTTTTCGTTGAGCGCTCGTTGGAGATCACCCGCTCATTGGTCGAGAAAATGGGCTTTCGCTATATTGGCCTTAACGCATTGCTGGATGATTTTGCTTTGGTCGAAGCCAGTGAGCAGTCTGGCTTGGCGCAGGTTTTGGTGCATGCTAGCTGCTACAGTCAATATTTGATGCTGCACGAGCATCAACTTATTGAAGATGACGAGCGCACCCTGTGGTTCAATTATGTGGGTCTGCAAAGTGACCATGTCCAACACCTAGAAAAGACCAATTTGCACAATTTAGCACTGCAAATTGACGGCTAACTGAAAATTTTTTGTAAATTTTTTTGCGTATATTCATTCATTATTCACTCCTTGGGCTCTTTCGGTGCTGCGCATAAGCTATAGTTCAATTTCCTAAAAGAATACCAAGATAGTTATTCACTGATTATGAAAAACTATCCTCAAAGCCTTTGTTTTCAAGGGCTGCATGAAAGCTTTGCATGAGACTTTAAGGTCTTTTTCTGAAATAATGGGATATCAACTAGTGTACTGCGCTACTTAAAAGTAGGCCGTATTTATCGCTTTTCGTGTCCCGCCTGTCGGCGTGCTTTAGATGCGACACAAAAGTAATACTCAGTGAGGAAATGAAATGACAGTTAATCGCGCTTTATTCGACGAGGTAATGGTACCTAATTACAACCCTTCAGCGGTTATCCCTGTACGCGGCGAAGGCTCGCGGGTGTGGGACCAGCAAGGCAAAGAGTTTATCGACTTCGCTGGTGGTATTGCGGTTAACTGTTTGGGCCATTGTCACCCTGCCTTAGTCAACGCCTTGAAAGAGCAAGGTGAAAAGATTTGGCACCTGTCGAATATCTGGACCAATGAACCAGCCTTGCGTTTAGCAAAGAAAATGACCGACAACACCTTTGCTGACAAAGTGTATTTTGCTAACTCTGGCGCTGAAGCCAATGAAGCCGCACTAAAGCTGGCACGTCGTTGGGCAATCGATGTGCACGGTGAGCACAAATCGAAAATTATCTCCTTCAACAAAGGTTTCCATGGGCGCACCTTCTTTACCGTGACCGTAGGCGGTCAGGCAGCGTATTCTGACGGCTTTGGCCCGAAACCGGGTGACGTCGTTCACTGCGACTATAACGACCTGGAAAGCTTCAAAGCGCTGATTGACGATAATACCTGTGCGGTGATGATGGAGCCGTTGCAAGGTGAAGGCGGTATTATCGCGCCGGAGCAAGCATTTGTTGAGGGTGTGCGTGAACTGTGTGATCAGCACAATGCTTTACTTATTTTTGATGAAGTACAAACAGGTGTAGGTCGTACCGGCGAGCTTTACGCTTACCAAGGTCTTGGCGTGACGCCAGACATTCTAAGCTCAGCAAAAGCGCTCGGTGGTGGTTTTCCTATCGGCGCAATGTTAACCACGGCAGAGATTGCACAGCACCTTAAGCCGGGTACACATGGCTCTACCTATGGTGGTAACCCACTTGCTTGTGCGGTAGCCGAAGCGGCATTTGACACCGTAAACGACGCCACGGTACTGGCCGGTGTTAAAGAAAAAGAAGCGTTATTCAAATCGCTACTTAACGACATCAATGCTAAATACGACGTATTTTCTGAAATTCGTGGTAAGGGCTTGCTGTTAGGTGCAGTTGTTAACGATAAATTCAAAGGTCGTGCACGCGAATTCTTAGTTGCGAGTATGGAGCAGGGGTTGATGTCGCTTGTTGCGGGTGCCGATGTTGTACGCTTCACTCCGTCTTTAGTGATCCCTGAAGCCGATATCCGTGAAGGTATGGCGCGCTTTGAAAAAGCGGTAGCAAGCCTAGTCTAATCTGCCTGGGGCTGCAAAGCCCCATCCTGTAGTAAGTAAATTGCTGGAGTTCCACTTTGCCTTCTCGGTGAGGTTGCGGGCTCCTTTGGTATTTAACCTTTAGGGAGTAAGCGAGTCGATGATGATTCTTCGCCCAATCCAACAAGATGATTATCAGGATTTATTGATCATGGCCGAAGAGTCGGGCCATGGTTTTACATCCTTGCCGTTAAATGAAGAGTTGCTGCAGAATAAAATCGCACGCTCCGTACAGTCATTCGCGAAGCCGACTGAAAAGGCTGGAGACGAGGGCTATTTATTCGTATTGGAAGACAGTGAAACCGGTGAAATTGCGGGAACCTGTGGCATTGAAGCTGCAGTGGGCCTAGACGATGCATTTTACCACTACCATCTCAGCAAAGTGATTCATTCTTCACGCACTTTGGGAGTGTATAAAGCCGTTGATATTCTTACTTTATGTAATGATTATACCGGTGCAACAGAGCTGTGTACGCTGTTCTTGAAGGAAAAATACCGACAAAAATACAACGGCAAACTATTATCGAAGTCACGTATGCTGTTTATTAATCAGCACAGACAGCGCTTTGCCGATACCGTTATTGCAGAAATGCGCGGCGTGTCTGATGAAAATGGCGATAGCCCATTTTGGCAGTGGTTGGAAGAGCATTTTTTCTCAATGGATTTTCCGACTGCTGATTACCTCACCGGCATTGGCCAGAAAGTATTCATCGCTGAGTTGATGCCAAAATATCCGATTTACGTCAACTTATTGAGTAAAGAGGCACAACAGGTGGTAGGGGAAGTGCACAGCAATACTCGCCCTGCCATTGAGTTGTTAAAAAGTGAAGGTTTCACTTTTAATGGTTATGTCGATATTTTCGATGCCGGACCGACGGTTGAAGCGAAAGTTGATAACATTCGTACTATCGCAAACAGCTCGTTACGTGAAGTGGTTATTGCAGATAAACCAGGTGAACAAGCGGTATTAGTAGCGAACCAAGGCCTGCAAGACTATCGTGCTGTGGTTATTGAATGTGAATACAACGACGGCGAACAACATATCACACTAAGCCAAGCAACGGCGGATGCTTTAAAGGTTAAAGCAGGCGAGCACGTTAGCGTGGCAGCATTATAAGGAGCAAGCAATGTCTCATTTAGCTCAATTCATTAATGGTCAATGGACAGCAGGTGAAGGTCAGGCCTTCAATTCCATTAACCCAGCGAACAACGACGTGATTTGGCAAGCGAACAGTGCCACACCACAGCAAGTTGATGCAGCGGTAAAGGCGGCGCGAGAAGCGTTTATTCCTTGGACAGATAAAACCGTAGAGCAGCGCTTAGAGGTGGTTAAAGCCTTCGTTGAGCAACTTAAAGAAAACAGCGAAGAGCTGGCACTGATTATTGCTCAAGAAACCGGAAAACCATTGTGGGAAACGCGCACAGAAGCAGCCGCAATGATTGGCAAAGCAGGCATCTCAGAGCGCGCCTATCATGAACGCACTGGCACAGTAGAAAACCCAATGCCAGTAGGTAAGGCTGTTATTCGCCACCGAGCACATGGCGTGGTTGCTGTATTTGGCCCATATAACTTCCCGGGTCACCTACCAAATGGACATATCATCCCAGCACTGTTAGCGGGTAACACGGTGATCTTTAAACCGTCAGAGCTGACCCCAGCAGTGGCGGAATTCACCTTAAAATTATGGCAGCAAGCTGGGTTACCACAAGGGGTGATTAACCTCGTTCAGGGTGAAGTTGAAACGGGTAAAGCCTTAGCTTCTCACCCAGGCATCGACGGTCTATTCTTCACCGGTTCATCGCGCACAGGTCACGTGCTGCATGAGCAATTCGCAGGTCAGCCAGGTAAAATCTTAGCGTTGGAAATGGGTGGTAATAACCCTCTCATTGTTAAGGATGTAAGCGATGAAAAAGCAGCAGTACATGATATTTTGCAATCAGCCTATATCTCTGCTGGACAGCGTTGTACGTGTGCCCGTAAGTTATTCTTGCCTGCAGGTGAGCAAGGCGATGCGATTCTTGCTCAGTTAATTACGGCGACTAAGAACATTAAAGTGGACGTCTATGACGCACCAGAGCAGCCGTTTATGGGGTCGATGATTTCCGAAGCAGCGGCAAAGGGCCTGGTTGCAGCGCAGCAACAGCTGGTTGAGCTTGGTGCAGAAGTGTTAGTCGAGCTTAAACATACAGCGGGCACGGGCTTTGTGACTCCAGGAATCTTGGAATGTAGCAATGTGAGTGATTTCCCTGACGACGAGCATTTCGGACCACTTTTGAAAGTGTTCCGTTACACGGAGTTTGATGACGCCATTAACAAAGCCAATGATACTGCCTATGGCTTATCTGCTGGTTTGTTAAGCGACAGTGAGCAAGACTATGAATACTTCTTGCGTCGCATCCGTGCCGGTATTGTTAACTGGAACCGCCCAATTACGGGCGCATCGAGCGCTGCACCTTTCGGGGGTATTGGTGCTTCAGGCAATCACCGTGCAAGTGCTTACTACGCAGCAGATTACTGCGCCTACCCAGTTTCTTCTGTGGAGCTTGAGAAAGTAACGCTTCCTGAAAAGTTGAGCCCAGGGCTGAGTCTCGACTAATAGCGACTTTATTTGGGTCATAAAAAAGCAGCTTCGGCTGCTTTTTTTAGTGCTAAGCAAGCACTTCAAAGTGGCTATAAAAGCATCGTAAGTCCTAGCTTTTCGGCTAAGTTTCTGCTTAAATCTAGAAAGATTTATAAGAAGTTAATGGTGTTTAATGGTTCTCGACAGACAAGGCTATGATGATCTCATCATGTACCTCACGCAAAACCTCTCGTTGTTTGAGAAGTCCGGTGAGGTCGCTCCTGATGCGCCGACGGTCATGGAGCTTATAGAAGATGTGATCGCCGAGCATGTAATGCTCATCTGTCAGCAGCACACCGAGCTCGATACCGAGCAGCGCAGTCAAATCGTACGTGAAGTCGACGGCATTGTGTACGACCTTCAAGAAGTTCTCAGTAGTGTCACTAATCAACCTGTAACCAAAGAGCAGCGCGAGTTTATTGACGAGTTTGCCGGGTTGATTAAAAACTTATTTGATAACGCCGTCGCTCGCGTATCGGCCTAAGCCGTCAACTTTACGTACCAAGGGCAAGCATCGTTTAAACTTTGCATTGCCGGTAGCCTCATTTACAATCGCTGTAAACTTATTACCAATAAGAGGTTTACATGCAAGCGAAAGTAAAATGGGTAGAGGGTGATACCTTCATCGGCACATCTGACTCTGGCCACAATGTAGTATTCGATACTGGCAGTGATAGCCATGCCCCTTCACCGATGGAAATGGTTCTTATGTCAGCTGGAGCTTGCTCTTCGGTTGATGTGGTGAGTATTCTAAAAAAAGCCCGACAGCAAGTGAGTGACGTACAAGTTCAGCTCAGTGCCGAGCGCGCGCCATCAGCCCCAAAAGTGTTCACTAAGCTTAACCTACACTTTGTTGTAAGTGGCAAAGAGGTCAGTGAGAAGCATGTTGAGCGTGCTGTTTCACTGTCTGCGGAAAAGTATTGCTCGGTAGCATTGATGCTGGAAAAATCAGTGCAAATCACGCATAGTTTTGAAGTACAAGAAATCGCTTAAAAAGTGCTTTTTCAAGGGGCCAAATTGGGCTAAAATCCGCGCTCTTTTATGGCCCCGATGCGGCTTTTAGCGACTAGGTTTTAAGGTTGGTTTATAGTGAACAAACCCTTCGATAAAATTAAACTTCATGGTTTCAATAACTTAACCAAAAGTTTAAGCTTCAGCATATACGATATCTGCTATGCCAAAACAGAGCAGCAGCGTAAAGAGTACATTGAGTACATTGACGAGCAATACAGTGCTGACCGCCTCACTGATATTTTAGGTGAAGTCGTAGACATAATCGGCGCCAATATTCTTAACGTGGCGCGTCAGGATTATGACCCACAGGGCGCGAGTGTGACTATCTTGGTTTCTGAAGAGCCAGTGCATGAACAAAGCTTTGATAGCGAGGAAACACCGGGCCCGTTACCGGACTCTGTCGTGGCGCACTTGGATAAAAGCCATATATGTGTACACACTTATCCGGAAGCTCATCCTCATGATGGGATTTGCACTTTTAGGGCCGATATTGAAGTATCGACCTGTGGCGTGATCTCGCCATTAAAAGCGCTCAACTTCTTGATCCATTCGTTAGAATCCGATGTTGTGACCATAGACTATCGCGTCCGAGGCTTTACTCGCGACGTTAATGGTGTGAAGCATTATATCGACCATGCCATTAATTCTATCCAAAATTACATGACAGAGGATACCAAAGAGCTCTATCAGATGATGGATGTGAATGTGTATCAAGAAAACTTGTTTCACACCAAAATGATGCTTAAAGAGACAGACCTGAATACCTATCTATTCGGCGTTACCACCGATGAGTTAGAGCAACAAGAGACTGAAGAGATCCGCACGCGTCTTAACCGTGAGATTCAAGAAATCTTTTACGGTCGTAACCTGCCTGACGCGTAGCGATAACTCAGATAGGTAAATCCACCGGCGCTAAATGTTCAAGGGCCCGCTTTTTCACTAGCAGGTCCTTGATCAGAGGCGTTAAAAGCAACTCCATGGCCAAGCCCATTTTGCCACCAGGAACGACCAGCGTGTTCATGCGTGACATAAAGCTTCCTTCAATCATTTGCAGAAAATAAGGAAAGTCGACATCGTCTATGCCGCGAAAACGGATCACCACAAAACTCTCATCTAAAGATGGAATATCTTTGGCGCTAAAGGGGTTAGAGGTATCTACCGTTGGTACTCGCTGAAAATTGATATGGGTGCGGGAAAACTGCGGGGTGATGTGGTTAATGTAATCATCCATGCTGCGAATAATCGAGCCCATAACCGCCTCGCGAGAATGACCGCGCTCTGATGTGTCTCGGATCAGCTTTTGGATCCACTCTAAGTTAATGATCGGTACCATGCCAATGAGCAAATCCACATGCTTGGCAACGTCGTAGTCTTCATCAGCAACCCCACCGTGCAAGCCTTCGTAGAACATCAGATCTGTGCCTTGCTCAAGTTCTTGCCAAGGGGTGAATGTGCCTGGTAACTGATTATAGGGAACGGCTTCGTCAAAGGTGTGGAGGTAGCGACGGACCTTACCATTACCGGTCTCGCCGTAATTGGCAAACAGCGACTCTAGCGCTTCAAAGTCATTGGCCTCACGGCCAAAGTAGCTAATATGGCGTCCTTGTTGCTCCGCTTCACGAATCTTCTTGTCCATTTCTGGGCGGGTATAGCGATGAAAGCTATCACCCTCAATAAACGCGGCATTTATGTCTAGTGCACGGAAAATGTGCTTGATTGCATTGGTTGTTGTGGTTGTGCCTGCGCCTGAAGAGCCAGTAATTGCCACAATAGGGTGTTTCGCCGACATAAGATTAACCGTTTGTTAATTAGAATACCCTTTATAAAGGTGCAGTGCAGTGAAATCAAGCCTAGTTACTTGCGAGACGGTGAATTCACGTTAGTATAGGGAGATTGCCAATAACAATAAAAAATTATGCGTAAATTCAAAAATCTACTGCTTGGTAGTGCCGCTCTTATCGCCACTGCCTCGGCGCCAGCTTGGGCGTTAGATAGCCAAGTATTGCTTTTGCGAGAGCACTCGCAAGGTATTGATGTTTCCGCCATCAGTGATAAAGCAGGGTACAGTAATCAACCTTGGCTTACCGCCGAGGGGGTGTATTACACCCAAGCGGTGACTCAAGCACAGCAATCACAAACAGATATCTTCTTTTACGACTTTGCCACCAACAGCCGAGTGAACGTTACACAAAGCAAAAATCGTAGTGAGTATTCACCAACGATGATGCCCGATGGCGATGCAATCTCTGCCGTGGTAGTCGAGGCGAATGCGGCACAAAAGTTATGGCATTATCCGTTAGATGGCACGGCGCCACAGCGAATTTTCGACAACGGCATGACCATAGGCTATCACGCTTGGGGGCCGCAAGGCGTGTTGGTCTTTGCCTTAGGCGAGCCACATAGCATTCATTATCTGCCTCTTAAAGACCCCAAAAAGGGCAAGCACATCGTTGATAACCCTGGTCGCACACTGAGCTATAACTCGGCACTGCGGGTTTACACTTACACCTTTGAGGAACAAGGGCAGAGTTGGTTCGCCACCTATGCAGTTGATGATGATGTATCGAGCAAAGCCTTTCGCCTGCCACAAGGTGTCCAAGATTACACCTGGTTTGACGCGCAGACGGTGATTTATGCAAATCAAAATCGATTATATAAGAAACAGTTGGGTAATGCTCAGCCAGCGCAGCTATGGCACGACTTAAGCACTCATTGCCAAGGCACCATTACACGCGTGAGCTACCTAGCTACAGAGAAGACCTTGGCATGGGTATGTAATGCCAAAGCTAAAGAGAGTTAATGGCGATTGCAAAAGCGTTGCCAGTGGGTGTGGGTATTCACAACGCGCACCCCTCGGACTATCTTTTGCAATAAGCGCATATCGGCGAACTCTCGTTGTGGGTATTCTTTGAGGCCGAGCAGATAACAAAACCCAGCTTTACTGCCTAACTGCATGGCACTAATACGGACCTGCTGCTCGAAGTTTAGACGTAAACTACTCAAAGCGGTTTTATGACCGTGCTGATCCACGGTGGGCAGAGCACATTTCTGTAGGTAGCCAGCGCGCTCTCCCTCGCCGGAAAACCAAATTCGTGCCTTTTCACTGTAACGACCAGATTTTGCAGGTAAATCAAACAGTAAACGCTGATGTCCATGATCTTTCAACCATTGTACATATTCATGTAATCCACAGGAGAATAAGTGTGGATGGATGGGGATTTTACGCGCTTTGATTTTGCCATGAGTATGCACATGTAAGTAAGCGGTGCCAGTGCCTAAATGCACATCTTCCAAAGTGAGGCTGCCAAGTTCATCACTAAAGCCGCCGGTATAATAAGCCAGTAGAGGCAGCCAGAAATGCCAATGCTTGGCTTGCTCGCGTGGTTGTTTTTCGTCGCCGTACACATATCCTGAAAACAGGGTGTGTAATTCCATAGCAGAAAATGGCCGCCGTCCTAAATGGGTTTTCACAGCTTAGTCGGTCAGTGCATTCACTAATGATTGGGCACTTAACTCACTGCAAGCACCTTCAGCCCAATTAACACCTACCCACACGCCATCATCATGTAAAGCGGGAGCTAATTCATCAAGATACTCACTAAGCGATATATCAATGGCTGTGTAGTCTTGCCACTCATTGATGCATTGTTGCTGTGCCAGCGCTTCGCTGTGCCATAGTAGCAGCACATCTTTGTTATCATCGTATGCCGAGGTCACACTGGCTACACCGCCGTCAGGGGCGCTCAATAGCCATAATGTTTGCTGCTTACGGACCTGCTCACAAAAGCTATCAAGTTGTGATTCTATTTCTATATCGTTGCTATCATTCATTATTCGGCCTTTCTTGGATCGGTTTGTTGGGCCAGTTGTTCACGGCTGTACTGTTGCCAAAACGCATGTAATTGCGAATAAACGCTAAAATCGGTGAGTTGACGAAACGCCAACCAATCTAACAGGCAAAACAGGCTAGTCAGTACATAAGCATGCGTTATTTTACCACTGCTAAGTAATTCTTCTAACACCCCTAAACATTGGCTAATGCGCTGATGTTGCAGGTTAAAAAATAACGTATCTTGTGTAGTGTCAAACCCTGAACGCTGGCATAAAAGCAACTCAACACCGGAATCATTAGCCGCGTTGATAGTTGTTAGTTGGTTACGCTCATCCCAATGTAATGGTTTGAGCTGATGGGCTTGGCTTAAGTATTCAAAAATTACAGTGGAGTCATATACACTTTGCTGCCCATCGACCAATACTGGAATTTTCGCCACTGGGGTGTGCTGTAATAGCAGTTCTCGCCCTGCGGGGGAGAAAATATCTATATGTTGGTAAGGAACATCAAGTGTATGCTGGGCGCACCAAATACGCAGGCGGCGTACGTAGGGGGAGGTATCAGAGCCATACAATTGCATTGTAAAACCTGCCTTGTGAGCAACAATCTCAATAACTGAGCTCCAAAATAGCAGGCTTTACAAGCAATGCAATAGAAATTTGGCGAGCTTAATCGCTGCGGCTGGTCACTTCGAGTAAATGATAACCAAACTGCGTTTGTACCGGGCCTTGTACTTGGTTTAATGGGGCTGAAAACACCACTTTATCAAACTCTGGTACCATCATTCCTGGACCAAACTCTCCAAGCGCTCCACCGTCTTGTGAGCTCGGACACATGGAGTGTTGTTTTGCCAGTTCTGCGAAATCTTCTCCCTGTTCAATCTTATCTTTTAAATCCAGGCACAGGGCCTCGTTATCCACCAATATATGACGCGCACTTGCCAAAGCCATAAGTTACTCCATTTGTTAATATCATGATTCTGTTAGGCCCTTCGCTGTGGGTGAGCCGGACCTTTTTTACTGCCATTAAGTTTAGACAAACATAATGATTTGTCATTATAGCGCTTGCTCAACAGCTTGGGTAAGCGTTTCTGACATTGGTTTTGTGCGGCTGTTAAAGCGTTGCACCTGTTGTCTATCCTTTGACACTAAGTACTTGTAAAAATTCCAATTTGGAGAGCTGGTTTGCTCGTTCAAAAATTGAAAAACCGGATGAGCATCGTCGCCCCTCACCGGCGTGGGTGCGAGCATAGTGAAGGTTACACCATAATTGATGTAGCACACTTCAGCAGTGTCTTTTTCGTCATCTTCCTCTTGGAAAAAATCGTCAGATGGAAACCCCAACACCACCAAGCCTTGGTCTTTGTATTTTTGATGCAGCTGCTCGAGCTCTTTGAACTGTGGTGTAAAACCACAGTTGCTGGCCGTATTAACAATAAGCAAAGGCTTATCTTTAAATTGGCAAAGATCAATGCTTTGCTCTGAACGTAGCTTACGCACTTCAACATCGGTGAAATCGCCACATTCGCTGGCTTGGACTGTAGAGCTAAGCAGTAATAACGCAGCGCTTAAGGTACTGAGAGTGAATCGGATCATGACCATCGCCTTTTCATTGTTTGTCTCGCAGAGTACGATACTATCAATGTAAATGATCATTTTTAGCAACCATTATTTATGTTTGAAACCGCTGAATTAAGTGACTTGCCTCGTATCGTAGATATTTATAACCAGACTATCGCCAGTCGCATGGTGACCGCAGACACTGAGCCGGTCACTGTTGAAGAGCGTCGGTCGTGGTTTCTAGGTCATACGCCTAAGCGGCCCATTTTCGTTTACAAACAAGGTGAGCGAGTTGTGGGTTGGTTGAGTTTTAAATCTTTTTATGGCCGCCCCGCTTACGACGGCACCGTAGAGGTTGCTATTTATTTATGTGAATCGGTAAGAGGACAGGGGTTGGGGCGAAAAGCGCTTAACTTCGTTGAAGCTCATGCCCATACACTGGCAATTGAGAACCTCTTAGCTTTTATATTCAGTCATAATAAACCCAGTATCGGGCTTTTCACCTCGGCGGGATTTTCGGTGTGGGGGCAACTGCCAGATGTAGCGAGAATGGATGGTCAATTATACAGCTTGACCATCCTTGGTAAGTCGCTAGTCACGTAGTTTCGCAAACGCTGTGCCCATGCGCGTGGTGGCCTCGGGAACTTGATCGTCAAGAAAGTCAGCTTGGTTAGCACCCCACGCTAGAATGACAGTGGAGCCAAGCTTGAAGCGCCCCATTTCCTCACCTTTTTTCAGCTTCACTGCGCGGTTTCCTTCGCTTGGATAATCCCAGCTGAATACATCTTTACCTGCTGGTGGCGTGACTGTCCCAGCCCAAACAGTTTCGATGCTGGCAACAATGGTGGCGCCTACCAGCACCATCGCGAGCGGGCCAATGTCTGTATCAAATATCGCCACTACGCGCTCGTTGCGAGCAAATAAGTTAGGCACGTTTTGCGCCGTTAATGGGTTTACAGAGAATAAATCGCCAGGTACATAGATCATCCGTTTTAACGTACCGTCTACTGGCATGTGGATGCGGTGGTAATCTTTCGGTGCAAGGTAAATGGTGGCGAACTTACCGCCTAAGAAGGGCTCGGAATCGGCTTGGTTGCCGCCAAGTAAAGTCTGCACACTATAATGATGGCCTTTAGCTTGCAGTAATTGACCCTCATTAATATCACCAAGTTGGCTAATGGCCCCATCAACGGGGTGAGCGATAATATTGTCGTCTTCGCAAAGCGGGCGGATACCGGCTTTGAGTGGGCGAGTGAAAAACTCATTAAAGCTTTGGTAGTGACTTGGGTCCTCATGCTGCGCTTCGCTCATATCAATTTTATATTGCTTGATAAAAAGCTTAATGAGCGAGGTGGTAAGCTTGCCCGCCTTTGCTGCGGCTAATTTACCAACTAAGCGTGATACGCCGTGTTTTGGTAGCGCATATTGAAAAGCGATTTTTACTTTGTCTAAATTCACTGAGTAGATTCCACTGTAATTTGTTAAATGGTAACGAAACCAAAGACTAAAGGCCAGTTACCGGCCTTTGGGTGCTACACTCGTGGATTACGAGCGCCAGCACGGCCATCGGCCATTGATTCTATTATGCGGTGATAGTTCTCAAAGCGAAAATCGGCAATTTCGCCTTGTTCTACAGCCTCTCGCAGTAGACAGCCCGGATCATCTAAATGTTTACAATCACGGAACTTACAGCCGCCTAAATATTGACGAAACTCTTTAAAGCACCAAGCGACGCGCTCGGGCTCTAAATGCCAAAGGCCAAATTCGCGGATCCCTGGGGAGTCGATTAAATTGCCGCCGCTGGGGAGGTGATGTAAACGAGACACGGTTGTGGTGTGTTGACCTAACCCGCTATTGCTCGATACGGTCTTGGTAAGGATATCGGCATCAGGCAACAAGGCATTGACTAAGCTTGATTTGCCGACCCCACTTTGGCCAACAAAGATGCTGTTGTTATCCGCCAACATTGCCTTTAGTGTATCCATGCCTTCACCGCTTTCGCTACTGACCATCATCACCTGATAGCCTAAATGAGCGTACTCAGCGAGGTAATCGGCAAATAGCTCACGGTCTTCATCATCGAGTAAGTCCACTTTATTCAAAAGCAGCACAGGGGGAATACCCATGTCCTCACACGCAACGATATAACGGTCGATTATTTGTGTGCTAAATTCCGGCACCACCGCAGAGACCATCAGAATTTGATCGACATTGGCAGCCACCACTTTGACACCATCGTAAAAATCAGGGCGGGTTAGTTGCGAATGGCGCTCTTCTACTAACTCAACCACTCCGGCGATATCGCCTTCACTGACTTTTGCGCGGCGGAACATCACTTTGTCACCACAGACCAAGCTAGATATCGTGCGGCGAATATTACAGCGTAATACTTCGGCATCCGCTGTTTCCACATCGGCATGCTGACCGAAGCGGCTGACAACGAGAGCCGGTTCAGCTGCGCCTAAATTCTGGCTATCAAGTTCCAGCTCAGCCGCCTTGTTGGCATCGGACTTTACCCGCTGTAAGCGTTTCTGGTGATTAGCGCGTATACGTCGCGCTTGCCCTTTCGACAATTTCTGTTTTTTGGCCACGGAATCTCTTTCGTTCATGCCCATCTTTGGCACTGCCTTATTTGCAGTAAATAAGGACGGTGTAAAAAAGGCTTTAGGTCTGCGTATGAAGCTAATATGATATAACTAATCGCAGCAAACCGAAAGAGAAGCAGGGCGCACGACTATGGCTGTAAGCAAAACAAACCTGGTCTGGTTAGACTTGGAAATGACCGGCTTGAATCCCGATCACGACCGCATTATGGAAATTGCCACCATTGTTACCGACAGCGAGTTAAACATCCTCGCTCAGGGCCCAGTGATTGCTATTCACCAAAGCGACGAGTTACTCAACAGTATGGACGCGTGGTGTACTAACCAACATGGTAAATCGGGATTGACTAAACGCTGCCAACAAAGCGAGGTTAGCGAGCATCAAGCCATGGCTGAGACTTTGGCGTTTTTAGAGCAGTGGGTCCCCGCAGGCGCATCGCCTTTATGTGGGAACTCCATTGGTCAAGACCGTCGCTTTCTAGTGCGTTACATGCCTGAGCTCGATAATTTCTTCCATTACCGCAACATCGATGTCAGTACCATTAAAGAGTTGGCCCGACGTTGGCAGCCTGAGGTATTGGATAAAGTTGAGAAAAAGGGCTCGCACTTAGCATTGGACGATATCAAAGACTCAATTATGGAATTGCAGGTTTATCGTACAGAAGTGTTCAAAATTTAAAAAAACAGCAAAAAAGGGCTTGCAAAGACAAGGTATTCTTGTAAAATCCTGCCCCGCTTAAGACGAACACCCCGCACTAGTCGGTGTGCTTAAACTAAGCGCTGTGTAGCAGTCTCGCTGTTGCATATGAAGCGGCACTAGCTCAGCTGGTAGAGCGCAACCTTGCCAAGGTTGAGGTCACGAGTTCGAACCTCGTGTGCCGCTCCAAACTTTTACTGTTGTTGCTAACAGTTTGCAGCCCAAGCTCAGCTGCACAATCCAGAGCAAATTATGAAGCGGCACTAGCTCAGCTGGTAGAGCGCAACCTTGCCAAGGTTGAGGTCACGAGTTCGAACCTCGTGTGCCGCTCCAAACTTTTACTGTTGTTACTAACAGTTTGCAGCCCAAGCTCAGCTGCGCAACCCCGAGCAAACTATGAAGCGGCACTAGCTCAGCTGGTAGAGCGCAACCTTGCCAAGGTTGAGGTCACGAGTTCGAACCTCGTGTGCCGCTCCAATTCACTGAACACTCTCAAAACTCAGTTTTATTCCCACATGTATCGCGTATAAAGCATGCAGCCAAGCTGGCATTGTTGATGTATTAAACCGCAGTGGCCATGACTGCATGTATTTTGGTGCTCTTTTGTGCATCACCTCGTGATGGCGGTTTCCTATTTTGGCTGGCTCGACTAAGCTTTATCTCAGGTTCGTTCAAAAGGTAAAGAAGTAATGCGAAATCAGTCCCTTGCTAAAAAACTCTTACTTGCTAGTTGTGGTGCCTTATTGGTCACTGTATTGCTGCTTATTGGTATTTTATGGTGGCAGTTGGAGCAAAGTAATAGCGCCGTTTCCAGTGAATCCAGGGTGCTTGTGCGCCAAGAGGTTGAGGATAAGCTGTTGGCTAAGGCCGGCTTAGATGGTGAGAAAATCCTCGGTTTTATCAATGAAGCCTATCGAATTCCTTATACCCTAGCTGGGATCCTTGGGCGCACCAAAAATCAGCCTTTGGATCGAAGTGCAGTCGAGCAAATAGACCGAGCGGTATTGGCTCAAAATGAACTGGTATCATCCATTTACACGCAGTTTGAAGATAACGCTTATGATGGTTTAGATAATCAATTTACCAGCGGCCACCAGCACTCCGTACCCGGACATGGTTCTTTAGAGATTTACATGATCCGCAATGAAGACGGCTCTATTGAACAACAAGTGGTGGAAGATGCAAGCGAAAAGCATGTCGATACTATCAATGATATGGGGCTGCGCGAGGCCGAATGGTATCTATGTGCGAAAGATACACTCAAACCCTGTTTAATGGAGCCCTATCTTTATGAGATTTCGCCAGGGTATTCCGAGATGATGACCTCGCTGACCGCTCCCATCGTTCACCAAGGACGTTTTTTAGGCGTAGCCGGGGTTGATTTAAACCTACCTATTTTTCAGAAAATCACTGAGCAGCTCTCGGCGAACCTCTATCAAGGCCAAAGCAAGGTGTCGCTAATCAGCTCAATGGGCTTGGTGGTGGGCAGTAGCCATTACACCGAACAGTTAGGAAAACCATTTGCTGAGGTGGTGGATAAACCACTGATGGCGGCTATAAAGAGCAGCACAGCAAGCGTTGAGCTGGTGGATGACACATTCGTTGTTAATTACCCCCTGGATGTAAAACTAGCCGACTCTACTTGGCGTTTGGTCGTCGAAGTACCTGAGTCACTGGCTATGGCGGGCGCTCAAGAGTTACAGCAGAACTTGGAAGATAATGCTGATGCGCTGAAGTCAGTACTTATTATCGTTGCCATTGTGGTACTTGCAGGCGCTGCGACCATGATGTACTGGCTTACCCGAACCATTGTAGGCCCTATTGATGCCATTCGTATGCGTATGGAAAACTTGGCCAGCGCCGAGGGAGATTTAACACAGTCGCTGAATGTCGATACGCACGCCGAACTTATCGCTTTGGGGAGCGGTTTTAATGCCTTTATCGACAAATTACGTACTCTTATCTCTCAGCTTAAGCAACTCTCATCACAAACCATGGAGCAGGCCGACAGTGCCTCACAAGTGGCCACACAAACCCAAGAAAATGTAGAGAAACAGTTTGCTGAAATTGAGAGTGTGGTGACGGCAATGAACGAAATGAGCTCCACGGCGTTGGAAGTGGCCCGCGCCTCAGAGCAATCAGCACAACAAACGGAAGAAATTAATAAATTAGTGCAAGCCAGTGAGCACAGTTTGTCGCAAGCTGTTGACCAAGTACAAACCATGTCTACGGAGATCAATGATGCCAATGTGGCGGTAGGTAAGGTCGCTTCACGCAGTAATGACATTAACCAGATACTCGATGTGATCCGCACCATTGCCGAGCAAACGAATCTGCTTGCACTGAATGCTGCTATCGAAGCGGCTCGAGCGGGTGAACAAGGACGAGGCTTTGCTGTGGTGGCTGACGAAGTTCGTGCACTGGCGTCGAAAACACGTGCTTCCACAGACGACATCAGCGAGCTCATTACCCGCTTGCAGCAAGAAGTGGGCAGTGCATCAACCATCATAGAGCAGGGTGTCTCACGCGCCGATACCGCTGTATCGCAAACTTCATCCGCGTTTGATGCGCTTCATGAAGTGGTCGAAAAAGTGAATGAAATTACCAATCAAGTGACTCACATAGCCACAGCTGCTGAGGAGCAAAGCTCGGTCACTGAAGAAATCAATCGTAATTTGACGCTCATTTCCGATGCTGCCTCGCACCTGGCCGACTTGGCTCAGCAAACAGGGTCGGGATCGAAAGAGCTTATTGCCTTGGTTGAAGAGCAAGATTCGCAACTGAGTCGTTTGAAAACCTAAGCGTTTCCTCTTTAGGTTCAATGGCTTAAGTTGAATATAAAGTTGCCAACTAGGCAAAAGTACGTCTACGTTTAAACTAGGGTAGAGGGCTTGGTGAAAGCATGGTGAAGCGACGGATATTGATCATAGATGCGACAACAGTACTTGCTATGCGCATTAAGGTACTGCTAGAGCTGCTCGATTGTGAGGTCGAGCTGCTGCACTTTGCTAATTTAGAGGCCATTGAGCCCAGTGACTATGATATGTATATCCTTGCCCATGGCATTCCTATGGCGCTTGCTTGTGACCTCAAACAAGCCCTCAGCGGCTGTAATGTCGCGCTGTTGGCGCCTAAGGCTGAACAAGGTGAAGTATTTGCAAGCTTCGCCGAGCTTAATAAGCTGTTTATACAAGCTCAAGTTATTTATCCCTTTTACGAAAACAAAGAAATCAGTGCGCTTTTAGAAAGCATTTTAGAGATTGACGGACCGCAGTCGATCGCCTTGCCGCAAGTGCTTCATGTGAGTCCGCAAGATAGCCAGGCACATATCCAGCAGTGGCTGACAGGCGCGCACATTAGTGTACTAGGAGCTCACTCTCTTACTCAGGCGTTGGAAATTGCCAACGGAACACATATCGATATTTTGCTCTGTCATTACCAAGTGCAAGGGGATAGTGGCAGTGATGTGTATTTACAAGTTAAGAGGATACAATCACATTGCCGTTGTATCTTGCTTATAAACCAAGGAGATAAAGCAAATTTACTGGAGGTGATCCGCAGCGGTGTGGATGATGTCATTGAGCTGCCAGCGGATCAAAGTATTGTCCTTAAATCGGTGCATAAAGCATGGCAGACAGAGCTCCTCAAACGTAACAACGCGCAGCTACTTGAGCGGTTACAAGACACCGTCGATGCGCTCATTGAAAAAGACAGTTTGTTACGCGTAGTATTCAAAAACACCCCTGACGCAGTCATTTTGTTTGCCCGTAATGGCAGCTTGATTGACGCCAATGATGCAGCGGCGAAGTTACTGAACTTAAATCAAACTGAGCTCGCAAAGCATACCTTGTTTCAATTTTTGAGCTCAAGCTCAGAGCAAACTTTACTGCAAACGATGCGTTCGACAACAAGCTTAAACCAACATAGCTGTGAGCTTGAAGTGCAAACCTCGAAGCGTGGGCTGATCCCTATGGTCGGCTCCTTTAGTGAAATTGACTATCACGGTGCGATTGCCTACGCCGTAATCTTTAAAAATGTGACTAACCTAAAAGAGCGCCAAGTATTACTTGAAGAGGCGCGAGATGAGCTCGAAATCCGCGTCAAGGAGCGCACTCGGGAGCTGAAGTTAGCAAAAGACCAGGCGGAAGCCGCAAACCGCAGTAAATCAGAGTTCCTGGCCAATATGTCCCACGAACTGCGCACCCCGATGCATTCAATACTCAGCTTTTCGCGATTTGGGCTCGACAAGTTGAGCAATGGCGAAACGCCCATTGATAAGTTAAGCAAGTATCTCAACCGTATTCATACCAGCGGTGAGCGCTTACTGTCATTACTTAATAACTTACTTGATTTGTCGAAATTAGACGTTGGCAAATTTCCTTTTTGCCCGAGCCGAGCTGATGTTTGTAAGTTGATTGAATCGAGCATTACGGATGTGTCTGGCACGGCGATGGAAAAACACATCAACATAAAACTCCATGATAACGATGTGAATAGTCACATTGACTGCGATGGTGCGCAAATAACTCAAGTAGTAACTAATCTCTTAGGAAATGCGCTTAAATTTAGCACCGAGGGAAGTGACATAGACATTTACTTACATGAGGATAGTGACAACTTGGCAATTCAAGTGGTTGATCATGGAGTGGGTATCCCAGAAAACGAGCTAGAACATGTCTTTGATAAATTCTCCCAAAGTAGCCAAACCAATCGAGGGGCCGGGGGAACAGGTTTAGGATTGGCGATATGCCGTGAGTTTGTGGCGCTGCATCATGGCCGCATTCATGCTAAGCAAAATCCTAAAGGAGGCACTATTATAGAAATAAGCTTGCCAAAAGTTCAGCAAGCACAAGAAACTCAGGCGCCGCCGCATAAGCCGGTAGAATAACAAGCTTGAATAAGGGAAGGTCAATACGATGACAGTGCAACGGGTATTAGCAGTAGATGACGAAGAATATAATCTAGAAATCATTGAAGAAATTCTCGATGATCAAGGGTTTGAGCTGAAAATGGTAGACAGTGGGCCAGCCTGCCTCGCGGTGGTGGGGGAGTTTAAGCCGGATATTATTTTGCTTGATGTCAGTATGCCAGATATGAACGGCTATGATGTTTGTCGCCAACTTAAAGCGAACCCAGAAACCGAAGATATTGTGGTCATGTTTGTATCTGCGCGGGGCACGGTAGAAGAGCGCATGGAGGGTTACGCTGTAGGCGCAGAGGACTACATTGTTAAACCTTTCAGTCACGATGAACTCAAATCAAAATTGATGAAGCTCAAAGGGTATCTTGATGAGCAAGAAGACCTACAAAAGCAAGTTGACGATGCCACATCCACCGCTTTTAACGCTATGGCTAATAGCAGCGAAATGGGCGAAATCGTCAACTTTGTTGAGCGTATTGGGCAAATTTGGGAGCCCCAAGAGTTAGGCAAAGAACTGCTCAGCTGTTTAAATCGTTTTGGCTTACAGAGTAATGCTGAGTTGCGATTGGATGACGGCGTACAGCACTTCTCATTAAGTGGAGGGTGCTCCCCCATTGTTGTTGAGCTTTTTGACATGCTAAAAACCCGGGGGCGCTTACACGAGTTCTCGCAGCGATTGTTGGTGAACTATGAGAAAGTGAGCTTACTGATCCTGAATATGCCAGAGAAAGAACCCGAGAAGCATGGTCGCATTCGCGATCATGTATGTTTTCTAGTCAGTGTGACTGAGCAGCAACTCACCGCCATTATGACCAAACAAGCGCTGCAAAAGCGCCAAGCGCAGTTGGGGGAGGCGGTATCGCGTATTGAAGCACAATTCCGTGAACTCATCAGTGCGGTGAATCAAACGCGCAGCGATAATGAAAAAGTGTTTCGCGCGTTACAAGAGGAGCTTGAGGAGCGTATTCCCACTATGGGCTTAGACGATGACCAAGAAGCCTTTATCTATCAAAAGGTAGACGACACCATCCAACGCTCGGTGGCCCGAGAGGAGTCGGTGGAGAACTTGCAGGCGGCATTCTCTCGCATCGAGCAAGATCTCGCTAAATTGCTCAACTAAGGTGGTAAAAAGTGAGCGCTCTGAGATTACTCTGCGTCTCTGGGAAGCCCTTTTTGTACGGCGCGGATCAATCGCTGAGTTTTCTTTGTGTGTGCCGTAACTGTCACGCTCAATGCCTCACGCTTTTGTTGTTGCTGCGCAAGTGCCCAATGAATATGCTCTGCAACCAAGTCACTAGCCCCTTTCAACCTAGCCATTAACGCCTCAACAATAGCGCTATCGTAGGGCGCGTTACCTAAGGCAATGGCAATATTACGAAGCCAGCGTTGGTGGCCAATACGACGGATGGGGCTGCCTTCGGTATTAGTTAAAAACGTCTCTTCATCCCAGCTAAATAGCGTCAATAGTGGCTGATCTTTAAGCTGGGCGCGGGCATGGAAGTCAGACTCTGCGGTGATCTCGCCATAACGGTTCCATGGGCAAATTAACTGGCAGTCGTCACAGCCATAAATACGGTTGCCCATCGCTGTTCGGTATTGCTCAGGAATAGCGCCTTTAAGCTCAATGGTTAAATAGGAAATACATTTTCGCGCATCAATCACATAGGGCTCAACGATAGCCCCAGTGGGGCACATGGTCATGCATGCGACGCAACTGCCGCACTCTCCTTGGGTGGCTTGTCGGGTGTCAGGGTCATCAACTGGCAGCGGAATATCCACAAACAGCTCCCCGAGGAAAAACCATGACCCCGCTTGTTTGTCTATCAATAAGCTATGCTTTCCGGTAAAGCCTAAGCCAGCCTTCGCCGCAAGCTGGCGCTCGAGCACCGGGGCGGAGTCAACAAAAGGGCGAAACCCCAAACCTTCAGCAACTTGTGCAATACGCTGGCCGAGCTTCTTTATACGGTTACGCATCAGCTTGTGATAATCGCGGCCCAGAGCGTAACGGCTGATATAAGCCAACTGAGGATTTTTCAGGGTGCGGGCAAAGCCCGCGTCTGGGGGTAAATAGTGCATCTTTAACGCGATGATGCGCTGGGTACCCGGTACCAGTTCGTCTGGGCGCGACCGCTTGGTGCCATGCTCGGCCATAAAGTTCATTTCGCCATGATAGCCAAGCTCAAGCCAACGTTGTAATTGTGCTTCATGAGCACTGAGATCTATGTCACAAATAGCTGCATCGGCAAAGCCAAGCTCGCTCGCCCATTGCTTAATTTGCTGTGCTAGTTCAGGATAATTAATGGTGTTATTCGGCAAAAGTGAAAACCATGGATAGTCATTACAGTACTAATTTACCACAGCAGGTATTTACTCCCCAACAATTGCAGCAATATGAAGGTGCCGCTGCCAAGCACAGCGGAGTGAGTATGCTGGAGCTAATGCACCGAGCGGGCAGCACCGTGGCTCATTGGATACAACAACACTACGACAAAAAAAAACGCGTTATTGTGCTTAGTGGAGGCGGTAACAACGCCGGTGATGGCTTTGTGGTCGCCACTGAATTACGCCAACAAGGCTATGATGTTAAGGTCTGGCCGCTGGTCGCTGTGCATACTCTAAAGGGAGATGCCGCAACCATGTATGAGCGCTTTAAACAAAGCGGTGGGGAGTGTGTTCAGGACCCAAGTCTACATCATTATCATATAGTGGTGGATGCTATCTTTGGCATTGGCCTTAATCGTGCTTTGCCGGAGCCTATTGCTGATGTATTGGCGAAAGTGAATGCCGCTAAGGTGATGCGTATCGCCATTGACGTCCCCAGCGGGGTCGATGCTCACAGTGCGCAGGTACATAATAATGCCTTTAATGCCCACCATACACTGACGTTTATTGCCCTAAAACAGGGTCTATTGAGCGGTCGAGCTAAAACCCAATGTGGTCACTTATGGTTTGCGCCATTGGCAATAGAACAGGCTTTTTACCGCCAATGTAGTGCAGTGGCTTGCTTGAATGATCATGCATCGATGATGCGCAAGCGGCCAGTTCGAGGCCAAGGCAGTCACAAAAACAATGCCGGTCATGTCTTAGTTGTCGCAGGGGGGCTAGGAATGGCGGGCGCAGCGCGATTAGCCAGTGAAGCGGCACTACGAACAGGGGCCGGTTTGGTGAGTGTGGCGACCCATCCAGAGAATGTGCAAACCATAAGCCAAGGTTGCTATGAGCTTATGGTTCACGGGGTAACAACTGCTCAGCAACTCACAGCACTATTGGAAAAAGCCAACGTCGTCGTTATTGGACCTGGATTAGGGCAATGTCAGTGGGCGCAACAGATGCTCAGCACGGTTCTTGGCTATGAACATAAACGATTAAAAGTGCTGGATGCGGATGCATTAAACCTATTGGCACAGAATCCACAGCGACTCACTGATTGTGTTTTGACGCCGCACCCCAAAGAGGCTGCGCGATTATTGCAAAGCTCCGTTACTGAGGTGGAAGCCAATCGCTTTGCCAAGGTGCAGGAGTTGGCGCGTTCATACCAAGCAACAGCACTATTGAAAGGTCCGGGTACACTTATTTGTAGCGCTGATAAATTAACAATTAACAGCAGTGGCAGTAACGCACTAGCGAGTGGCGGCATGGGTGATGTATTATCTGGTATAATTGGCGCGTTGCTAGCGCAGGGCGTTAGCCCACATGACAGTGCCTGTGTGGGGGCTTATGTGCACGGCTTAGCAGCCCAGCAAGCAAGCAGTGAGGGCAGCAAAGGGTTGCTCGCCAGTGATTTATTTCCAGTAGTACGAGCTTTAATAGGGTAAGCAATAATGACCATGCGGTTTGACCAATATTTAGCGGATGAGCAAGCAACCGTCGCATTCGGGGCGCAACTAGCTCCACTCATCGCTGACGGTGCGGTGATCTATATGTACGGTGACTTAGGGGCGGGGAAAACCACGCTCACGCGTGGAATCGTGCAAGGGCTGGGTCATAAAGGTAAGGTTAAGAGTCCAACTTATACCTTAGTTGAACCTTATGAGCTAGCGCAGGTCAAAGTATATCATTTTGATTTATATCGATTAGCTGACCCAGAAGAGCTCGAATTCATGGGCATTCGGGATTATTTCGATAACCGCGCGGTGTGTATTTTGGAGTGGCCTAGTAAAGGTGAGGGGGTAATTCCTCGCGCTGATTTAGAAATCACGCTAGAGTATACAGGGGAAGCGCGTGAGATCAGTATCGACGCAAAATCTGAGCGTGGCGCTGATGTAGTAACAAAGTTAAAAGGCAATGCTTAAAATAATCATAACCGCAAGCAAGGCAACCTTGTGCGCCATGTTGCTCGTATGGGCAACAGTGGCGGCAGCTAAAAACACCATAGAAAACGTGCGTGTATGGCCATCACCCGATAGCACGCGGGTGGTGTTTGATATGCAAGAAAAGCCAGACTTCAGCTATTTCATGCTGAAGAATCCATTACGCCTAGTCGTTGATATCAATAATACTGCGCACCGTAAAGACTACCCGGCAATTGAAAAGAAGCACCAAATTGTTGATAAAATCCGTCCTAGCACGCCGAAAAAGTCGGGTTCTACGCGAGTGGTGTTTGAGTTACTCAAAGCCACTAAGCCGGTTATTTTTTCTTTGGCTCCTACCGGGCCGTATAAAGACCGATTAGTCATTGACCTTTACGATAAAAGTGACGGTCAACAAGCCCAAAACATACCAAAAAATAGAGTATTAGAAACCAATCGTGACATTGTTATCGCGATCGATGCGGGTCACGGCGGTGAAGACCCCGGCTCTATAGGTCCAAGCGGCACCTATGAGAAAGACATCACGTTGCAAGTAGCTAAACGCTTAGAGCGATTGATTAATGCCGAGCGGGGCATGCAAGCCTATATGGTGCGCAGCGGAGATTATTACGTCAAACTCAATAACCGCAGCACCAAAGCGCGCAAACGCAAAGCTGACTTTTTAGTGTCAATTCACGCTGATGCCTTTACCAGCCCACAGCCGCGAGGAGCGTCGGTGTGGGTCTTGTCTCTGCGCCGGGCTAATTCAGAAATAGGTAAATGGATTGAGGATAGGGAAAAGCACTCTGAATTACTTGGGGGGGCTGCGGATGCCATTCGCGACACGGCCAGCGAAAAGTATTTAGCGCAGACGCTACTCGACATGTCCATGGATCACTCCATGAAAACCGGCTTTAAAGTGGCTGAAGAGGCCATCAAAGAATTACGAAAAGTGGCGAAAATGCATAAACGCTATCCGCAAGCGGCGAGTTTAGCAGTGCTGAAATCGCCAGATATTCCCTCTATCTTGGTGGAAACGGGGTTTATATCCAATCCTCAAGAAGAGCGGTTGCTGAAAACAGCGGCGCACCAAGAAAAACTAGCGAAAGCGGTGTTCAGATCAATTCGTGGTTATTACCGTAATAACCCCCCTGATGACTCGCTATTTGCAACGATTAAGGCACAAAACCCAACACGACATAAAATTCGTCGCGGTGAATCGTTAAGTGTCGTGGCCAGTCGTTATGGCGTCTCTGTCGGGGCTATTAAACGCGTCAATAAGCTAAAAACAGACACTGTCTATATTGGCCAAGTGTTAACCATTCCTAATACCTAACGAGCGTATATGAGTATAGCGATATTACCGGCGCGATTAGCTAACCAAATCGCTGCCGGTGAAGTAGTTGAGCGTCCCGCTTCTGTAGTGAAAGAGTTGGTTGAAAACAGCTTAGATGCGGGAGCGACACGTATTCGCGTTGATATTGAACGCGGCGGCCATAAACTGATCCGCATTACCGACAATGGTTCGGGTATTGTCAAAGATGAGCTTACCCTCGCGCTCTCACGCCATGCTACCAGTAAATTAAAAACACTGGATGATTTAGAATGTATTAACTCCTTGGGCTTTCGTGGCGAGGCGCTGGCTTCCATAAGCTCGGTATCGCGATTAACGTTGAAGTCTAAGCCTGCCCAGCAAAATGAAGCTTGGCAAGCCTTTGCTGAGGGACGCGATATGGCCGTGCAGGTGCAACCAACAGCGCATCCTGATGGCACCACCATTGAAGTAAAAGACTTATTTTTCAATACCCCCGCACGGCGCAAATTCTTACGAACCGAAAAAACTGAGTTCAACCATATTGATGAGCTGCTAAAACGCATTGCCTTAAGCCGCTTCGATATTGCCATTACCTTAACCCACAACGCTAAAGTAGTGCGCCAATATCGGCCAGTGTCGGCCGACGACGCGGGTGCAGTAAAGCGTATTGCTCAGGTCGCGGGCAAAGGCTTTGCCAGCCAGGGTATGCATTTACAAAGTGGTGACCAAGGGCTGTATTTGCATGGCTGGATTATGCCTCAGCACACGCAAACAGAGCCGCAGTATACCTATGTTAATGGCCGCATGATGCGCGACAAATTGATTTTACACGCTATTCGCCAAGCCTTTGAAGAACATACCCAACAAGCGCAAGTGCCGGCATTTGTACTTTATCTAGAAGTCGACCCCCGCCAGGTTGATGTTAACGTGCATCCGGCCAAGCATGAGGTGCGCTTCCATCAGGCGCGATTAGTCCATGACTTTATTTTACAGGCGGTGCAACAGCTGGTGGCTAGTGAGCAAACACTCATACCGCAACCCTCGATACCTCCAGCAACCGCAGCTCACAGTGACAGTCCTGCTTACCCCAAGTCGCAATTGCGTCCTAGTCCTGATAATCAGCAAACTGGGCAGTTTATGGGAACGGCTAGTCGCTCTGGTGCAAGCTATCGAGACTCAGCGCCAGCGAGCACGCGTGCGCACCCTGTTGATGCCCAACGTATTGCTCAAGCGAATCAGTTTTATCAAGGGATCAGTGAAGTACAGGCTCATGAGTTTAATCATGTGGCTGAGTCAGCCCCTGCGCTGCAGTTAGCCGCTGAGAGTGTGTCACTTTTGCCCTTAACAGATGGCCACTGTGCAGTGAGTGTGCAAGGGAAGTTGCACCTTAGCCACTGGCGTCAGGTGTTACCGCTGGCTTGGCAGCAGCAACTCGAAGCTGAAGCGCAGCTAAGTAGTCGCGCATTGTTGTTGCCTGTGCGTGTGGCCTTGCAAGATAAGGAGTTGGCGTGTTTGCAGGGACTGCAATCCTGGCTCTCGGTGTTAGGGTTCGATATCCAGCTTGAAAAACAATTTGCCATGGTAAAGCGTCTACCCAGCAGCTTATATGCCAGCGATGCCAAGCGAGTGATTGAACAGATACTCAGCGCGCAGTTGACGGCTGAAAGTTCACAGCAGGACTTTCTCATGTGGCTTGCGGCATCTACGCCGAGTAATTATTTCAATGGTAATGACTTTGCAACTTGGCAGACACAGTTACAGAATACTCCAGAAATTGTTCAGCAATTACAGCAAAAAGCCGTTAAAATAGAGCTATCCCAATACGTCAGTCAATTAAGTGTTTAAGCCTTGTGAGTTCATTGCCCGTTATCTGTTTAATGGGGCCTACCGCCTCAGGAAAAACCGCCTTAGCCATTGATTTATGCCAACACTTCGATACCGAAGTGATCAGCGTCGATTCCGCCTTGGTGTATAAAGGGATGGACATCGGCACCGCCAAACCTGATGCGCAAGAGCGTGCGTTAGCACCCCATCGACTTATTGACATTGTTGACCCAGCACAGAGCTACTCCATGGCTGACTTTCGCCGCGACGCCCTGGCGCACATCGAACAGCTACACAATCAAGGCAAAGTACCCTTGTTAGTAGGTGGTACTATGATGTATTTCAAAGGCTTGCTCGAAGGGCTATCGCCACTACCTGAAGCTGATACAGACATTCGAGCTGCCCTCGAAGTCGAAGCAAAAGAGCATGGATGGCCGGCGCTACATCAGCAGTTACAACAGGTGGACCCGCAGGCAGCGGCGAAAATTAACGCCAATGATTCACAGCGAATTAATCGCGCCTTAGAGGTATACCGTATCAGTGGTAAGAGCATGACTGAACTACAGCAAACTAAGGCACAATCCTTAGGGTTTCCTGTTCATCAATTTGCTATTGCGCCAAGCGATCGTCGCGTTTTGCACCAGCGTATAGAGAAAAGATTCCAAATAATGCTCGAGCAGGGGTTTGAAAACGAAGTTTTGTCCCTATATAACAGGAAGGATTTGCACCCGGATCTGCCTTCTATTCGTTGCGTAGGGTATAGACAAATGTGGGATTACATCGCGGGTGAAATTGATTATGATGAAATGGTTTTTCGTGGAGTAGCTGCTACGCGTCAGTTGGCGAAAAGGCAGTTAACCTGGCTTCGAGGTTGGCAGAACCTAACGTGGCTTGAAAGCGGGGACCAAGAAAACTTGCAACGTATAGTAAGTTCGCTAAGCTAGTATTATTGGGACGTTTTTTTCTTTAGAGTCAGTCCTAAACTAGATACATAATAACACCTAAAACGAAGGAAAATAACAATGGCAAAAGGCCAATCGTTACAAGACCCATTTTTGAATGCGCTACGTCGTGAGCGTATTCCTGTTTCAATTTTTTTAGTTAACGGCATAAAACTGCAAGGCAAGATTCAGTCTTTCGACCAATTTGTCATTTTGTTAGAGAACACTGTAAATCAGATGGTGTATAAGCACGCAATTTCCACTGTTGTGCCAGCCCGAGCAGTGAATTTTCATGGTGCGCAAGGACTCGACGCACCGGAGTCAGAAGAAGGGAATTATTAAATCAGTAGGAGCATAATGCTTGTTTGACCGTTATGAAGCCGGCGAACAGGCAGTCTTAGTTCACATCGAATTTCCCCATGAAGGCGATAGAGAAGATCTTCATGAGTTGGAAATGTTGGTATCTTCTGCAGGTGTTAGCAGTCTGGCGGTTGTGCAAGGCAGTCGCCAGGCACCACACCCGAAGCTTTTCGTCGGCACGGGGAAGGCAGAAGAGATAGCTGAGATTGTCAAATCCCACAACGCAGATGTCATTATATTCAACCACGAATTAAGCCCATCACAAGAGCGCAACTTGGAAAAGTTGTGTCAATGTCGTGTGCTCGACAGAACTGCACTTATCCTTGATATTTTTGCTCAACGCGCCCGCACCCACGAGGGTAAATTACAAGTTGAATTGGCGCAGCTACGGCACATCTCCACCCGTTTAATACGTGGGTGGACGCACTTAGAAAGACAAAAGGGCGGTATTGGCTTACGCGGCCCCGGTGAGACGCAACTGGAGACCGATAGACGGCTATTACGAGGGCGCATTAAAAGTATTTTAAAGCGTTTAGATAAGGTCGCTAAACAGCGCGAGCAGGGGCGTCGTGCACGTAACCGCAACGAAATCCCGAGTGTCTCTCTGGTTGGCTACACTAACGCTGGGAAATCAACGTTGTTCAATCGCATTACCGAGTCTGAGGTATATGCTGCGGATCAACTGTTCGCGACCTTAGACCCAACACTTAGAAAGCTTGAAGTGCCAGACATCGGTAGTGTTATTTTGGCCGATACCGTAGGTTTTATCCGCCACTTACCGCATGACTTAGTCGCGGCCTTTAAAGCGACGCTGACCGAGACCCGTGAAGCCGATTTACAGCTGCATGTAATCGATGCGGCAGACTCGCGTCGTAAAGAGAATATAGAGCAGGTACAAGAAGTACTAGAAGAGATTGAGGCGAACGAAATACCGCAGCTACTCATCTACAATAAGATTGACCAGCTTGAAGACGTTGAGGCGCGCATTGACCGCGATGATGAAGGCAAACCGATGCGAGTTTGGCTATCGGCGCAGCAAGGTCAAGGAATGGAGCTACTGAAGCAGGCTATTAGTGAGTTACTCGCGAAGCAAATGCTCAATGCCGACTTGCGTGTGCCCCCTTCACAAGGGCGGCTGCGCGGCGCGTTATACAATCTCAATAGCATTAGCTCAGAGGACTTCGATGAGCAAGGAAACTGGCTGCTTAGCGTTAACGTACCAATGAGCGAATGGAATAAATTGAAAAAGGAAATTGGTGAACAAATTGATGGCTATCTTACGTAGTGCATGAAAATGCGCTAAAGTAGCGTCAACCATGATTTTCTTGCGTCAACTTGGGGGCATAAATCTGTCGACTAAGTATGACAACAACGGTAATGCTGCGATAGCATTACCCCTAGCAACAAACATTGATAACTATGGAGTATGGCTATGGCCTGGAACGAGCCGGGTAACAATGGCAACGACAAAGATCCTTGGAACAATAAAGGTGGTCGTGACCAAGGACCGCCAGATTTAGACGAAGTACTGAAAAAGTACAGCGATAAGTTTGGTGGCTTGTTTGGTGGTAAAAAAGGAGGCGGTAACAATAAAAACGGCGGTTTAGGCGGCGTTGGATTGCTTATCGTGCTGGTAATTGCTGCGATCATCTGGGGCCTAAGTGGCTTCTACACCGTCAAAGAAGCCGAGCGAGGTGTGGTACTACAATTCGGTAAGTTTGACCGTATTGCACAGCCCGGTTTACGCTGGAAAGCGACCTTTATCGAGCGTGTTATCCCTGTTGATATTGAGGCAGTGCGTTCGCTGTCTGCTTCCGGTTTTATGCTCACCGAAGATGAAAACGTCGTGAGCGTTGAGTTTGAAGTACAGTACCGTGTGGTTGACCCTTATCTATACAAGTACAGTGTAACTGACGCTGATCACAGCCTGCAGCAGGCATTGGACAGTGCTCTACGTTATGTTGTGGGCCATTCGCAAATGGACCAAGTACTGACCACAGGTCGTGAAATTGTGCGTCAAAATACCTGGGATGAGCTAAACGACATTATCGAACCATATAACCTTGGCCTGATAGTGACCGACGTGAACTTTAAAGACTCACGCCCACCTGCTGAAGTAAAAGATGCGTTCGATGATGCTATCGCTGCGCAAGAGGATGAAGAGCGCTTTATCCGCGAAGCTGAGGCGTATGCCCGTGAAATTGAGCCACGTGCCCGTGGTCAAGTAACGCGTATGACCCAAGAAGCTGAGGGCTACCGTGAACGCGTTACCTTGGAAGCACAAGGTGAGGTGGCTCGTTTTGAAAAGCTATTGCCTGAATATGCAGCAGCGAAAGATGTGACCCGCCAACGCTTGTATCTAGAGACTATGGAGCAAGTACTAGGCAGCAGCACGAAGGTGCTTGTTGATGTCGAAGGTGGTAACAACATGATGTATCTACCGCTGGACAAGCTGCTAGATAAGCATCAGTCAGGGCAAAAAATCACCTTGCCTAGCGCTAATAGCATTCAAGACTTACGTAACAAGTTAGGTGCCAATGCATCGCGTAACAGCCAAGTAAATTCTGGCAATGATCGTTTCTCTAAAGACCGCTTTAACGGAGGAAGATAGCAGTGAGAAATTTTAGTATAATCCTCATTATTGCTGCAGTAGTACTTTCGTTTTCTTCGGTGTTTGTAGTACCAGAAGGGCAGCGCGCTATTGTGTTGTTATTCTCTAAAGTACAAAAAGACGATACCGACAACGCTGTGGTGTATGAGCCAGGCTTGCACTTTAAGGTGCCTTTCGTGGCGCAAGTGCGTAAGCTCGATGCGCGTATTCAAACCTTAGACGGAACCCCGGATCGCTTCGTAACCAGTGAGAAAAAAGACCTTATCGTTGATTCTTACGTGAAGTGGCGAGTACAAAACTTCAGTGATTTTTACCTACGTACCCGTGGCGATAAAAATTACGCTGAAACACTACTAAAGCAAAAAGTAAACAATGGCCTTCGTACCAACTTCGGTGCGCGCACGATCAAAGAAATTGTTTCTGGTGAGCGTAGTGAGTTAATGGAAGAAGCCTTGGTTCAAGCCTCTGAAAGCGCTCGCGAGCTCGGAATTGAAGTCCTCGACGTACGGGTTAAACAAATTAACCTGCCAGACGAGGTGAGTAATTCTATTTACCAACGTATGCGTGCTGAGCGTACCGCTGTAGCGAAAGAGCACCGTTCTGAAGGTCAAGAGAAAGCGGAAGAAATCCGTGCCTCAGTGGACCGTCGGGTGACGGTTATGCTCGCCGATGCTGAGCGTAATGCCCGTTCTGTACGTGGTCAGGGTGATGCACAGGCGGCAAAAATCTACGCCAACGCTTACAACAAAGATCCTGAGTTTTTTGGTTTCTTGCGTAGCTTAGATGCATACAAGAAAACCTTTAAAAACAAGCAAGACGTGATGGTGATTGAGCCTGATGGTGAATTCTTCAAGTACATGAAGAACGCAGAACCACAGTAATCTCGTTATAGTCAGTAATAGCCCCGAGAGCAATCGCCTCGGGGCTTTTTTGTCACTGAGAGAGTCTAATGAGCTGGCAATTGTTAGTAAGCGCCTTTGCGCTTATGCTTATTTTTGAAGGGCTAGGCCCAGCACTGTTTCCAAAAAAGTGGCGTGCATACATGGCGCAGCTAGCTGGCAGTGATGAACGCACCTTGAAAGTGGTGGGTATCATCTTAATCCTTACTGGCGCGCTTCTATTCCACCTTATTAACCTCGTCTAGCTTGCTGAGCTAGCAATGAATTTTCTATTAGCGGAAAAAATAACCAAAACGGGGTGATCTGCCCCCGGCTTTTCTGATAAAATCTGCGCCTAATTTTTTCTAAGTGAATTTGCAATGGGTAAAAACGTCGTTGTACTAGGCACCCAGTGGGGTGACGAGGGGAAAGGAAAGGTCGTAGACCTCCTTACAGATAAAGCATCTTTAGTGGTCCGTTATCAAGGTGGGCACAATGCTGGTCACACTTTGGTGATTGATGGCGAGAAAACAGTTCTACACCTGATCCCGTCGGGTGTGCTACGTGACAACGTAAAATGTGTTATCGGTAATGGCGTAGTTCTGGCCCCCGACGCATTGATGAAAGAAATTACCATGCTTGAAGAGCGTGGCGTGCCGGTGCGCGAGCGTCTGCTTATCTCTGAAGCGTGTCCGCTTATTCTGCCGTATCACGTTGAGCTTGATATGGCACGTGAAAAGGCGCGTGGCGCTAAAGCGATTGGTACCACAGGCCGTGGTATTGGTCCTGCGTATGAAGACAAGGTTGCACGCCGTGGTCTTCGTGTTGGTGACTTGTTCAACCCTGAGCAGTTTGCCAATAAGTTGCGCGAAATTCTTGAGTACCACAACTTCACTTTAGAAAACTACTACAAAGTTGAGCCAGTCGACTTCCAAAAGACATTTGATGATGCCATGGCTGTGGCTGATATCCTGAAATCGATGGTCGTTGATGTGACTGAGCTATTGGATCAGACCCGTGAAAAAGGCGACAACATCCTGTTCGAAGGTGCACAAGGCACGTTGCTGGATATCGACCACGGTACATACCCATATGTTACTTCATCTAACACCACCGCCGGTGGGGTAGCGACAGGGGCTGGTTTTGGCCCGCTGAACCTAGATTATGTGTTGGGTATTGTTAAAGCTTACACTACGCGTGTGGGTTCAGGTCCATTCCCGACAGAGCTTTATGATGGCGTTGATAAGCAAGACCCAGTAGGTAAACACCTTGGCGAAAAAGGCCATGAGTTTGGTGCTACGACCGGCCGTTTGCGCCGTACAGGTTGGTTTGATGCTGTGGCCATGCGCCGTGCGGTACAAATCAATAGCATCTCAGGCTTCTGTATGACCAAACTGGACGTACTTGATGGCCTAGAAACTATTAAGATTTGTACTGGCTATCAGCTTGAAGACGGCACCGTTACTAACGTCACACCGCTTGCTGCTGAAGGCTACGAAAAAGTCACGCCAGTATATGAAGAAATGCCAGGCTGGAGCGATAACACCTTCGGTGTTACTCGTGTTGAAGACTTGCCTAAAGCGGCAATCGACTATATCAAGCGTGTTGAAGAAATCACCGGTGTTCCGGTTGATATTATTTCAACCGGCCCTGATCGTGTTGAAACCATGATTGTGCGCAACCCATTTGCTGAATAAGCGTAGGGTGTGAAAAAAAGCTGCTGCGGCAGCTTTTTTTGTGCCTGTATATACCAATTTTGGCACTGGTTTTGCTATAGATTAATGAGAGAGTTGATTCGTCAAAGGAGCGTCATGCGCCATTTGTTAACCATATTATTACTGACCAGTGCGCTAAGCACCACAGCTCATGCGGCAGAGCCGTTAGAGGCCGTACAGCTGTATACACAGGATGAGTTGGTTAAGTTGATACGTAAAAACGCTCATTTAAAGCGGGTGCAGGATGATGATTGCCAACTTGTGCAAGATATTGCCGCGCGCGCGAGTAAAATGAAGTTGCCCAGTTATCAGTTCCTCTACGGTGATATGCTTGCTTACAATGTTTGTGTCGAAAGAGATGTGGACTTAGGTGTTTACTACATGCGCCAAGCCGCTGAGCAGGGCTTAGCCGAGGCGTTAGAGCAGCTGGGACGTTACTATGATATTGGCCGCTTAGTTCAGGCCGATAAAGCGATGGCTATCGTGTATTTGCGTGAAGCCGCTGCACAAGGCAACCTGCCAGCGCAAATGCGTTTAGTAAAGCTGTTTAATCAGGGCTACGGCAGTCCACACGACTATGAAGATGCTTATCGCTGGCTGTTTCATACCCAAGTTGCAGATCGCAACCTACACAAGGAAATTGGTGCGCAGTTAAGTAAATTGGCGCAAAAAATGCCCGATAGCGTGGTTGCACGGGCACGATTACCCGTTGATCAATAAAGTTTAACAGTATTTACCTGTTGCCTTTTCCCGATATGGGTTAAAATAACACCATAAGTCACCGTATAAGTTATTGAATGACCAAACAGGATCCATACCTCGATAGAGAACAGCAAAAATACGAAAACCCCGTCCCCAGCCGCGAGTTCATCCTCGACCACATTAAAAAACGCGCTAAGCCTGCTAATTTCAGCCAACTTTGTTCCGAGCTGGATGTATATGACAGTGAGCGTCAAATTGCCTTTAAGCGCCGCCTGCGCGCCATGGAGCGTGAAGGGCAGCTGCATTTCAATAAGCACAAATGCTACGTTATTCCCGATGACAGTGGCTTAGTCAAAGGTAAGGTCATTGGCCACCGTGATGGCTTTGGTTTTTTGCAAGTCGAAGGTGAACCTAAAGACTGGTTTATTGCTCGCCACCAAATGAACACCGTGTTACATGGCGATGTGGTGTTAGCTAAAGCGGGCTCACGTGGCCAAGGTGGCAAGGTTGAAGCACGCATTGTGAAAGTACTTGAAGGCGAGCGTGCGCCAATCATTGGCCGTTACTTTGTTGAGCATGGTATGGCCGTGGTTGTGCCAGAAGACCCACGCATTACGCAAGATATCATTATTGTCCCTGGGGCAGAAAAAGGTGCGCGCCACAACCAAATGGTGCAAATTGAGATCACCCAAAGCCCAAGCCGCCACATGAATGCGGTAGGCAAGGTCACAGAGGTGCTCGGTGAGCATTTAGCACCGGGTATGGAAATTGAGGTGGCGCTGCGAAATCACGAAATCCCTCATCAGTGGCCACAAGAGGTTGAGGAGCAGGTGGCTCCTTTAGGCGAACAGGTGGCAGAGCAAGACAAGCAAGGGCGCGTTGACCTGCGTCATTTGCCCTTGGTCACCATTGATGGCGAAGACGCCCGAGATTTTGATGACGCTGTATTTTGTGAGCGCAAAAAGTCCGGTGGTTGGCGCCTATGGGTGGCGATTGCTGATGTCTCCCATTACGTGCAAAAAGGCTCCCCTTTAGATCAAGAAGCGATTAATCGCGGTAACTCAGTGTACTTCCCCGAGCAAGTTATTCCCATGCTCCCTAAGGTACTATCCAATGGCTTGTGCTCACTGAATCCTAAGGTCGACCGCCTGTGTATGGTTGCGGAAATGACCGTCTCCGCAGCCGGTAAGCTCTCAGGCTATCGTTTTTATCAAGCACTGATGAACTCGCATGCCCGCCTTACCTACACCAAGGTGCACGCAATTTTAGAAGGCGATGAAAAATTGCGTGAAGAGTACGCGCCCCTAGTGGGTCATCTGCAAGACTTACAGCAGATGTATATGGCGCTAAAAGCGGCGCGCCAGGAGCGTGGCGCCATCGAATTTGAAACCCTGGAAACACGGTTTGTGTTTAACGCGCAGCGCAAAATTGAGTCTATAGTACCCGTTGTGCGTAACGACGCCCATAAGCTTATCGAAGAATGCATGATTTTAGCGAACGTGTCAGCGGCGCGGTTACTAGAAAAGCACGAGGCCAGCGCCTTGTATCGTGTGCATGATGAACCGGACAGTGAGAAGCTTGGACACTTTCGCCAGTTCCTGGGTGAGCTAGGCATAGAGAACCCCTTTGGGGATTCTCCCGAGCCAGCGGAGATTACCGCTGCCATCGACAAATTAGCCGAACGCCCTGAGTTGGGACTGATTCAAACGATGTTGCTGCGAGCGATGAAGCAAGCCGTTTATCAGCCTGACAACATTGGTCACTTTGGTTTGGCACTGCCTGCCTATGCGCACTTTACCTCGCCAATTCGTCGTTATCCCGACCTGGTCGTGCATCGCGCTATCAAGGCCATACTCAAAGCGCAAGGGCAGCAAACCAGTGGTGAGTATGAATACAACGATGATGAAGCGGATCAACTCGGTGAGCAGTGCTCGATGACCGAGCGCCGCGCTGATGATGCGACTCGTGAAGTCGCTGATTGGTTGAAGTGCGAGTATATGCAAGATCATGTTGGCATGCACTTTGGCGGGGTTATCTCGTCGGTCACTAATTTTGGCTTGTTTGTGCGCCTAGATGACCTGCAAATAGACGGCCTGGTTCATATTGCTAACCTGGGTGATGAATTTTTCCACTTCGATGGCGCTAAACATTGCCTTGTCGGTGAGCACAGTCGTACTGTGTATCGCATGGGTGATAAAATATCGGTGCAAGTGGCTTCGGTTTCTTTAGAAGAGCGCCGTATTAATCTTGCCCTGGCGCAACAAGAGCCCGATCGTTATGCTCGGCGCAAGGCTAAAAAGCCTTCGGTACGCGATAAGCTTAAAGCGGGCGATATCCCAGGAAAAGGCAAGAAGCCAACACCCGGTGGTAAGAAAAGTGGCGGTAAAAAGAAAGCCTCTAAAGACAAAAAAGCAACAGCTGGCAAAAATGTAAAGGCCAGTAAAAGCAAGAAAAAGTCACGAGCAGGTAAAAATGCTCGTAAGAAAACGAAAAAGTAGAGAGTCCCAGTGAGTAACGAATTAATCTTTGGTTTTCATAGTGTCGAAGCCATCCTCAACCGCGAGCCCGAGCGCTTCATTGAACTGTATGCTTTAAAAGGGCGTGATGATAAGCGTCTAAATGCGTTGATCAATCAGGCTCGGCAATTCGGTATTTCGGTGCAGTTTATGCAGCGTAAAGCGCTGGATGACAAAGCCCGAGGCGAACAGCATCAAGGCATTATTGCTCGAGTTCGCCAAGGCAAACAATATAACGAGCGCGACTTAGACGCCATTATCAGCCGAGAGCAAACGCCCTTTTTATTGGTTTTAGATGGCATCACTGACCCTCACAATTTGGGGGCCTGCCTGCGTAGTGCGGACGCTGCCGGTGTGCACGCGGTTATCGTGCCTAAGGATAAGTCGGCGAAATTAAATGCGACGGTACGAAAAGTCGCTTGTGGTGCCGCCGAAGTGGTGCCGTTAGTGCAAGTCACTAACCTCGCACGGACCTTGCGCGAAATTAAAGACGCGGGGGTGTGGGTTGTCGGCACGGCAGGAGAGACCGATACCACCTTGTTTGATGCCAACCTCACCGGCCCTATCGCCATGGTCATGGGAGCTGAGGGCGATGGGATGCGCCGTTTAACGCGTGAACACTGTGATGTGCTGGTGAAAATCCCTATGGTGGGCACGGTATCTAGCCTAAATGTCTCGGTCGCGACTGGCATTAGCTTGTTTGAAGTGCTCAGACAGCGAAGCGCATAACGCCAGTTAGGCATGCACCCCCCTTGATATTGTAAGGTGTGTGCCTGACTCCATATTCTATGTCATTACCTCACATCAATCAGGTGTAATTTGCCTGTATTCGCCTTCTTTTAAGTTGCTTAATTTGCCAACAATGCGTAGAATACGCGCTCATTTCGGCCATTTAACATTAATTCCTTGCCTTAAACCGACCGGCCGAAACGGTGGAAGGCTATATTAACCGTAAGGAATACCCATGCGTCATTACGAAATCGTATTCATGGTTCATCCAGATCAAAGTGAACAAGTTCCTGGTATGATCGAGCGTTATACTGGTTCTATCACTGAAGCTGGCGGTAAGATTCACCGTCTAGAAGACTGGGGCCGTCGCCAACTGGCTTACCCAATCGAAAAGCTTCACAAAGCACACTATGTTCTAATGAACGTTGAAGCACCAACTGAAGTAATCAACGAGCTTGAAACTTCTTTCCGCTACAACGATGCAGTGCTTCGTAACCTAGTTATGCGCACTAAAGATGCAGTAACTGAAGCTTCTCCTCTTGCAAAAGAAGAGAAAAAAGAAGCTGCTGAAGCTTAATCGTTCTGCGTGGTTGTAATGGCTGAAACGCCTAGTGAGCAAGCGCTCAATCTAGTCGAATTAGGTGGCACTGTTTGTAAGGCCCCTAAGTTCAGTCAAAGCCCGGCCGGTGTACCCCACTGTATTTTCGTGCTAGAGCACCGTTCAATACAGGTTGAAGCGCAACTAAACCGTCAAAGTTATGTGCGTATTCAGGTGGTAGCAAGTGGTTCGGAGCATCAATCAGCAACACAATATTTGCAAGTTGAGCAGTCAGTGCGAGTGCGGGGGTTTTTAAACCGCCACCAAGGCCGAAATGGTCTCAGTCAACTGGTACTGCATGCTCAGCAAATTGAAAGAATTAATTGAGGAAAATACTCATGGCACGTTACTTCAGACGTCGTAAGTTCTGCCGCTTCAAAGCGGAAGGCGTAAAACAAATCGATTATAAAGATCTAGCTACTCTTAAAAACTATGTTACCGAAAGTGGCAAAATCGTACCTAGCCGTATCACAGGTACTAGCGCTAAGTATCAGCGTCAGCTAGCAACTGCTATCAAGCGTGCTCGCTACCTAGCCCTTCTTCCATACACTGACTTACACAAGTAAGCAGCGGATTAACAGTTTTTAAAAGGTGTAGAGACATGCAAGTTATTCTACTAGACAAGATCGCAAACCTAGGTGGCCTAGGTGACCAGGTTTCTGTTAAATCTGGTTTCGCACGTAACTTCCTGTTCCCGAAAGGTAAGGCAGTTCCTGCAACTAAAGCTAACATCGAAACTTTCGAAGCACGTCGTGCTGAGCTTGAAGCGAAAATCGCTGAAGAGCTAGCTGCTGCTACAGCTCGCGCTGAGAAACTTGAAGCACTTGCAGAAGTGACGCTAGTTTCTAAAGCTGGTGACGAAGGTAAACTATTTGGTTCAATCGGTACTCGTGACATCGCTGATGCGATCTCTGCAACGGGCATCGAAGTAGCTAAATCAGAAGTTCGCCTACCTAACGGTACTATCCGTGAAACAGGTGAATTCGACGTAGCAATCCAGGTTCACGCAGAAGTGATGGCTTCTATCAAAGTGATCGTTATTGCTGAAGCTTAATCGTCGATTAGCTTTATAAAGACCGCGCTTAGGCGCGGTTTTTTTATGCCTGTCTGATGTTGACATTGCTCGTTTCTCGCAGAACTTGTGATCCTCAAGCGGCGACAGTGAAGCTGTTCTTTCTTATACCCGCTTTCACTCCTATTCGTTGTTTCAAGCGCATTCCACAAAAAGCCTAGATCGAAAGCGCGAATCAAAAAGACTGACTTCTGTAGGTCAGGTGTCAACCTGACAGGCTCTGCCTATCTACTCGATTTCTTTCGTTTCGGCCAAAATGAACACTGATTTATTACCGCGACCACCTTTAAAGGTGATAGTGGAGGGAAAGGCCTGTTTGTTTAGACGTAATTAGCATGATTACCCTGTAAAAGTATATTTAGAGTTATTGCACTAAATATTTATTGTGATATTGTATTACCAATATCTAATTTAGGGACGATTAAGTTGAAAAGTATTAATAGCCGGAACTTTTACTTGTTACCGATTACTTTATTAAGTTAATAGGTTTAATTTAAGCTTATGATTAGTAACAAAAATATTTTCAATAAAGTTTTTCATCACGATATATTGGCAGACAATGTGCGACGATAGCACAAGTTGACTTTGACAGCGTTGTCATTATATCTTAACCCAGTCTTAATAAAACTCTAGGCAAAACAATGCGCTTACAAGGAATGCTGCAACGCGGTTTTACCCTGATAGAAATGATGATAGTGGTCGCTATTATCGGTATTTTGTATGCAGTGGCGATGCCAGCCTACAGCGAGTATATGGAAAGAGGTCGCCGTGCGGATATGCAACAAAATATGCTGCAAGTTGTTGCTGTGCTTGAACGTACATATTCTCGTATGGGCGGATACCCTAGCAACTTTACCCTCCCTACATCTGATTATTACACCTTACGGTATGCGCCGCAGCCAGCTATCTCTAGTAGCGGCGGCGCACATTATGATGCTAAAAAGTTTACCTTGCGGGCTATTCCCAAAGCTGCACAGAGTGGCGACGAGTGTGGCACCCTGAGTATCAACGAAGTCGGTCAGCAACACGCTAGCGGTGGTGATGACGACGATTGTTGGGGGAACTAACCCAATGCATCAAGGAAGATATTCAGCCCTAGGCTTTACTTTAGTTGAGTTAATGGTGGTGGTAGCAATCATCGCTATCGCCGCCATTATCGCCACGCCGTCGTATATACAGTTCATAAAGCAAGACCGCATTGTCAATCACGCGAACCAACTTCATAGTGTGTTTAAGTTCGCTCGCAGCGAAGCTGTTAAGCGTGAGCGAGCTATTAATTTGCGCGCTAAAGCCGAACAGTGGCAGGTGATAGCCAATCCAGGTGAAGCGAATGAAGCCGTGCTAAGAGCTTTTACCAAGCAACATAGCTCGCTAACGATTGCGCTGCCTAACCGCATTGTTGCTATCACTGGTGAGCTTAACAACGCCGCTAATATATTGATCACTGACAATGATGCCAGTACCACGGACTATCGCTTATGCGTACTACGCAGCGGCCAAAGCTGGCTAGCTGAGGAAGGTGAAGCATGCGTGTAAAAGCAATACAGTCAGGCTTTTCGTTATTAGAAATTATGGTGTCGGTGGCGATCGCAGCCATTGCCTTGTTGGGGCTGGGCAGCGCACAACTCAAGTCATTGCAGTATGCGACGAGCAGCTTCAACTACACCATGGCCATTGTACAGGCTAACAATGCCGCAGAGCGCATCTGGCCAAACTTATGCGCGCTCAAGCATGGCGGTGGTTTTAACGGCAACTTCAAAAACACCACCTTGGCACCGCAAATCGATGACTACAGCATTACCTTTCCCGCCAACTTTAATGACGATTTAGCCATTGAAGTGCAGTGGCCAGATAGTCGCCTTGATGATGGCCTGCAATCTAAGTTGCGCATTTTTGCTCAATATCCAACGCTCTCGGCTGCGGAGTGTGGCTTATGAAACGCGCTCATTTAGGTTTTACTTTGGTTGAGCTAATGGTTGCTTTAGCCGTAGGTAGCTTTTTAATCGCTGGCGTTGGGCTTTCTTACGCCACTATCAAAGGCACTGTAAGTGCGACTAAAGAGCTAGAAAATGCCCAAGAGGTGGTTCGTTTCACTTCTCAGGTGCTCACTCGCAGCCTTAAACAAACCCCATTTGCGCCTGTGGTCAGTGCTGATGGCAGTACGCTGCGGGTTCAGCAACAGGCGGGCGTTTTATCGTGTTTGGGCACCACGCCTAGCGCTGATTATATTGAGCAATACCGCTTGGTTGATGGGCGTATACAGTGCGATATGGGCGCTGGTGGCGAAGACATCCTGACCGGTGTGACAGCGCTCAGCTTTAGCTATGATGCGACCACCAAGCTCACCACCATTAATGTTACTCCTCAGGGACTGCCGCAGCAGTTTGGAGGCCAAGTACAAATCGATATTGCAGCGTCGCGATTAATTTTAAGTGAACTATATGGAGCAAGTTCATGAAGCAACAGCAGGGCTTCACTCTAGTCAGTGTGATGTTATTAACCGTGGTCGCTGGCGTGGTGGTATTTACTTCGCTAAAAGACAGCATCGTGCAAGAGCGCCTCAGTGGCAACTTTCAGAAGAAAGTTAATGCGCGGATGATGTCTGAACGAGCCGTTTTTGCTCAGGCTGAGAAAGTGCAGCAGCAACTGCATGCAAACCCTGATGCTGATATTGACGATCTCGTAGCGCAAACTGAGCAAGCACACAGTGGCTCCATTCATAAGGGAGACCTAAAGTATCGTGCACAACTAAATAAAAATGGGGCGGGTGAGCTGGAAATCGCTGCGTTAGGAGAGCGTTATGCTGGTGAAGCAGAGGCTAATTTAGTGGCCAGATACGCTGTTACCAGTAACGGTGGCTATGCGCCTTTTAACACCGCCATAGTTGGCTGTGATGGAGTCTTAAATTCAGCGGGTGGGAACATAGATAGCTATGATTCGCAGCAGCTTGATGGCCAGTACGATCGCGACAACGCCTCAACCCAGGCGCATGTGAAAACGATTTCACCTAATGCGGATATCGTTGTCAGTGGTGGTTCTTCCACGTGGGGTGATGTGCGTGCAACAGGAAACATCAACATTACCGGAGCAGGATTTATATCCGGGACTGTTCATGCCAATGGCGATATTGATGTCAGTGGCGGTAGCTCAGGAGATTATACGATACCGCCTGGTTTTCCTGTGAAAACGCGAATTGGCGGTGATATTTTGGCAAAAGGCAGTGTTACTTATCAGGGGCGCCATATATTAGGGGTGGTAAGAGCCGAGCAAGATGTTCATTTTACTCCCTCATTTGCTGTTAGAAATATCAACAATAATGGGTTAGCCGTTCTGTATGGTGGTAACAATACCACGGAAGAAAATAATAAAGACTCTATCGCCGGCACTAATTATAAAGGTGCGCCTTATCACCAAACTGTTACCGTTCCCGCTGTTCCTGCCAGTAATAGCGAGGATCCTAACCACGACCCTAAAGACCCAGACACCAACTGTGATCCTTACTCGTTGCCCTCTGAGTTAGCAAAGCTGCAGCAAAAGTTGCCTCGTCAGGGACTCAATGTGACAGGATGGGGTAATCATGCACAGTTCGACGACGAACAAGGCCGTGATACTTTTGGTTCTATCTACATGCCAACCTCAACTTCTATATTGGGGCGGCAATACGGATCGGTATACTTTCTAGATGATCTGATTATTAATGGAGCTGAATTGACGATTGCAAAGGGAGATGTCGTTTTTTACATTAATGGCGATTTCAAGCTTACAACCAATGGTAATAGCGCACTAAATATCAATGAAGGTGCAAGTTTGACGTTATTTGTTCAAGGTAAAAGTCAAATTCAGCAACCCGTTAACGTGCTCAAGAAAACACTTAATAGCAACAAGCTACCGCCTTTCAGTCTGTATTCTGGGTATCAAGACAACTCCACAACAACCCAATGCGGGGGCGACTTTGGTGTTGAGCTATCGGGCACGGGACAAATGTACGGAACTATTTATGCACCCTATAGCAATGTAAAGTTTGGTGCCAGTGGTGAGTTGTACGGCGCCATTCGGGGGAAAAGGGTCAGTGTATGTGGTGATGGTGATATTCATTACGACACCGCGCTGAAAAAGTCACAAGGTGGAAATTTAGGTGGTCAGCGCCGGGTGATATTCCTTGGTTGGCAGTATAAAACCCCTGAGGAGCTATCACCTTAGCGAGTTTAACTATTCCTACTACCAACCTCAGCCCCTATAAAGGGGCTTTTTAGTGCATTGCATCTATGCGCGAGGTAAAAGCCAGTATTTGCATCTAAGGCCAACAACTGCAAGGTAGCTCGGCTAAGTCGCAATGCTTACCTTTGCCGGCACAGCTGGCTGCGTCACATGCTGCGGATGGGTCGCAGCAGTCATGGCGGTTTTCTTTCTTTTTGCGTTTGTTGCTATCTTCTTGAGCGTTGAGTTGCAGTGTGGCGTGGGCCAATTTACAGGCATGCAATCGTGCTTTGATATTGGCATAACCACGAAAAAAGCCGTGTTGCTTTACTATGGCAAGGACGGCGTTAGAGCAAGATGCACCTTTATGTAAGCACGCATGGGCACAACGAAATCCTTTGTAAGGGGAGACAAAGCGTTGGTATAGGCGTATCACTATGATTGCTATGTTATTCAAATGTCGACCTTTATAAGTTTTCCCGTTGAGCGTTTGCCATAAATTAATCCTGAGAGGGCTTTTTAAAGCGCATCGACAAGGCCATAGCCGTGCCGGTGACAATACCCATGCCGATAGCGCCAGGTAGCCCCATCGCCGCTAAAATCGGTATGAATAGCAGGCGATGCACGAACACCAAAGGCACCACGGCAATAGCTAAAGCAACATAGTTCATGCGAACTTCGAAGTGCGCGCCGCAGTGCGGGCATGTTTTGGTTTTCCCCCAAGAGTTTGCCGCTTTAGAGAAAAAGCTAATGGACTTAAGGCAAGACGGGCATTTAAAAAACTGCTCATTATCTGAGTGCTCAGTGTTAGCTTGTTTAGCGGCAGTATGTTGTGCGCGTTTGATTTGTAGCTCTTGCTTAATCGCTTGCACTCTTTGCGGGTAGGCCTCGCTGTCCACGTGCCTTAATGCGTCTTCAAGTTCGTCTATTGAATAGCTTGCATAGTTGGGCTGTATCTCGTCTATCATCCTTGAATCTCCGTTATTGCTGCGTATTCCTTGCACCACAAGATTATCCTATAAGCCCTAAAAATCCAATGTCCTTACACTTTCTGTGCACGCTATAAAAATAAATTAAAAAAATTTAAAACCCATTTAAACCCTTTGTACTTTAGTGCGCGTCTAATACATTAACAAAGCGAATAACAACAACAGGATATATCGCATGCAGGGTCATGCCGCAGAGGCAAGGGTAACCGCACCACCGCCGCCAAGCGAGGCAGAACTGATACAACAGGTGAAAAAGGGCAATCAGCAGGCCTTTGCACAGCTGTATCAGCAGCATATCAAGCGAGTCTACGCTTTGTGTTTGCGTTTGGCGGCTGACACCACTCAGGCGGAGGATGTGAGCCAAGAGGTGTTTGTGCAGTTGTGGCAAAAAATACATAGCTTTGATGGCAAAGCGCAATTTAGTACTTGGTTGCATCGCGTAACCAGCAATATTGCCATTAGCCATTTACGCAAACAAAAAAACTGGCTGCAACGCGTCGTGAGCAGTGAAGAGCAGGGCATGGAGCATGAACAAGTGGCTCAATGCCATGAGCTTAACGGCCTTGATAAACTCATAGTGCGGCTACCTGAACGGGCACGGCAAGTTTTTGTTCTGCATGCAGTAGAGGGCTATCGCCATGAAGAGATAGCCAAGATTATGAATATGGCGGTGGGGTCTTCAAAGTCACAATACCATCGCGCCCGAGGGCTGTTAAAGGAGTGGTACGAGCATGAGTAAACCTGATTTTGAGCAGTTTCTAAACCAGCAGCTGCAACAACAGCAAAAAGAGATCAGCCCGGAGCGCGATCTTTGGCCCGGTATTGAGCAGGGGATTAATGCGCACACGCATACAGCCGATAAAAGCTGGTTTAAACCAGCCTTGGGTAGTGCCGCCGCTGCCATTTTAGTCGCGGTAATCGGGCTCAATTTACCAAGCCAACAAGGCTCGCAACCGAGTAACCAATTCGCGGTGATAAGCGATGTATTCGAGCAACAAAAGCAGAGCCTACTGGTGCAGTATCAAGCACAACCGGCGCTGACCGATAATTGGCAACAGCAATTGCAAGAGCTCGAGCAAGCGGAGCAAGCAATCAAAACCGCGCTTGAAGAACAACCTAACAACCGCGCTTTGCTTAATATGCTCGCGCAGGTTTATCAACAACAACTGAATTTAATTAACAACGTACACCAGCCCAAGCAGGGCGCAGTATTACAGCGTATTTAGGAGCATAACAATGAAAGCAATTATATATACATTAGCGCTAGCCCCGGTTTTGGCCTTCGCTGGCGAAAAAATTGATGAGCAACTCGACGTGCCAAAGGATGGCCGTATTTATATCGATAACCAACGTGGCGAAGTCATTATCAAAGGTTGGGATAAAAACACTTTTAAAGTGACCGGCGAGCTGGATGACAAAGCCGAGGGCTATACCCTTGAGAACCGTGGTCAGCGTACTGATTTCATTGTTGATATGCCCAAACGCTACAATCAAAGTTGGGGGCATAATAATGACAATGACGAGGGGTCTAAGTTAACCATATACATGCCCCATGCCAGTGCCTTAGTGATGGAAGGGGTGAGCGTTGATGTGATGGTCAGTGAACTGCACAATGATACCCGTGTGGAAACGGTGAATGGCGATATTGACGCCAAGCAGTTACAGGGCAAGCTCAATTTAGAGACCGTAAATGGCGATATTGATGGCGTAAACCTAGCTGGAGAGATCCGTTATCAAACCGTCAACGGTGATATCAACGACCTTGATTCACAAGGGCAATTACAAATGACCTTAGTCAATGGCGACGTGGAATCGAGCACCCGCGCTGAAGATATCCGCTTTGAAAACGTCAACGGTGATCTACAGCTCAATGCCCAAGCCCTAGGTAGCTTAAAAATTAATACCGTCAATGGCGAGCTTGAGGTCCGTGTGGCGAAGCTTCATGCCGACGGGCAAATCCGCGCCGAGAGCGTCAGTGGTGATTTAGATCTCTACCTACCGAGCGATCTGTCAGCACGGTTTGATTTAGAAGCTCATGCTGGCGGCGATATTCGCAATGAGCTGAGCGATGATAAAGCCGTGGAAGCCAAGTATGGTACGGGTGAAAGCCTGCACTTCACACTAGGCCAAGGCGAAGCCGAAGTGCAAGTAACCACCATTAGTGGCAACACCCACCTACGTAAAAACTAACCCAACCTCGGCGAGCCCTTAGGGCTCGCTATTTTTTCTTGTTTACCAGTCAGCAAAAAAGCGAAGCAGTTGTTGCACTGCGATGCCAAGCCGATAAAATAAAGCCATTCACCCCGCCTTTTGAGTATGTATGGCAAAAATAGATAAACAGGTTGATAGCCTAAAAGTTCCTCCCCACTCCATTGAAGCCGAGCAATCCGTGCTTGGTGGGTTAATGCTCGATAACGAGGCCTTTGACCGTGTTGCTGAGTTGGTCGTGGCTCAGGACTTTTATACGCGTACCCACAGACTGATTTTTGAGGCTATGGAGCGCTTGGTTGAAGACAGCCAGCCTATCGATCTGATCACTATTTCCGAGTCGTTAGAGAAAAACAATCAACTCGACAGTGTGGGTGGCTTTGCTTACCTCGGTGAAATAGCTAAAAACACTCCCAGTGCCGCTAACATTAGCGCTTATGCTGCTATTGTGCGTGAGCGGGCGGTGATCCGCGAAATGATTGGTGTTGCCAATGAAATTGCCGAAGCCGGGTTTAACCCCGAAGGGCGCGGCAGCCATGATTTGCTCGACTTTGCAGAAAGCAAAGTATTCAAAATTGCTGAACAACGCACTAAAAGCACTGAAGGGCCGCAAAATATCCACACTATCTTAGAAAAGACCGTGGATAAAATTGAAGAGCTTTACCAGTCGCCACAAGATGGGGTTACGGGAGTCAGTACCGGTTACTCTGATCTTGATCAGATGACTGCGGGTTTGCAGCCCTCAGACTTAGTCATTGTTGCAGCGCGCCCATCCATGGGTAAAACCACGTTTGCCATGAACTTGGCCGAACATGCGGCGATGACCCAAGATAAGCCGGTGCTTATTTACTCGTTGGAGATGCCTTCAGAGCAAATCATGATGCGTATGCTCGCCTCGCTCGGGCGCATAAACCAAACCAAGGTGAGAACGGGCCAGCTGGACGACGAGGATTGGGCACGCTTGTCCTCAACCATGGGCTTGTTGATTGAAAAAGGCAAAATGTACATTGATGATGCCTCGGGCCTAACTCCTACCGATGTGCGCTCACGCGCGCGGCGAATTGCTCGCGACCACGGTGGCATTAGCATGATCATGGTCGACTACCTGCAATTAATGCGGGTACCAAGCTTATCGGACAACCGAACCTTAGAAATTGCCGAAATATCGCGCTCATTAAAAGCACTGGCGAAGGAACTCGAGTGTCCTGTTGTGGCGCTTTCGCAGTTGAACCGGACACTTGAACAACGTGCTGATAAGCGCCCAGTTAACTCGGATTTGCGTGAATCGGGGTCAATTGAGCAGGACGCCGACTTAATCATGTTTATCTACCGCGATGAGGTGTACAACGAAGACAGTCCAGATAAAGGTACTGCAGAGATTATCATTGGTAAGCAGCGGAATGGTCCTATTGGTAAGGTCAGGTTAACCTTCCAAGGGCAATACTCACGCTTTGATAATTACGCTGGCCCGGCGATGGACGACGAGTATTAACCACTATGGCGTTGGCAACCGCAACCATTGATTTTTGTGCCCTGCGCGCTAATTTAGCGCGCGTTAAAAGCCTTGCCCCTGATAGCCAAGTAATGGCCGTGCTTAAAGCTAATGCCTATGGCCATGGCTTAGTGCCTATTGCGCAACAGCTCGCCGATGCCGATGCCTTTGCCGTTGCTCGCATTGAAGAGGCTCTGGCCTTGCGCACCGGTGGCATTACTAAGCCCATCGTGCTGCTGGAAGGTTTTTTTAAAGCCAGCGATATCGAAATTATGCTGGCTAATAACTTCCAAACAGTGGTGCATGACGAATACCAGCTTGAAGCCCTAGAGCAAGCCCAGTTAGCAGGGGCCATTAAAGTATGGTTAAAAGTAGACACCGGCATGCATCGTTTGGGCATAAACCCAGACAGCATCAATACCTTCTATCGCCGCTTAAAAGATTGCCCATATGTACAAGGTGAAGTAAATCTAATGACTCACTTTGCTTGTGCAGATGACAATCAGGATGCCTACAATGAGACCCAGCTGCAGTTATTTCAAACCTTGGTAGCCGATAAACCTGAGCCGCTGTGTTTGGCGAATTCTGCCGCCATCATTAATTATCCGCAAAGTCACGGTGATTGGGTGCGCCCGGGGTTGATGATGTACGGTGTCTCGCCCGTGAAAAATACTTTTTCTGCGCAACTGCAGCTGACCCCCGTGATGACCCTCAGTAGCGAAGTGATTGCCGTGCGTCCGGTACGCCAGGGTGAGCCGGTGGGGTATGGCGGACATTGGCGAGCCGACAAAGATACCTACCTAGCGGTGGTGGCCATTGGCTATGGAGACGGCTATCCGCGTCATGCTCAAAACGGCACACCTGTGCTTATAAACGCGCAGCGTTACCCATTGGTTGGGCGCGTGTCTATGGATATGATCACCGTTGATATTGGCCCAGACCCCAGCGCTGTTGCAGTAGGTGATGAAGCCATTATGTGGGGACGCGAGTTAGCCATTGAAGAAATTGCCGCCTGCGCCGACACCATCGCTTATGAACTTCTATGCAATATTACCCCGCGCGTTAGTTACCAATATATCGCATCAAGCTGATACTATTCCCACAATTGTTAAGCAGCTGTTTATTTTTGTTCGAAAAAAGCAGAGAATAAGCCACTCATCCCTTATAATAATAATTAGGTACAAAAGGCGCTTGGAGCGATTATGGCTTACCTTATCGAAGCGGATACGGACAATGTGATCTATTTGCACGCCCACCATAGCTTTGGGCGTTTTCAGTACAGTGTAGACACGCTGATCAGCGATCCTAGCGTGTCGAAAATTCATACCATCATTGAATGGCAGGGGAATGAATGGCAGGTTCGTGACCTCAGCCGTAACGGCACTTGGCTTAATAGCAAACGCTTAGATAAAGATCACAGCCAAACGCTTAAGCTTCATGATGTGATTGCTCTGCCAGGAAATGATGGCAAGCAATTCAAAGTTGCGAATTTAGATAAGCCGCAAGACTTATTGATCGTCCTTGATGAATACGCCAAGCCTACTTCGGAGTTTATTTGCCTAGCAAATTACAACCTTATCCCTGAAGAGTCCCCAGAAATAGCCGTATTTAACCAACGTGAGAGTGGTTTTTGGTGCTTAGAGCACCTGGATGGGCCGATGCTTGATCACACTATTTTAATAGAGAACGATCAGCTCAGTGATAGCCAGCGAAGCTATCAATTGCATTTAAGCCATTTGGAAGAAGCCACAGCGCTGCGTGATGTAAGCAATACCCAGTTAGCCGACTTAAACTTTATTTTTCACCTTACCCTAGATGAAGAATCTGCAGAGCTCACGGTCAGAGGCCCAGGTGAGGAAATTGATTTGCACGAGCGTTGCCATCATTATCTAACGTTAAATTTGGCCCGTTACAAGGCTCAAGATGCCGCCAACGGGGTACATGAGCTCAGTCAAGGTTGGGTCGAAACTGAAGTAATAGCCCGCGATTTGGGTATCGATTCTCGCTATCTAAATATTCAAATTCACCGCGCCCGTAAGCAATTTAGCGATGCCCTTGCGCATATAGAGGATGCCGATAGTATCATCGAGCGTAAACTACGTAAGGTGCGCTTTAGCGCCAGTAATTTCGAAATATATAAAGGCCACCAACTCGAAGAGTCGGTTAAACGCGCATCCTCCAACTAGGTAAACTCTATGCGCACGCTTGCTCATTATGAATTGAATAAAGTGGTGTACCAGGGCGGTATGGGCACCATCTACGAAGCTTTTGATACTAAACTAGAACGTACCGTGGCACTCAAGGTGCTTAATACTAGCGGTGATAGTGAATTAGACGAAGATGCCCTTAGTGAAGCGCGCTTCCTGGCACGCTTAAATCACCCCAATATTATTCAAGTATTTGACTGTGGCCAAAGCGATGGCCAGCAGTACTTAGTGATGGAGTTTTGTCGCGGTAAAAACCTGCTGCAATACCAGAAGCAGCATGTGTTAACGCTTGAACAAAAGCTGGCTATGCTGGTGGATATTGCTAAGGGTTTAGAGCATGCGCATCGCAACAGCATTATTCACCGTGACTTGAAACCGAGCAATATCTTGATCAGTGAAGCTGGGCAAGTCAAAGTGGCTGATTTTGGTATTGCTGGCTTCGTGGGTGGTAACAGCCATGTTAGTCAAAGCGCAGGTACTAAGGGCTATATGTCGCCTGAGCAGTTGCAAGGGCAAGCACTTAGTCACCACAGCGATTGGTTCTCGTTTGCCGTTGTTGCAATTGAATTACTAACAGGCGAGCACCCCTTTGCTGGACAAGGTGGCCAAGATATCAGCGCGGCAATATTGCAAGGGCAACACTTAGATCTCAGCACCACGCAATTACCGCAGCAGTTGCAAGCACTATTAGGCCAAGCGCTTAGCGTAAAACCTGCGGCGCGCTTAAGTCTGCGCCGAGGCCCTTTTAGCAAACAGCTTGAGCAGTTACTGCAACAACGAGTTCAAGCCGCTATTCTAGAGCAGCAAACAGAACCGGTTACACCATCAAATACCACGCAGAAAAGCGCACCATTAAGAGCAAAGAAGTTGCGCTGGCGTTACCTTGTGATGGCCTTTGTCTGTGCGGCAGTGTTGGTGGGAGGCTACTTGCTACGCCCTTACCTGTTACACCAGCCTGTGGTCGCGATTCTACCCACTCAGATCTATAACCTACCTGATGAATTTAAGCATTATGAAAGCGCTTTGAAAGGCTCGGTACAAAGTGCTATATGGCAGCAGTTGCTCCAGCAAGACCAGCAATTAGTTAGCCGTGCAGAAATGAATATGTTGGCGCAAGGCCGAGATAGTGATCAATTTAGAGACCCTAAAAGCTACTTTCAGATGCTGGCCGACTACACCGGCGCCGATACCCTGATTAGCAGCTCGTTGGATTGTCAGCAACGCCACTGTAGCGTTGAAATAAGTACGCTACGTGCTCCCAACTGGCAAGTGCAGGAGAGTATGCAGTGGCAGACAGATATTGCAGGCACAACTAATTTACATGACGTGGCGAAATACAATACTGCACGCCTTATTTCCCCAGGCATTGATAGTGAACAGTATCGCTCGCTATCGACAATGAAAAGTAACACTCCATTATTTGAGATGTATACGTTGTTTTATGTCGACAACGTAGCAACGCCGGAGATGTTTGAGAAAAGCCTGGCGACGGTCAAAGAGAGTGCAACCAGTGTCGAGGGTTATAACCTTCTACGTGAAATTGCGCTGCAGCTGTATCACTCAACCCATGAAAAAACTTATCTTAAGCAGGCAATTTCAGCAATCCATAATGCCCCAGGTGAATTTAAAAAGTTGTCCAGCTACTACAAAAGCCTAGTGCTGCTCAATATAGAGCTGGTGCAAATAGAAGAGGCCAAGCATGCTTTGGATATGTTAACCAAAGTGAGTCATGACCAAGCTGCTATTTTGAATTTGGAGGCTTCAATTCTGCTTGCTGAGGGTGAAGATAAACAGGCCAGAGATAAGTTAGAAGTAGCGTTGAGCTTGAGGCCCAATTTGCGGTTACAAAGAAAGCTCGCGCTCGTTTTGTATTGGCTGGGTGATTTTCAGTCAGCGAAAAACCTGCTCGCTGATTTAGTTGAAAAAGTTCCAAGTGATAGAAGAACTCACCAGTACCTAGCTGATATTGCTTTAATTGAAGGTGACTTCATCTCTGCGATAGAAAGCTACAGCAAAACACTCAATGAGAATAGTGACAGTATTGATTTATCAAACCTCTCTATCGCCTACATGATGGTACAGAACTACCCTATGGCAGAGAAGTTTGCCAAGCAAGCGCTGTTGAGCTCCCCAAAAAACACCGGGATGATGCTCAATATGGCAGACATAAATATGCTCAACGGTAAGCTTGTGGAATCAAAAGAGCTATATCAGCGCTTATTACAGCTAAATAACGGGCGTGAATCAGCCTTGGCGTGGTCTGAAAATGCGCAGGCCTATGCTCAATTGGGTGACAACGAGCAAGCTATTAAGTCATTGAAGCATAGTTTCAAATTGGCAGAGGACAAATCAGAGTTAAGTTATACAGCGGCATTAGTGCATGCACTGGGCGGAGACTTTAACTCCAGCCTTTACTATGTGGAAGAGGCTTTAAAAAGTGGTTACCACCAAAACTGGTTTTTACAGCCTTGGTTTAAACCACTTTGCGATTTTGAAAAGTTTAGAGCGATGGTCAGCTCCCACTCTCAGCTTTGTGTGAACTGAGTTAATTAATCTTCATCTGGACGGCGAACTATCACGCGAGGGTCTTGCGACATATAGTACTTACCGTTCGCGGTGTTTTTCGCAGTAAAGCGGAAACCGATACTCAATGGCTCAGCAGTACTCGAAGGGGCGACCTCAATAACTTGATCAAGAGGGCTGTCGTCTGCTTTACCGTAACAAAACGTGGTATCTACTTGATGAACCTTGAGAGTCAGCTGCTTCTTATCGGCACTGATAGACGAGTCGACATTGTAGTTACAGTTGCTGTAGTTTTTTATGTATTCCACACCGTTGCCAAAAAACTCCCAGTCATTATCGCTGATGGTGACAACTAATTCAGCATGTTGAGTCGGTTGTAAATCTGCATGAGCTGGGTTGTTAGTGAATAGAATAGGGTAGTCTTGGCCGTTGATATTTTGCTTACTGCCATTAACCACAACATATGTTTGCCAAGGCTCGTTAACGCTTGGGATCAGCTCTAGCTGCTCTTGGACCGAAACATTACCAGGCTCACATGGAACTTGGATTTCAGGGGCTTGTTCAGACATGATCATTTCCTTATTAAGATAATGGACCGTTTTTGATTACTTTATCTGGGAATGGCTATAACTATAGCGCGTAAGTGAGGAAAGTATAGTTTTTGTAATCGCTTGTAAGGCAACAACTTATTGAGGCAATGAAAGGCGCATGCTGCATAGGGTTCAAGGCGTTATCGTTCTTAAGTACTGAGTGATTTTTACTTTCGGGCGCTGTTACAGCGACGCATACACCTAGTTGCAATTATGGGCTCAGGATGAAGAGCTATTACTGGGGAAGCCTTGACGTTTTTCTTCGCCGCACAGTGACAAGTCCACACCGCTTTATGTCATGCCAACCTTGGCTAAAGTCTGCGCCCAATGCATATCAGTGTAGATAGCGTGAAAAACAAGCTATCTAGAGGTTATTAGCTGTCCCTGCAAGGTGGCAACAATACGACGAGAACCACCTTGGTCGCGGTGCTCACCCAGGTAAATACCTTGCCATGTGCCTAGCTGCAGCTGGCCATGACTGATTGGCAAGGTGAGTTCACACCCTAAAGTACTGGCTTTAATGTGCGCGGGCATATCGTCATCACCTTCGTAGGTGTGGCGATAAAAAGGTTGGCGCTCGGGAGCGGCCCAGTTAAAGTGCGCTTCCATATCTTGGCGCACAGTGGGATCGGCGTTTTCGTTAATGCTCAAACTTGCAGAGGTGTGTTGCAGCATTAAATGCAGCAGGCCAACCTGATAATCTTGAATTTGCGGCAGCGCGCGCAGAATTTCTTCATCAATTAGATGAAAGCCCCGGCGCTTTGCGCTTAAAGTAATGCTGTGTTGTTGCCAACTCATAAGGTGTCGAAGCTGATCTCGATGTGGGCATTGCCATCACCTGAGGTGAAAGGCATGATAATTGTGGTTCCTTCGCATTTGTGGGTAATGGTGTGGCCAGTGCCTGATACCACTGCTGGAGTCGCCATATCAAAGTCGTAGCCTTTTTCACCCAATAAGTTCTTGGCGCCACCGGTAACCATGTTGGTGATTTCGCCAACCATGTCGGTCACGTCTTCATTAATGGCACTGGGACGCTCGCCTAGCATACGTTCCATGATGGTAAGCGCTAGGCTTTCATCGAAAGTGATAGAGAGTGAGCCTTTTGTTTGTGGGCCAACCATACCGATTAACCCTGACACATCGCCTGCCGCGACCTCGTCCTTTTTAACGCGAGGTTTACCCGGTTTTAGTTCAGTTTGTGCCATCGTGGCCAACACATTGACCAAAGAAGAAAGAAAAGGGTTAATAAACTCGACGTTCATTGTCCATACCTTTGTTCGCAGAAGGTGAATTTTGCTGTTCTTGCAGCACGTGTTTTACCCTAGCAAGTTGTTACTAAGATTGACAGCGTTTACAAATGCCATGCGCTTCAATAGTTTGCGAGCTTACACTAAAGCCGCTTTGTGAGGCGAGCTCACTTAACTCATGCGACAGCACGCTCGAGTGCAGCTCGTCTACATGGCCGCATTGATCGCATATAAGCAACTGCACCGGATGAATTGAATCAAAATGGTGGCACAACATAAACGCGTTGGTGCTTTCTATTTTATGAATAAAGCCTTGTTCAGCTAAAAAGTCCAGTGCGCGATAGACCGTCGCGGGTTTTGCGCTGGTTTCTGTCACTTTTAATTGCTCTAATAAGTCATACGCACCAACACCGCTTTTAGTGCTGGCAAGTAAACGGAATACTTTTTCACGGATGGGAGTAAAGCGGGCGCCTTTGCTGTCGCACATTCTTTTAGCTTTACTGACAAGCGCATCTACATTCATAGCTAACCTTCGTTCATCTTAACGCCACCTATACTAGCATACTATGACGCATAAAAATTACTATCTCTGTCTGCATGAGAGCGTTATCATATTGTTTTAATTTTCAGGAGCAAGTGTGCACGAATTACTGGCGACCTTTATTTTCTTTTTTGCGGTAATTGACCCCATAGGCACAGTGCCGGTATATATTGCCATTACGCGCGGCGAAGATGCCGCATTTAAGCGCAAAGTAGCTTACAAAGCGGTGCTGGTATCGGTGCTAGTGCTGCTGCTGTTTGTCGTTGTCGGTGAGTTGCTGCTCAACGCAATTAGTATTCCGCTTGCGGCGTTCCAGATTGCCGGTGGCATTGTACTGCTGCTGTTTGCGCTGACCATGATTTTTGGTGAAGGCAAGCCCGAGTCAGAAATTAAAAGTGTGCGCGACCCCACAGAAACCGCCATATTTCCTTTAGCCATCCCATCAATAGCCAGCCCAGGGGCTATGCTAGGGGCGGTGCTGATGACTCGTAACAATGAATATACTTGGGTCGAGCAGGCCATTACCTCATCAATGATGCTTAGCGTCTTAGGTGTGGTGTTACTGCTACTTTTGCTGGCGCGCTACGTACACAACCTCATTGGTGATGGCGGTGCAAGTATTATCTCCCGAGTCATGGGGTTGATCCTGAGCTCCGTGGCGGTGGCAAATATTCTCGGTGGCATTAAAGACTACTTCGCGCTGTAACTCGCGGCCGCTGCCAAAACTAAGCTACTTATTGGCTGAGTGTGGCAATGCGAACGCCTAAGCCCATTAATATGACACCTAAGGTTTTTTCGATAAGCCGTTGATAACGTTGTAGGGCGTGTACAAATGCAAAGTGGCTAAAAAACATGGCTACCAACACGAACCACAGTAAGTGTGCCAAAGAAATAATAAGCCCATACACAAGCTGGATGGCAACGGGCGTATCGGCGCTCACCAGCTGAGTAAATATACTTAAAAAGAACAACGTGGTTTTGGGGTTTAGGGCATTAGTTATAAAACCTTGACGCAGAGCCGAGCAGGCGGATAACGCTTTGCTGGGCGCTGCCTTGTGCGCTAGCTCCGAGGCGATATGGTGCTTTGCTTGCAGGCTTTGATAGCCAAGGTAAATTAAGTACGCTGCGCCGATGTATTTTATCACCGTGAATAGCACCACCGATTGGGCAATGAGTAGCGCCACGCCGGCTATGGAATAAGCAAGGTGAATCCAAATCGCTAACCCCACGCCCAGCGCCGAATAAACACCGGCACGACGTCCATATACTAGGCTATTGCGGGTGATCATGACAAAGTCGGCGCCGGGGCTAATAGCCATGATCGTTGCTAGCGTAGCGATGGACAATAACTGGGGTAAATAGGCTGACAGTTCCATAGATTATTCCGTTTACCGGGTTAGACCTGACACTGTATCTCGAATTACGCCTGTTTGCATGGCTAACATCGCTTATGCTGGATACTGAGTTGCACTTGCTTGAGAGAGCGCGCATAATTCGCGCTTTCAGGGGCAAGCATATCGGTGACAGCAAGATTAGAGCCGGATGCATACACAGTTATGACGTTGTTATGAGTATTTTCGCGTTAATGCTATTGGCTTTAGCTATGTCGACCGATGCGTTTGCAGCATCGATCAGTAAGGGCGCTTACCTACGCCATCCACGCCTGCTCAGTGCCATAAAAATGGGGCTGATATTTGGTATTATCGAGGGCACCACACCACTTATCGGTTGGCTGATTGGCAATGCTGGAGCCCACTACATCGAAGAATTTGATCACTGGGTGGCGTTTATCTTGTTATTGCTACTTGGTACGCACATGATTGTGGAAAGTGTGAAGGAGGATGACGACACTCAAAGCGAAGCAGCACAAAAGTCTTCTATTGCCAAAGTGATACTGACTGCTATAGGCACCAGCTTGGACGCACTGACTGTAGGGGTGAGCCTAGCTTTTGTTGCGGTCAATATTTACCTTGCAGCGCTGATGATAGGCTTAGCCACAGCACTGATGGTAACTATGGGCAGTTTACTTGGGCATCGTTTAGCAACGGTTATCGGCAAACGAGCAGAAACCCTAGGCGGTGTTGTGCTGATCGTGATTGGCTCGTGGATTCTATATTCACATTTGAGTACAGTGGCTTAAATAATCAGCAGTTGTTTTTGTTTTGTGAACTAAATGTTGCCTTTAATGCCGGATGAGCTACTCTAAACCAAAGTTTCTTGGGTAGTTGTACTGGGAATTATTTTGCACTGTTTTAATCTTCGCTCATCAGCATTAGTGCTTATTTCGGCGCTCTGCGCGATGTTGTCTTTTGTTGCTTATGGCCAGTACACCTTTGCCGTCGTAGGCAAAACCAAGAGCGACAGCTTTTATGAACAATCCTTCAAAGGTTGCCAAGACTTTGCCCAGCGCCAAGCTGATTTGCGCTGTATTTATGATGGCGCTTATGACTACCAAGACGCTCGTACCCAAGCACTGGTAGTGCAAGATTTAGTTGCTCAAGGTGTGGACGGTATATTGGTGTCTACCACCGACTCGCAGCACTTGGTCAATAGAGCGCTAAAAAAGGCTCAGGAGCAAGGGATTGCGGTGATCACTTTTGACTCAGACTTGGCACCACAACATCAAACTTACCGTTTAGCCTATGTGGGCACTAACAACTTTGATTTTGGCGTGGCACTTGGTGAGGCGGCAAAGCAGTTTAAACGAGAGCACCCACAAACCTTGTGTATTCAATCGGGACATCACACTACGCCGAACTTAAACAAGCGCATCGACGGCGTGCGTTATGCCTTGTCAGGGAGTACCAAACGTTTGAACGGTGAGAGTGGTTGGCTGGAGCATCCCCGTTGTCCGCTTTTCACTGCTGGGCGTCGCGATGATGCCCTCAAGCAATTACGCACCATTATCAGTTACCCGCAGCCGACAATCTTTGTTGCCGTCGCTGGCTTTGCACAGTTTAATCCTGATTATCAACAGGTGATGACAGAGTTTAAACAGCAGCTAGCTAAGAAGCAACGAGTGATTATCTCTGCCGATACTGAAACACTGCAATTGCAAGCGTTAGCGAGCGGCCTTGGCACCATGAATATAGGTCAAAATCCTTATGAAATGGGCCGTAAGGGCGCACAGCTACTTTATGATGCAGTAAAGCACCAACACCTTCCTGAACAAGAGCAATATTACTTACCTTTTCATTACTGCACCCCTGATAACGCGCAGAGCTGCGCGAAAAACCATTAATACTCAAAGGTAAAATCAGTGAACCTCTTTAGGTGCGGGTTGCTGTGAAAGTCGGTATTGGCCTAGATAATACCAATCAGGGTGTGATTGACGTATAATTGCGCGCCCACAACTCGGCGCAAAGAGCCCGTTGGTTTTCTTGGTAATGCAGGCACAGGTTTATGAACGAAGCGACAACACAGACTCAACTCACCCCTTCTTGGCAACAATCGACTTTTCGTCGCTTCAGTGTCGCGCCAATGCTTGATTGGACTGATCGCCACTGCCGTACTTTTCATCGTATTATGAGTAAAGAGGCGGTGCTGTATACCGAGATGATCACGACCGGTGCTATTATTCATGGCAAGGGTGACTATTTGCACTTTAACCAGCATGAGCAGCCAGTGGCGCTGCAATTGGGTGGCTCAAACCCTGACGAGTTGGCTCATTGCGCGAAGTTAGCGGCACAACGAGGCTATGCGGAAATCAACTTAAATGTGGGCTGTCCGTCGGACCGCGTGCAAAATGGTCGCTTTGGCGCCTGCTTAATGGCTGAGCCTGAGCTAGTCGCACAGGGGGTGGATGCAATGAAGGCGGTCACTGACGTCCCCGTGACGGTAAAAACCCGTATCGGCATTGATGAGCAAGACAGTTACGAGTTCTTGTTGGCGTTGATAGAGGCGAGTCACAAGGTCGGCTGCGATGATTTTATCATTCATGCCCGCAAGGCGTGGCTGCAAGGTTTGAGCCCGAAGCAAAACCGTGAGGTTCCCCCCCTTGACTACCCGCGTGTGTATCAGCTTAAAAAAGATTTTCCCCACCTTCATATCAGCATCAATGGGGGGATTAAAACCATCGCTGAATGTGAACATCACTTGGCGCATGTTGACGGTGTAATGATTGGCCGAGAAGCATACAGTAACCCTTACTTACTGGCCGAAGTAGATGCCGCATTATATGGCTTAGAGGGTTGCACACTGAGCCGCCATCAAGTAGCAGAAAAAATGCTTAGCTATATTGATGACGAGATGCGCCAAGGCGCGCGCTTTTGGCATATTGCTCGGCATATGTTGGGGTTATTTCAAGGCATGCCAGGTGCCCGTGGTTACCGTCGTCATTTATCTGAAAATGGCCACAAGCAAGATGCCACGGCCGATACTTTAGTCACAGCACTGAGCTTTGTCCGCTAACTTTATTGCTAAATACACTAAAAAATAGCTATTTTGCTAATTACATAAAGATGATTCAAATCAGAACCCTTTATTTTTCAATGTGATGAGTTTTGGCATGTAACTTGATGCTCACTTAGTGAATTAAACTAATAGGAGTATTCCCATGCGAGACTCTAGCTATCAACGCTTTTATCGCGATGCCTTGGATAAGAAGTTGTCGGGTGTGTGTGCCGGGTTTGCGAAACGTCATAACCTACCTGTTTGGCTCACCCGCGTAGCGATGGTGATCTTGTTCTTAAATGCCCCAGTGCTGGTGGCAGCTATCTACCTTATTTGTCATTTCGTGTTTGACGAGCACATCGTGGTTTAGCCATATAAACACGTACAACCATGGCTGCAAATAACGCTCTATTTGCGGCTAGTACACTGATTTTATTACAGACACTCAGGCGTCATTAAGCTATATTAGGGTACAGTTAAAGTAACATAACAAGGAAGCGCTATGCTGCGTACAACCCTAGGTACCCTCATCTGTGCAGTGTCGTTACTGCTCAGTTTTCACAGTGCTGCTCATGGCGAACTTATGGTGAGTGAAGCCAAGGTGCGGACCTTCTTACCTGCTAGCGAGAGCTCGGTGGGATACCTTACGTTAATGAACCACAGCGATCATGACCGCGTACTGAAAAAGGTCGAGATCGAGACCCTCGGGCGTGTGGAGATTCATACTCATGAACATAAAAATGGCATGATGCAAATGCGTAAGCTTGAAGAGTTACAGGTTCCTGCGCACCAAACCCTGGTATTTCAACCCGGTGGACTACACTTAATGCTATTTGCGCCAAGTCAGAAACTGGTGGTCGGTGAGCAACTGAAAATGACCCTGTATTTTGCCGATGGCGACCGTGTGTTCACACAGGCACGCATCTATAACTTGCTTGAACAGTCGCAAGACAATAACAGCGATGAACATCAGCACCATCATCACTAGGAGTTATTATGTCTCAGCATAAAGGAAAGATTGCCGCAGCCATTGCTGCATTGTTTTTATTATTTTATCTCATCGCCGTTTATTGGAGCATTGAGCCCGATCGCTTCGATGTCGTAGAAAAGGCAAAACAGCAAGCTAGCGAACGAAATGAGCGCTTAGTAACAGGTTATGTGACCACGTCGACGTTGATTAACGTCGCGCAAACATTACTCGACAAACCGGGCGGCTACCTTAGTAACGATATGGCTCCACCCAGCGTGTTGATGGACAACATGCCGGCCTGGGAATACGGAGCGCTGGAGATGACCCGTGATTTAGCGTTGTCGATGCGTAAAGACTTTAGCCGTTCACAGTCGCAATCCACGGAGCACCCGTCACTGAAAAAAGCGCAACCACAGTTTAATATCAGTAGCACTGCTTGGATGTGGCCCAGTGCCGAAGGTGAGTATCAAAAAGGCATTGATTACCTGATTGCCTACCGCAGTCAAATCGCGGACAGTAATGACAGACAAAGTCAGTTTTATGCCCGTGCAGATAATTTACGTACTTGGGTAAAAGAGGCTGAAAAGCGTTTGGGTAGCCTCAGCCAACGCCTCAGCGCCAGCGTGGGACAAGAGCGTGTTAATACCGATTTGGCTGGCGATCGCGAAGCACATCAAGCGACATATGCACCCATGCAGCAAGAGGTACGCACCTCTTGGTGGGAAATTGACGATGTGTTTTATGAATCTCGGGGAGCTACCTGGGCGTTGCTGCATTTCCTGCACGCTATTGAGCACGATTTTGCCGATGTTTTGGAAAAGAAAAATGCTAAGGTAAGCGTCCAGCAAATTATTCGCGAACTGGAAGCAACACAAGAGCCTGTGTGGAGCCCTATGGTGCTTAACGGCAGTGGCTTTGGCCTTGTAGCTAACCATTCGTTAGTGATGGCAAATTATATTTCTCGTGCTAATGCGGCACTAATTGAGTTAAGCGAGTTACTCGCACAAGGATAAAAAGGGTAGATGATGAAACAATACTTTGTGGCTGCAGGTTTATCGCTTGCAGCGATGGCGCCAATGGCCCATGCCGATACCGTGTTAGGCCTTTATGTGGGGGCCGAAGGTTGGCAGGCTGAGCCAGAAGGTAGCTTTGGCAGCAAAGGCTATGCGCAGCAAGATTTCAACTTCGATGATAAAACCTTCACCAGCTACTACGCAGCATTGGAGCATCCAGTTCCTTTGGTTCCTAACGTCAAGCTACGTTACACCGAGATGGACATCAGTGGCGGAGCACTGCTTAACCAAACCTTTGAATTTGAGGGAGTCGATTTTGCTGTAGGCAGCAACATCATGACTAATGCAGAGCTTAGTCACACCGATTATGTGCTTTACTATGAGATTTTTGATAACGATGCGGTGTCGATTGATTTAGGTTTGAGCGCGAAACAGTTTGACGGCGATATTTATGTTGCCCAGGCCGACAACAGTTCGTCTGTGCGCGTTGATTACTCAGGGTTTGTGCCACTAGTGTATGGTCGCGGTGAAGTGGGCTTACCTTTTACTGGCTTGAGCGCATTTGCTGAGGGCAGCTTTTTCGCATTAGACGACAGTACCGTGCATGACTACCAAGTCGGCGTACAGTGGGAACTTATTGATAATCTAGCGGTGGATGTGGCTGTACGTGCAGGCTACCGAGCGATGATGATTGAACTTGATGATGTTGATGATATCAATACTGACATTGATGTTTCAGGCCCCTTTGCAGGGCTACAAGTTCACTTCTAAATAATAAACTTTGAAAAAGCGGTGCAGGCCGCTTTTTCTGTATTTATGACCACTCTAAATCGAAGTCACGCTGCAGTGCTTGCTCTATTGCTTGCTTAAACGTAGGGCTTAATGTGGCACGCAGCAACCGCCTTAATTCATCGCCCGTTTGGGTGAATTTGTAGTAGCTCAGAACTAAGTCACTGTTTTTGGCTGTGAGTGTTAATGAGGTATCGTAAAAGCGCAGTTTTAGCTGCTGCTTGGCGCGAAAGTTCGCTGACTCAATTTCTTTGCGATACAGCACAGCGCAATCCATCAAGGTCAATATTTGAGGGTAACTGAGTCCCGCCTTGGCCAAGTTGAGTTGCTCCTTATTGCCTTTGCGCAGTAAGTCGAATAACGACGGGCGCTTGTAATAACCCAATAAAATAATATGAGAATGATCAAAGTCGAGCTGAGCACACAATGCAGCGGCTTTTTGTATAGCCAATGCCTCGCGCTGGGTCATTTGCTTTAGGGTTTGCAAGCTCTTGATACTAAAGGTCCCCGGAGCCAGCGTTTCTCCAGCAAGAATTTTTGCCCATAACTGCTGCATGGACGCTGTTGCGGAGTCTTCGGCAAGCGACATAAAGCGCTCAAACCAATCAGGGTCAACATAGCCATCGGTTTTAGTGTCTGGGCAGTATTGCATGGCCTGGGCGAGTATCGACTCTATATTGTGTTGCTGCCTTAGACGCTTGAGCTCTTCACGTTTGAGAGCTCGCTCTGCAAGAGGCACTCGTTGATCGAATACAAACCCACTGGGGCGAGCTCCTTGGCGGGAATAGCCCCCTTCTTGGGCCGGGACAGGTAAAGAGTTGCGCTGTTTTTTTATTTTAAAACCAACTCGTTGGGCAATAAGCTGCGCCAGTTTGGTTTGCGCAGTGAAGGTTTTACTGCTCATCCTTGTGCTCCAATTCCACCACTGTTTTTAAATTATTTAGGCTATGAGTCATGGTATTAGCGAGGGTATGTTCGGTAAACCAGACCAAATAGGGGCCAATGACGGGTAGAGTGATTTCACCTTGTTGCTGCCATAAGATACGGGTCCGCTCCCCTGAACTGATTAATTGAAACTGGCCATGCGAGAGGTATTCGTTATTGACCAGTAATTGATAGTTGAGAGTAGATGCACTGTCGCTGACAATACTTAGCTCCCCTTGGGAGCGTTGCCCTTGCCAGCCTAAATGAGCGCCAACTCCCTGGGCTTGCGCACGGACTTCTAAACGAGCTTGTTGGTCGAATTGGCGCAGCGCTAGCCATTGTTGCCACTGAGTTAAATCCCACAGCCAAGGCTTTATCGCTGCGCTCGGCACATCCAGAGTAATACTGCGCTCAACGCGATAATGTTGCTTGGCGACAAGGCCAATCAGCACCAGTATGAGCGCGAGTAAAACTAGAGTTTTTATTACATTGCGTGCTAGGGTTATCACAGTACCTCTGCGCAGAAACACAAAAAGCATAGTCAAAAGATTAGACTATACTGTTAGAACTTAATTTTCTATCTCCGTAGTTGTGAATATTGCTCATCTAAGTAAGTGAATATTCGATTGTTTACGGTTTCGAAGGAAGGCTATGTCTTCGCCAAGTAGTGATTTTATTTTTCTTAATGAAGAATTTGACGAGGAGCCGGCTAAACCCCAAGAGTTTTGGGATGTGCTCATTGTTGATGACGACTCTGAAATACACTCAGTGACGGAGTTAGCCTTGTCTAACTTTGAGCTCAACGGTAAGGGGTTGCGCTTTCATCACGCTTTTAATGGTACGCAAGCGGTTGATATTTTGCGTAACAATCCGCTTATTTCGGTGGTGTTACTTGATGTTGTTATGGAAAGCGACGATGCCGGGTTAATTGTTGCCAAACGGGTGCGTGAAGAGTTAAAAAATCACGTGGTACGCATTGTGTTGCGTACAGGGCAGCCAGGTTATGCCCCTGAAGAGCAGATCATCCGCCAATACGATATTAATGACTACCGCACTAAAACTGAACTGACCCGCTCGAAGCTTGCCACCACCATGGTAACGGCCTTGCGCTCGCACCAGCAGGTAACGCAATTATCTTTGCAAAGTCATGCTCTTTCCCAAGTGCTGCTGGCAAGCGAGCAAATACTGAATTTCAGCCAGTTACTGCCTTTGAGTCGCGCAGCGATTAAACACCTTGCTCATTTTACAGCGGGTCCGCAACAAGGGGTGGTGTGTGGCTTAGATGATGACGGCGTGGAGATTGTCTATGGGGGCACCGGTGAGTATCAAAATGTGCATCACCACCATCTCGAAGAAAGCGCTTTAACGGCCTCTGTAAAAGAGCAGATCAAAGCCAGCTTTAAATTAGCTCAGCATCAGCACAACGAACACTCGGTGAGCTTTTTCTTTCGTGCCAAACAACAGCAGTATGTCATTTGCCTTGAAGGTGAACACATCATTGAGCATGCGCTGATGCAATACATTGACCTACTTTTGACCAATGTGGGGGTAGGCCTCGACAACGTACTGTTGGTGGATAGGTTACGCAATGTTGCGTTTAAAGACTCACTTACGGGGTTATGTTCACGTAACGGCTTTATCGCCGCTTTGGAGCGCTTACAAAAAAACACCAACGCCCACGATTATTTAGTACTGATTGATATTGCCCGGTTTGCCGACATCAATGAAGGGCTCAGCCACGATATTGGTAATTTACTGTTAGTTGCTGTGGCGCAGCGTTTGCAAGGGCAGCATCAACAGACGCAAGTCGTAGCGCGGCTTGGCGCAGATCTCTTCGCTGTAGTAAGTAATGAGGAGCAACTCCCCTTTGCGCAATTACACCAGTTGTTGCGTGCGCCCTTTATCGCGGCTGAGCATCAGCTGCATTTAAATTTTACCTTTGGATTGTGCACTCAGCCTCATTTTGACAGCAGTGCGCTGGGCACCTTAAAGCGAGCGTCGATCGCGTTAAGTCATGCTAAAGCCGATATTAGCCATAGTTACTGCTACTTTGATAAACAAATGGAAGAGCAGGTGAGCCATCGCTTGGCGATGATAAGACGCCTACGGGAAGACTTTGCAGATGGCAAACTAGAGGTGTGGTACCAACCGCAAGTAGATTTGGCAACGGCGCAGCCTTATGGTTGTGAGGCACTATTGCGTTGGCCGATAGGACAAGGTCAGTTCATTTCTCCGGCCGTATTTGTGCCTTTGGCTGAAGACGCGGGGATGATTATAGAGATTGGCCAGTGGGTGCTTGAACAGGCCTGTGCCAAACAGCGAGAGCTAGCCCAGCATGGCGTTGATATGCAAATATCGGTGAATGTCTCGGTGCCACAGTTTAAAGCGTCTGATTATGCTCAGAGCGTTGCGCAAACCTTGGCACGCTTTGCCGTACCCAGTGATAAAATAGAGTTGGAAATCACCGAAAGCGTTGTTATGGACGAGGTTGAGCAGGTTACACGCATGCTTAATGAGCTCAAAAGTTACGGTATTGACGTGGCGATTGATGATTTTGGCACTGGATTTTGCTCGTTAAGTTACTTACACAAGTTACCCTTTGATCGGCTCAAGATAGACCGAGCTTTTGTTAAAGGGATCCCCGAACAGGATAACGGTGAAATCGCCGAGCTAGTGGTCTCGTTAGCTAACAGAATGAATTTACGGGTTATTGCAGAGGGTATTGAGACCGAACAACAGCTGGAATTTTTAAAATCCATTGGCTGTCACGAAGGGCAGGGTTATTACTATGCGCAGCCCCTAGATGGCAAAAAACTTGATACTTACTTAAAGGTGAGCAATTAACCTTCACTAGGCTGGCCGCGATTTAGGGCTAACGCTGTGCTAAAACATAAGCGTTAACCCAGTAGCTTTTTTAGTTGAAATAGACAGCTTGAAAGGTGGCTAAGTTGCTCCCTTGCTCGTCACGCAAAACGAGTTTTTCACCCATGATGTCGTAGCTGAACGTGTTCATTAACGCTTCACTCATTGCACTTTCTTGCGCCATCGAGTCCACACACATTTTCTTGGTGCTAGCGACTGCTTTAAAACGCAAGCCGAAATGTTGTCCCTTAACATATTGGCCAGTAAAGTTGTTGCAGCCTAAGTAACCACTTACTTTACCATCATCGTGAAACTGCATATGCGGCTCACGTTCAGTTACTTGTACCTTGTTACCTTTCAAGGTGATGGCCTTCCAATAGGTATTCGTCAGAGACACATCGGGCTTCGCAACTTTTTCCATCATGACTTTGATTGGGCTTTGTGACTGCACGGTGCCAAAGGGATCGTTGTGCTCAGTGGTAATGTAGAGTAGTTCGCCATTACGCGTGACTTTGGCACTCACACTGTAACGCATATTGGCGATTACTTCAGAAGAGTCAAAGGTGAGCTCAACGTTATACGGAGGCGCTCCCTCCAAGGGCAGGGTTTTACTTGCCAGTTCTTTTGCGGGTGCGTCCATCAAGGAAACATCGGCCAAGGTAACCTTTAGCTCAGCCCCAGGCGGAAGCAAACCGCGGTCGCGGTACATAACCTGAACCTGCATGGTTTTGCTCTGCACCGCAGGAGCTATATTTTGCTGTTGCGGCTCAACTGAGCTGCTACAAGCGCCAAGTAGAAGTGTGGTCAGAGCCACGGCGGGTAAAGTGACATTCATACTCATTACATAAACTCCTTAAATGCTAACGAAAGTGTAAGAAAACATGCATTAATAGGTACTTAATGTAGTACATCGCCATGACACTGAGGGTTTTTTATTTTTTTACATATTGCGTGACAATGACTATGCGTTGTCCGTCTACACGTCCCTCGATGTGTTCAGGGTTAGAGGTCAAGCTGATATTGCGCACGGCGGTGCCACGTTTCGCCACCAAGCTTGAGCCTTTTACATCTAGATCTTTAATAAGTGTCACGGTATCACCTGCATTTAAGCGCACGCCATTGGCGTCGAGGTGAATAACATCTTCTTCTTCAGCAATGGCAGCCTGAGCCCATTGCTGCGTAGGCTCATCCAAATACAGCATATCAAGCATGTCCATGGCCCAGCCGTGCTCGGTACTTAATTGATTCAACAACCGCCAAGCTACAACTTGTACTGCTGGGATTGGGCTCCACATACTGTCATTTAGACAATGCCAGTGGGTGGCGCTGAGTTGCTCATCACCATTAAGCTGCGCTGCACAGGTGGCACACACTAAAATAGCTTTATCTGAATGGGCTTCGCCTTCAGGTGGTACCGCATAGACGCTGAGGTTATCTTGACTGGCACACAGTTCGCAGGTGTTATTACTACGCTGTTTGAGGGTCTGTTCAATACTCATAGTTAACTTTTGGTAGGGAGAAATGGCAATTATAACCAAAATAACCTTACAAAAGGTAATGTTTTACAGGTAAAGCGCGATATATCGGTGTTTTAGCTTCTCATAGAAACCTTGGCTTTTTAACTCCTCAATTGCTTGATTCACTCGAGGTAATAGCGGCTGATGTTCGCGCAGCAAGCGGATATGCATCTGTCCGCTTGAGTGGCGAGCCCCTAAAGCAATATCAACGCTCAAACGATGAGCCCAATATTTAGCCGGTAAATCGCCGACGATCGCCACATCAATGCGACCTCGATGTAGAGCCAAAATCAACTCTCGTTCGCTATTAAAATCCATACGTTCGAACCTATTATCATCATGATAGTAATACCCTCTTACCGTGCCCACTGTTTGGCGAAAAATGCTGTCGCGTGTTTGGTATTGATGTACTTTAGATGTTAGGGCTACTAGATACTCATCGACTGGAAACAGTGGTGCAGAGAATACAAACTTTTCGTCGTGGCGCTGCGCTTGGGAAAGCCAACTGGGACTGATGACTTCAAAATCCAGCTGCTTTGCTTGAATGGACTGAACGGTGCGTTTAGGTGGCAAGCTGACATGCTGGCTGGCAATCTCTGCTTCGCTCATCACTGCCGTGATGTATTCGCGAACAATGCCTGGGTGCTTTGCGTAGCATAGGGGTACCAACTTCCACTGGCGTTGACATTGTACTTTAAAGGTTGGGCACTGACCAATGAAGAGATCAGCAAGGCCATGACAGATAAGCAAACTACGTAGAACCGCATTCGTTTTAAGAAATTAAGCTATTTACTAACTAGCATAGTGGTAATTTAACTATTGCGCAGGTGTGAAAAGAAGAAAGTGAAAGTTTACAGTGACAACTCACCGATTAAGCGTTATATCAGTAATAGAGCGAAGAGTTTAGCGACAGGTGGTAAATGCAACAATCAGACTCCCAGACCCCTTCACAGCTGGAGGCGCAATATGTCGCCCGGCAAGCGCTATTCTCAAGCACCGGCGAATTAGTTGCTTATGAACTTCTCTATCGGGATTCGCCACAAAATTGCTTCCCTCAAGGGATGGGAGACTCAAAAGCCACGGGTCGCATGTTTTTCGACCTTATTTTGTTGCAAGGGCTCGAAAAAGTCAGTGCCGGCTTACCTGCTTTTTTAAACTTGGCCACAGACGCACTACTTGAGCAAATCCCCCAGCTACTTCCTAAAGATAACACAGTGATTGAGATTGTTGAGCGCAGCCGAGGAGTCTCTGAACTTGTTCATGTCGTCAGTGCCTTGAAGAAAAAAGGATACCGATTTGCACTGGATGACTATGATCAAGATCCCAAGTGGCAGCCACTGTTAGAGCTGGTGGATTACATTAAAATTGAAATGGAGCCAAAACTTATCAGTACAGTGATGCTGATAAAAAAATTGCGCATGGTGTATCCACAAGCACAAATTATTGTTGAGCGCATTGAGACCCATGAGCAAGCAAAAGCAGTAGTGGGGGCCGGAGCCGATCTGTTACAAGGGTATTTTTTTGCCAAACCCGCGATGCTGGAATTTAAAAATATTAGCCCTGCCAAGCGTGTAATAATTGAATTACTGCAATTAACCATGAGCGCCGAAATTGATTTCAAAGAAATCGCCAAACGCATTAGTGTCGACGTTTCGTTGACCGCGCGAATATTAAGAATGGCTAATGGCCTCAGTGGTACGCGCGCCAATATTAGCTCCCTACAACAGGCAGTGACTTACCTTGGTGAGCAAAGTATTCGTCGCTTTATTCGTGTTCTCGCATTGGGAGAACTAGGCGCCCAAAAACCCGCAGAGCTGACTAAGCTCGGGCTAATGCGTGCCCAGCTTATTGCCGAATTAGTGTCGCCAGCGGGCAAGGCGATGGTAGAGCAGGGTTATCTTCTAGGGCTTTTATCTGTACTTGATGCCGTGTTGGGTGTGTCGCTGGAAAACTTGGCCAAGGAATTCTCTCTTGATGGGGCGCTCAGCGGTGCCTTGCTTAATGCCCAAGGAATGCTGGGCCAAGCTCTTAACTTGGCGTACGAATGCGAACAATGCCAGTGGCCACTCGCCGAGGAAATTCTGCTAACCATTCGCCCAGCCAGTGAACCGCAGGTATTGTATGCAGCGCTGTCACAATCGCGAATTTACTGCGATAAAACCATGGAATTGCTTAGCGACTAGCGACACAGTATGCTGACCTTGAGTTATAAATTTGGAGCGCGTTTGTGGGTCGCATTGTTATCGTATTGTTTTTGCTTGGGTCCTTGGCGCTTCTTGCGGTGGCGGTTACTCAGCCGGCGTTGACTATCGAGGCAAAAATTGAAAAGTCACAACTAGCCAACACCGCAGTGGATGCCTTGGTAGCTGAATCCGACTCGCAGAGTCGGCGCATGCTCAGTATGCTGTCACAAATGCTGGGACTAGATAAGCTCGAGGGGCAAATAGACGCCTACGGCAAAACGCGTAGTATTTGGGGGACGGTGAGTGAACTCTATCACCATGACAACGTGCTGGTCGCAGTATTAGTGGGAGCATTTTCACTGCTTATACCGCTGTTTAAAACCTGCTTACAATTATTAGCAATGCTGATAAACACACGGCAATGGCGTTTAAAGCTACATTGGCTAAGTGCTCTGCTAAGTAAGTGGAGTATGGCCGATGTCTTTGTTTTAGCGCTAATTATTACCTACCTGGGAGGTAATGCTGATGACTACTTTGGGCAGCTTGTGGATATGAACGCGCAACTGCACATTGGTTTTTGGTTGTTTTTCGCGTATTGCCTGATGTCGATTATATCAAGTATACTGATTAATCAAGAGATGCAGCGCGAGCTGCAAACACATAGCAAATAACCTAACCAAGGCTTTCATTCACTATGGCGAAGTGACGCATTACATCATCACCTTATTGCTGCTAGTTTTAACTAGCACGCCGGTGAGTGCGTCGGTGCAAAGCCAGTGTACTCATATGCAACAGCAAAATGATGCTATGAGTTCGATGATGGCGCATCACGTGGTTATGGCCGATAGCCAGCCCAGTCAACATGACTGTTGCGAGCAGGATATGCAGTGCACCTGCCCAGATAGTTTGTGTCATGCCCAAGCTTTCATAGCCAACAGCATGGTTGTTGCAAGTACCGTTGTTGCGACGAAGTCACATCTACAACCGAGTCGTGCCCCCACGCGACTCGCCACCAGCCTATTTAGACCCCCTATTATCGCTTGACCTAGCACCAGTGCGTCTGGCGCACAGCAACATACTGTTGATATCTCTATTTCTAGGTAAGCAAAATGAAACAATTAGTGAAGTATGCACTCGCGATGGGTATTGCGGCTGCAGTTACTTGGGGTGTGACCCAAGTAAGTCACGATGGTGCACCCGCATCATCAACCGAAGAACAACAAAACGCTGAGAAACATCCGCTCTACTGGGTCGCGCCAATGGACTCCAGCTATCGCCGCGATGGTCCGGGAAAATCTCCTATGGGGATGGATTTGGTGCCGGTCTATGACGAGCCTGAAGATGAGCCGGGCGTCATTGCCATTAGCGCCAGTGTTGAGAACAACCTCGGTGTTCGCAGCGCGCAAGTGTCAAAGCGGCAACTGGTTAACTCGATTACATCATTTGGCAATATTCGCTACGATGAAGAAGCCATGGTTCATGTGCACCCGCGAGTGGCTGGTTGGGTTGAACAGCTTTATGTCAAATCTGCAGGCGCGAGAGTCAGTCAGGGCCAGCCTTTATATACTTTGTATAGTCCTGATTTAGTCAACGCTCAAAAGGAATTTATTCTTGCCCTTAATAGCCAAGACGAGGTGCTGCGCAGCGCCGCAGTCGCTCGCCTGAAAGCGTTTAAAATTGCTCCCAGCTTTATCGAGGAGCTCACCGAAACACGCAAGGTGCAGCAGAATATCACCTATTATGCGCGACAAGATGGTGTGATTGAGCAGCTTAATGTGCGCGAAGGCTTTTACGTTAAGCCCGAAAATTCATTAATGGATATCGCTGCAACCGACCAAGTATGGGTGATTGTCGATGTCCATGAGCGTCAATTGCCGTATTTAAACGAAGGCGCAGACGCGGTTATGACGCTGGATTACTTACCACAAATGCGCTGGCGTGGCAGCGTTGAATACGTCTACCCCAGCCTTGATACGACGACGCGCACAGCCCAAGTGAGATTGCGCTTTGCCAATCCAAATGGTGCGCTCAAGGCGAATATGTTTGCCAAAGTTGTCATTGATGCCAGCAATAACGCCCCGACCTTGAGTGTGCCCCAGCAAGCGGTAATTAATACCGCGCAAGGACAGCGTGTGGTGCTGGCTCTTGGCGATGGACGCTTTAAATCGGTCGCGGTGCACACCGGTCGCGTGGTCGATTCATGGGTTGAGATTCTCGCCGGCTTAGAGCCAGGCCAAGAAATAGTGACCTCGGGTCAGTTCTTACTGGATTCCGAGTCGAATAAACAAGCTGAGCTGGCCCGCTTAGATAAACGCGATTATGCCCATGCTAGGGTGAACGGCGAAGTAAAAGCCATTAATCACGCTGAGCGTACCGTGCGTATCGCGCGAGGTCCGATTGCAAAATGGAATCGCGAAGCGACGACTATGGATTTCAAATTAGATGCTGGGCTGGCCACTGATTTTCTCAGTGAAGGTATGCAAATCCGCTTTCGTTTTGAGATACGCGCAGGGCAATTTGTGATCACCGATATTGAGATCCTAAGCGAGCAGGAAGGTGCATCATGATCGCGGCAATTATTCATTGGTCGATAAAAAACCGAGCCTTAGTGGTTTTAATGACCTTGATGCTCACTGGGGCTGGTTTATATACCTTAAAGAACACCCCGGTTGATGCAATTCCAGATCTGTCCGATGTGCAGGTGATTGTCAAAACCAGCTACCCTGGTCAAGCCCCTCAGGTGGTACAAGATCAGGTCACCTTTCCACTTACCAGCGCCATGATGTCAGTGCCGGGGGCAAAAACCGTGCGCGGTTTTTCGTTCTTTGGCGATTCTTACGTCTACATCATTTTTGATGATGACACCGATATGTACTGGGCTCGCTCACGCGTACAAGAGTATTTGTCACAAGTAGAGGGAGACTTACCGAGCAGCGCCCAGCCGCGCCTGGGTCCCGATGCCACCGGGGTCGGGTGGGTGTACATTTATGCCCTCACTGACACCACAGGCAGCCATGATTTAAGTGAACTGCGCAGTATTCAGGACTGGTTGCTAAAGTTCGAACTGCAAGCGGTGCACGGGGTGTCCGAAGTGGCCACGGTCGGTGGCATGGTAAAGCAGTATCAAATTGAGCTCGACCCGCAAAAATTACGCGCCTACGACATTCCTGTGGCGATGGTGGCACGGGCGGTAAAAGATAACAATCAGGCGATTGGCGCCTCTGTGATAGAACAAGCCGAAGCCGAGTATATGGTCACTGCCACCGGTTATATTCAATCTACTGACGCACTAGCGCAAACGCCGTTGGGGATTCAAAACAATGGTGTGCCGCTGCTGCTGCGCGATGTGGCGCGAGTGACGCTGGGGCCGCAAATGCGCCGGGGTATAGCTGAACTTAACGGTCAAGGTGAGGTCGTTGGCGGTATTGTGGTGATGCGCTTTGGTGAGAATGCTCAGCGTACGATTGATGGTGTTAAGGCGCGCCTAGATGAACTGCGTGGCAGCCTCCCTGAAGGCGTGGAAATTGTCCCGGTGTACGACCGCTCAAATCTCATCGGCAACGCTATTGATAACTTAGCTGATAAGTTGCTTGAAGAGCTCATCATTGTGGCATTGGTGTGCGCGGCTTTTCTTTTTCACCTGCGCTCTTCGCTGGTGGCGGTGATCACCTTACCTCTGGGTATCTTAGTGGCATTCATCGTCATGTATATGCAGGGAATTAACGCCAATATCATGTCGTTGGGCGGGATTGCTATCGCCATTGGGGCAATGACCGATGGCGCTATTGTGATGATAGAAAACATGCATAAACACATGGAGCGAGAGCCGCTGAACAAGGATAACCGCTGGCGTATTGTTGCGCAGTCAGCGGCCGAAGTGGGGCCGGCGTTATTTTTTAGCTTGCTTATTATCACAGTCAGCTTTTTGCCGGTGTTTATACTTGAAGCCCAAGAGGGGCGCTTGTTTGCGCCGTTGGCGTTCACCAAAACCTATGCCATGGCGGCCGCTGCCGGCCTTGCTATTACCGTGGTCCCCGTGCTTATGGGCTACTTTATTCGTGGCAAGGTAGTCAGTGAGAATAAAAACCCTTTAAACCGGCTATTGGTTGCGCTTTATCGGCCGCTGCTCGGTGGCGTTTTGCGTTTCCCTAAGGTTGCTTTGTTATTGGTACTGGCAGTGGGTGGGGCAACCTACTACCCACTGAGTAAGCTGGGGAGCGAATTTATGCCGCCTTTGGATGAAGGCGACTTAATGTACATGCCCACCACTTATCCAGGGTTATCAATCGGTAAAGCGCGAGAACTACTGCAACAAACCGATAAATTGATCAGCACCGTGCCCGAGGTGGCATCGGTATTCGGTAAAATAGGCCGCGCTGATACCGCCACAGATCCTGCACCATTGACCATGATTGAAACCTTTATTCAGTTTAAGCCAAAGAGCCAGTGGCGTGAGGGCATGACCATCGATAAGCTTAAGGAAGAGCTAGACGCCCTCGTTAAATTTCCTGGGTTAACCAATGCTTGGGTGATGCCGATAAAAACCCGGATCGATATGCTCGCCACCGGTATTAAAACCCCGGTAGGGATCAAAGTGGCGGGGCCAGATTTAATTAAAATTCAAGAAATTGGTCAGGATATTGAGCGTTTATTGAAAGACTTTCCCGGCACCGCCTCGGTGTACTCTGAGCGGGTGGCAGGAGGACGCTATTTAGATATTCGTTTTGACCGCGCGCTGCTTGGCCGCTATGGGCTGTCTATGGCGCAAGTGCAAAGCATGATTGCCACTGCGGTAGGGGGGCAAACCCTAACGCAAACTATCGAAGGGCAACAGCGTTATCCCATTAACCTGCGCTTTCCGCAAAGCTACCGTGATTCGCCACAAAGTTTAGGGAGGTTGCCCATTATTACCCCTACTGGCGTGCAATTACAGCTCGATGATGTTGCCGACATTCGCGTCACTTCGGGGCCTGCGGGGATCAAGAGCGAAAACTCGCGCATTAACGGCTGGACGTTTGTCGATATCAATAACGTCGATATGGGCAGCTATGTTAGTGAAGCTAAAGCCTATCTGCAGCAGTCTTTGGAGTTACCTCCTGGCTACTCACTGCGTTTTGCGGGTCAGTATGAATATATGGAGCGGGCGAAAGCCAAGCTCAGTTATGTGGTGCCCTTGACCCTCGCTATTATCGCTATTTTGTTGTTTTTAAACTTTCGCCGTTTTGCTGAGGTCGCCATTATCATGGGCACGGTGCCATTGGCGCTTATCGGTGGGGTGTGGTTGCTTTACCTGATGCAATTCAACCTGTCGGTGGCTGTGGGTGTGGGCTTTATCGCTCTTGCCGGTGTCGCCGTAGAAATTGGCGTGATTATGCTGGTGTATTTAAATCAAGCTTATGATGAGGCCAAGCTCCAGCATGGGCCATTGACACCGGCTCAGTTACGCCAAGCGATTAAAACCGGTGCTGGATTGCGAGTGCGCCCTGTAATGATGACGGTTGCGACCATTATTATTGGGCTGTTACCCGTACTCTATGGCAGCGGTACCGGCAGTGAGGTAATGAGCCGCATTGCCGCGCCCATGGTCGGTGGCATGGCAAGTGCATTGTTGCTGACACTGATCGTTATCCCGGCTGTGTATTTCTTATGGCGGGTAAAACACACAAACAAGGAGTCGAGATGAGTAATAATCATATTTATCGCAAACCGAGTTGTCCATTTGGTGAAAAGGCCATAGCGCTCCTTGATAGCCAGAATGTTGACTATGAAGATCATGTTTTTGCCGATAAGGAAGAGGAGCAAGCACTTAAATCTCGCTTCGATGTTGGCACTACACCGCAAATCATTTTGGATGGTGAGCGTATCGGCGGCTTCGACGATTTGCAGCAGCACTTTGGTGTACAGAGCGATGAACAAGACGATGAGCAAAGCTATACGCCCGTTATAGCAGTATTTAGCACCGCTTTTGCTATCGCCCTTGCGCTAAGCGCTGGGCATATGGGATGGCAATTATCGACCTTAGTGATGAGCTTTATGGGCGCATCACTGTGTTTATTGGCGCTGTTAAAATTGATGGATATAGGCAGTTTTGTTAATGGCTTTAAACAGTATGACCTACTGACCATGAAGCTCCCTGCTTATGGGTACATTTATCCGTTTTTAGAGCTTGCTGCCGGACTGGGGATGCTCAGTGGCTTATGGCCATGGGCGACGGCTGTGATCGCGACTTTTGCTGGCCTCATTGGCGGGATATCGGTATTTAAAGCTGTATATATCGATAAGCGTGACCTCAACTGTGCGTGTGTTGGTGGTAATCAATCAGTCCCTCTAGGGGCCGTCAGCTTTTCTGAAAACGCCATCATGTTGGTAATGGGTCTTTGGATCTTTTACACCCTAGGGTGAAATAATTACCTAACAGTGGATGCCCAATGTATTAAGAAGCCCGTGTGACAGCGGGCTTTTTTTGTGCATGAAACTTGCTGTGTATAAAACACTATCTAAAGGAGGCTATATGCAAGTTAAAAAGATTAATCATGTACTGGATTGGACAGTGGAATTTCACAACCGACTTGCTGCCAATTTTGAACAGCTCGGCTTAAGCAGCGATAAGCGCTGTGCCATGCTGTTAGATTATCTAAGTGGGTATGAGGGTAAGCTTGCTGCTGACGTTGCTAGTTTTAAAATATTAACCAGCTCTAACGCGTTAAATACTTGGTGCTATGAGTACTTTGCCGAAAATCCAGAGCTGATTGACTTCGAATCATTAAGTGCCGATATGGCCCATGATGAGCAGCAAGTACAAAACTACCTAGCCAAAAAACATCAACAGGTTATCGATCTGTATCAGTACCTTACCGAGCGTGCAGAGATTGAAGATTGTAAAGACGTGCTTTCGCAAATACTGCTCACTGAACAAAATGCGCTACAACAAATGATGCAAAGCGCTAATCGCCTAAAAGACGTGTAAATCTAGCCCTAGCTTTTTCCATTGTTGCTGCTCGGCCTCAAGGTCGGCAGCGAGCAAGGTGTTATCAGACAGCCACTGCTTGCCAAGTTGCAACGTGAGCGCATGACTTTCTGCGCTGATTTTATAGTCAGGCTTTTGCTTGGCTTGGCGCTTTTGATTCATTAATACAGCAAGGCGAAATAGGGCAATCATGCGCTTCAACGTTAGTGAAGGAAGCGCAATAAACTCAGGCAACGCTTTAAGCTTAATTTTTTTTCTGTAAAAGCGAATAAGACATGCAAGTAACTGCTGTTGCTCTTGGGTAAACCCCGGAAGTTGGCTATTAGCAATAATGTAGGCACTGTGTTTATGTAATCCAGATGAGTTTATGCTTAAGCCGACCTCATGCAGCTGAGCTGCCCATAAAAGCACGGGAAGATCATCCTCATGGGTTAACTGCCAAGGCTGCTCAATATGAGGAAAGAGCCATTGCAAGGTGGCACTGACATTGGCCGCATGTTCACTGTCAACCACATATCGAGTGGAGATATTGGCTATCGTGGCAACACGTATATCTTTGTGTGCGTGCAGCTCTGTGAGCTCGTAAAGAATGCCCTCGCGCAGTGAAAAGTCACAGTAGGTGAGTGCATCAATATCAAAAAACGTCATCACGGCGTAAAGAATCGCTAGGCCACCACAAAAAGTGGGTCGGCGCTCTTCGCTGAGCTCGGCAAATTCCAATCGCTCTATATGGCCTGAGTCGCAGCTCGCTTCAATCAAGGTTGCCAATGCTGATTGGGTAAGTGGCTGGGTTAAGTCACCTTGATGGCACAGGGCGCTGAGCATTTTGGCTGTGCCTGAGGTGGCCAGTACATGTTGCCAACCTAATTGGGTGAAGCTATTCGCGATAGACTCTAACTCTTGCTCGGCTTTAACAATTGCGCGTTTAAAGCGCTTTTTTGAGATACGCCCGTCAGCAAAAAACTGTTGCGAATAGCTCACGCAGCCCATATTTCTGCTGCTCAAACGCAGGTGTTGGTGATGCTCTCCGATGGCCAGCTCGGTACTACCACCACCGATATCAATCACCAAACGCAGCCCCTCGTGATGTATATGTTGGGCAACGCCTTGATAAATGAGGCGCGCTTCTTCTTGACCAGAAATAACATCGATATGAAATGGAAACACCGAACGAGCACGGCGCATGAAGCTTTTGATATTGCGCGCCCGGCGTAAGGTATAGGTCGCAACCACCTTAACGTTGGCGGCAGGAAAATCGATGAGAGTGCGAGCAAATTGCCGTAAAACGCTGACCGCTCTTTCTATGGCCTCATCACTCAGGCAGTCGTTGTTATCAAGGCCGGCGGCAAGATATACGCGCTGCTTTTCTTTGTGTAACACCTCTAAACGACCATCAACCTCTCTTGCTAGCAACAAGTGAAAGCTATTGGAGCCTAAATCGACAGCAGCGAAAGTAGTGACATCATTGGTGTGCACGATTGCTTTCCCATTTCTTTAAGTAATCATGAATGGCAATTTGCGAGCGGATTTTTTTCTTGTTCCCTCGACGAACGTAATGATTTCTTTGCTCGGCGTCAATCACACGGGCTTTACTGCGATCGCGCCACTGTAACTCGAGTATATCGATGATTACCTGCTGTAAGTTGCGATCATAAACAGGGACGCCTACTTCTACCCGGTGATCAAGGTTACGTGTCATCAAGTCAGCGGATGAAATAAATACCTGGGTATGCTCAGCACTGCCAAAGACCATCACCCGAGGATGCTCTAGGAAACGATCTACGATACTAATGATTTTAATATTGTCACTGAACCCCTTGATGCCGGGTACCAAAGAGCACATGCCACGAATGATCAGCCTTATTTTAACCCCTGCCTGGGCCGCGATATACAGCTTATCAATTAACTCTTTATCAACTAAGTTATTGACCTTGATAAAAATGTGACCTTTCTTTCCTAGCGTTACTTGCTCATCAATCAACTCATCGATACGTTCACGCGCATTCACAGGTGAGACCATCAGATGCTTAAACTTAAAGTGTTTGTAGCTGTGCTCGATAAACTTAAACACGTTATCGCACTCTTCACATATCTCAGGATCGCGAGTGAATAAGCTAAAGTCAGTGTATATTTTTGCTGTATTTTCATGGAAGTTGCCGGTGCCAATATGTGCATATTGCACAATTTGCCCGTGTTCTTTGCGATGAATCACGCACAGTTTTGAGTGCACTTTGAGAGAAGGGATGCCAAAGATCACCTTGATCCCAGCTTCGTCCAAGTTCTTTGCCCATTGGATATTATTTTGTTCATCGAAGCGCGCTTTTAACTCCACCATAACGGTTACTTTCTTGCCATTCTTTGCCGCATTCACCAGCGCACCAATTAACCGCGACTGACTGGCAACGCGATAAATATTGACCTTTATATGTAATACGTCAGGGTCGAAAGATGCTTGGCGCACATAGTTCAAAAAGTGATTGAAGGTATGGTAGGGGTAATACAGCAGAATGTCTTGATGGCTAATGGCATCAAATACGCTTGTGAAATGATCAAAAGTGTGTGAGCGAATGGTTGCCAGTGGGCGGTTCTCAAGGTAGCGCCGGCCGACATTGGGAAAGGCTAAAAAGTCGCGAAAGTTGCGATAGCGGCCGCCAGGGATCAGGGCATCATAGCGAGTGATCCCCAAGCGTCGTCTTAGTGCTTTAAGCATCTCCCCGGGCAAGGCACTGTCGTATACTAAACGCACAGGCTCTGAGCGCAACCGCTGTTTTAGACCTTTTGACATTTTATCTAACAGGCCTTCTTCGATTTCATCGTCGAGGTTATATTCAGCATCACGAGTGAGCTTAATGGCGAAACCACGAATGGCGTCAAAGCTGAAAAAGCTGGCAAATACCTGTTCAAGATAATAGAGAATGATGTCATCAAGCAGGACGATAGTTTTGTGGCGGCGGGTCTTTTCCGCAGGTAATTGCACAAAACGTGGTAGTCGGTTGGTCGGCACTTCCAACAATGCATAATGGCTTTTCTCATGACGCATTTCGACAAATAAATAGGTCATGGTGTCGTTGATATGCTCGGAATAGTTTTTGTTCTGATCAAGCAGAATGGGCGACAGGTGCTCTAATACCTCAGATTTAAAATATGCTAACAGCCATTGCTGGTGAAACTCACTGAGCTGCTCGGGTCGAACAACATGAATATTGTGCTCGTTGAGGGCCACTAAGATATCATCATAGATAACGTTAAAGTCTTGCCCTAGCTTAAGTACTTTGTCCTGAATTTGCTGCATCAGGGCTTCATCTTCATCGAAGTTTGCATCAGGAAGTTTGTTCAGCAGGATGCGGCGTTTTACGTCAGCAACGCGCACTTGAAAAAATTCATCAAGATTGTTGGAAAATATGCCCAGAAAGCGAATGCGTTCAATGATAGGGTTGTTTTTATCTTTTGCCTCTTGCAGTACGCGCTCATTAAAAGAAAGCCAACTGAGCTCTTTGGGGTAGTAGCTCGCCTGCATAACAATGTGTTCCGGTTTCATAATACACTCAGTGTAGAAGAGAGTCTGCGTGAGTGTATTAATTTATTACCGCAGTATGACCAGAAGATGACATAACAGCGCTGTCATCTTCTTAGTAGATACAAGTTGTTTTTAGCTTTCTATATCAACGATAACATCTGGGGTGATTGATTCCAGAGCGTCGATCACGACATCGCGCTGCATTCCCGCTGGCAAGGTAACCGTAGCAACCGCACTGAATAAGGGCGAACCCCAGTTGGGCGCGCTTTGTTGCTTCGACGTCAGATGCGTGATGTTGGCGCCTTTGTGACGGATCACCGCAGCTAATTCTTGCACTATACCAGGTCTATCATTTCCTGTGATCGCAAGGTTTAAACATTCAGGCGTGTCATTGGCGAGTTTATCTCCTGATTCAATACGGATCTCTAAGTGAGGGGATTGTTGTAGTGCGTCTTGAAGCTCTTTCAGGTGCTCTTCAGCGACCTCGACCTGAACAATACCAGCAAACTTACCAGCGAGATGTGAGAGGTTGCTTGCTAGCCAATTGCCGTGATGATCTAAGATGACGGAGGAAAGTTCTTCAACGAGGCCGGGACGATCTTGGCCTAATACGGTCAGTACTAACTGCTGCATAAATAACGGTCTCTTTATTATTGTGGAAATTTAGTCAGCTCATGCGGCTGCTTTTTTCGAGCACAGCCTTAAAATAAGATAGATAAACGTATAATTATTAAAAAGTTAAGGTGGTCTTCACGTGCTCGCTATGAGCAAGTATTGACCCCTTTTCTGGGTTTGTCCAATTCTTCGCAATGGCAATTTGCTATAGGTCATAACCAGATGTAAAAACAGTCTTGGTGGTATTGGTTGTTTTTTGCTCATTTCTTACTAGTTTTTCCGTCATGTAACAAAACTGTCATTTTGATGAAATATAATCCGCGCATCGTAAAGATATAAGGGTGTGTTGATGACTTCCAATCCGCAAAACTTAACATTTAGCACGGATAGAAGCCGTCTATTTAAAGACAAAATAGCCCAGTTTGGCATTACCTCTGGCGGGGTAATGGTGCTCGTGGCGCTGTTGCTGATATTTTTCTATCTCCTCTATGTGGTGCAACCTATTTTTGAGTCTGCGCACATCGAAGAGCGTGCAAGCTTTGATGTTGCACAACAGGATGTTGTCGGCTTAGGGCTTGAAGAACAAACCGAAATTGCCTATCTGCTTAAGCGTGATGGGGCGGTGGACTTTTACAACATTCAAGAGCAAGGCTTTGGTCAACAAATGACCGAGCTGAAAACGGCTCTTCCTGCAGACGTGACCAGCTTTGCGTCTAGCGCACCGCACCAAGGTTTATATGCCTATGGGTTAAGCAATGGTGAGGCGGTTATCGTCAAGCCAAGCTTTATGGTGAGCTTCCCTAATAATCAGCGCAAGTTGACCCCACGTTTGACTTACCCCTTAGGCGAAAAGCCGCTAGAGGTTGACCCACAAGGTCAGGCCATTACACGTTTTGCGTTCTCGCAAAGCGAAGAAAAAGTGGTGATGGTGGCCCTAACCGCTGACAAGCGAGTGGTATTTAACGCCTATGTCGGTGAAGAAAACTTCATGACCGGCGAGGTTGAGTGGGTGGCTGAACAAACCGAGCTTAACATCGATGGCCGCATTGATGAGCTGTTGATCTCGCCCGACGGCAGTCGCGTTTTCGTGCGTTCAGCCAACCAAATTTATATCTATAACAGCCGTTATGCCAGCGACGTTGAGCTGACTCAAGTACTTGCTGCCAATGAAGAAAATGCCAACATTATTTCCGCGCAGCTGCTTGCTGGCGCCAATTCACTGATGCTGGCAAACGACAATGGCGAGGTATCGCAGTGGTTTGAGGTGAATACCGATGACGGCAAAGCCTTTAAGAAAATCCGCGCCTTTGCAACCTCAAAGCAAAAAGCCATAGATATTTACACTGAATTTTATCGCCGCACTTTCTTTACTGCCGGTGATAATGGTGAGCTAGGGGTGTATTACACCACCAGTGAAGCGAAACTATGGCAGGGCAAAGTGGCCGATGGCATGATCAAAAACTTTGCCATTGCTCCGCGTTCAAATGCGGCGCTGATCTTGGCTGATAACCAAGTGAAGGTAATAGAAATTGAGAATGAGCACCCGGAGGTAACTTGGTCTGGGTTGTGGCAGGAAGTCTGGTATGAAGGCTACCCTGAGCCTGATTATATTTGGCAATCAACGTCGGCCAGTGATGACTTTGAATCTAAGTTTTCACTGATCCCAATTTCTTTCGGTACTCTTAAAGCCGCGATGTACGCCATGCTCTTTGCTGTGCCCATTGCACTCTCTGCTGCTGTGTATACTGCTTACTTTATGTCTAGCGAACTACGCAAAGTGGTGAAGCCCACCGTTGAAATTATGGAAGCCTTACCAACCGTTATTCTCGGCTTCCTTGCTGGCCTTTGGTTAGCCCCCTTGATTGAGGAAAACTTGCCCGCCATAGTCGCGTTGTTGATATTGCTGCCCGTCGCCATTATCAGCACCGCCTTTGCTTGGACAAAACTGCCTGAGCAGATCCGTCATCGCATCCCTGATGGAGCGCACTCAATTATTTTGGTGCCGGTTGTGCTACTGGTTGGCTGGGTCTCCTTTGCTATGAGCGGCAGCGTCGAAAACTGGTTATTCGATGGTAATGCACGTCAGTTTATTACCAATGAATTGGGTATGACTTTCGATCAGCGCAACTCGTTGGTGGTAGGTATTGCCATGGGCTTTGCCGTTATTCCGACCATATTTTCGATTGCCGAAGACGCAGTATTCAGTGTTCCTCGTCACCTTACGCAAGGCTCTCTGGCTCTAGGTGCCACCCAGTGGCAAACCCTAGTACGGGTGGTCTTGCTGACAGCGAGTCCGGGTATTTTCTCGGCGGTTATGATGGGCTTAGGTCGCGCCGTGGGTGAAACCATGATCGTACTCATGGCTACCGGTAATACCCCGATTATGGATTGGAGTATCTTCCAAGGTATGCGTACGTTAGCAGCAAACATTGCGGTAGAGATGCCGGAATCTGAAGTGGGTAGTTCACATTATCGCATTCTATTCTTGGCAGCCTTTGTGCTCTTTATTTTCACCTTCGTGTTTAACACGCTTGCTGAGTTTGTTCGTCAGCGTCTGCGTGAAAAATACAGCTCACTGTAATTAGAGGAGACACGACATGGTAAGACAGTGGTTTAAGTCTGGTTCTCCTTGGATTTGGATGACCGGTGGTGCTGTAAGCATCAGTTTGATTTCTGTAATTGGCTTGTTAGCGCTAATTGCATGGCGAGGCCTGAGCTTTTTCTGGCCATCAGAAGTACACCAGTTTGAAGTGCAAGGCTCTGTACCTCAGCAAACGGTCATTGGTGAAATCTATGATCGCGAGGCGGTGCCTGCGAGTCGAGTACGGGCTTCCGGGGTTGAGTTAAAAAACTATGGCGCCGAAGAGATCACCCGTTACCTAATTAAAACCGGTAACCGTGAGTATGTTGATTTGGATTTCCGTTGGTTATTAGAAACCGACATCCAAAAACAGTCGACGCCGAAAGCGCTCGCAGTGTTTGAACGCTCTAAAAACGGTAACTTCTATGGTTATATTGAGCAGGTCTATGAGCAAGGTGAGCTGGTACAAGGCGACAAGGTCGCCAAATTGGAAGAGCTGGTCGAGCGCGCGGTTGAGCTTAATGAGCAAGCGCTTGATTTACAAAACGGTGAAATCGGTCACATTAACTATGAACTTGAGCAATTACGCCTGCAAGAGCGTGCGTATGAGCTTGATAATGACCTAACACCCGAGCACATGGCTGAGCTTGAAGCCGAGCGTAAACGTTTGCGTGAAGCTTATAAAGGCTATGAGAAAGAGCTCTTTGCGTTGCGTGATGCCGCCAAGCGAGACAAAGTGATCGTGCGAGACATGCGCGGTGAAATGGTGACCTTACCGCTTTATCAAGTGCTTGATTTTTGGCAGCCAAACAACATGGGCTTCTTTGCCAAGCTCGGTCATTACTTTGGTCAGTTGGGCAAGTTCATCGCCGATGACCCGCGTGAAGCGAACACCGAAGGTGGCGTTTTCCCAGCAATATTCGGTACTGTGTTTATGGTGATGCTAATGGCCGTGATCGTGACACCGTTTGGGGTTGTGGCCGCTATCTACTTACACGAATACGCAGCGAAAAATGCGGTGACGAAGATGATCCGTATCGCGGTGATTAATCTTGCAGGTGTACCGTCGATTGTGTACGGGGTATTCGGTCTTGGCTTCTTTGTCTACATGTTAGGTGGCAGTTTAGATCAGCTATTTTACCCTGAAGCGGCGCCTAGCCCCGTGTTTGGTACGCCTGGGGTAATGTGGTCGGCGTTGACCCTGGCGATTTTGACCTTGCCGGTGGTGATTGTGTCCACCGAAGAAGGACTTTCTCGAATTCCGGGGTCAGTGCGTCAAGGCTCACTCGCTCTAGGGGCGACCAAAGCGGAAACATTGTGGCGCATCGTGGTGCCAATGGCGAGCCCAGCGATTATGACCGGCCTTATTCTGGCGGTAGCGCGTGCGGCGGGCGAAGTGGCGCCGTTGATGCTAGTTGGGGTGGTAAAAATGGCTCCGACCTTACCGCTAGATGGTAACTTCCCTTATGTGCACTTAGACCGTAAATTTATGCACTTAGGCTTCCATATTTATGACGTCGGCTTCCAAAGCCCGAACGTAGAGGCTGCGCGACCCTTAGTTTATGCAACCGCGTTTTTACTGGTGACGGTGATCATCACCTTGAACATCACCGCAATTGGTATTCGTAACCACTTGCGTGAAAAGTTCCGCGCCCTAGATAAGTAATGTAAAGAATTGAGATAGGTAACAAAGTTATGATTACAGTTGCACCCCAGGTAAATGCATCAAGCAGCGATAAGCTAGATTTGAATAACCTAAAGCCAGAGCAAACAGCATTGCAGATTAAAAATCTCGACCTTTACTATGGCGAGAAGCAAGCACTGAGTGATGTCAGTATGGATATTCCCAAAGGTCAGGTAACTGCGTTTATCGGCCCATCGGGTTGTGGTAAATCTACATTACTACGTTGTATCAATCGTATGAACGACCTGGTAGATAGCTGCCGTATCGACGGTGAGATTCTGCTTCACGGCGAGAATATCTACAACAAGCGTGTGGATGTGGCAGCGTTGCGCCGTAATGTTGGCATGGTGTTTCAAAGTCCGAATCCATTCCCTAAGTCTATTTATGAGAATGTGGTTTATGGCTTGCGCCTACAAGGCATTAAAGACAAGCGTAAACTCGATGAAGTGGTGGAAAAGTCATTACGTGGCGCGGCATTGTGGGACGAAGTCAAAGATCGTCTACACGACAGTGCATTTGGTCTCTCTGGAGGTCAGCAGCAGCGTTTAGTGATTGCTCGCTCTATCGCCATCGAACCCGAAGTGTTATTGCTGGATGAGCCAACTTCGGCGCTGGATCCCATTTCAACGCTGGTTATTGAAGAGTTGATCAGTGAGCTCAAAAACAAGTTCACCGTGGTGATTGTAACGCACAACATGCAACAGGCGGCGCGGGTATCTGATCAAACGGCATTTATGTATATGGGTGAGCTTATTGAGTATGCCGATACTAATACTCTGTTCACCACCCCTAGTAAGAAGAAAACCGAAGACTACATTACCGGTCGTTACGGTTAATCTCGCGGCATGTTGCAACGCTTGTTGCTATGATTACTAGAGTAGAATTTTGAGAAGGCGATTATGGAACACAATATAAACAAACACATTTCCGGCAAGTTTAATGAAGAGCTAGAGAGTGTGCGTAACCATGTGCTGAGCATGGGTGGGTTAGTTGAGCAGCAACTAAACAGTGCCCTTGATGCAGTCAGTAAAAACGATGCTGAGTTGGCAAAAAAGGTCAAAGCTAATGACTACCGCGTCAATGCCATGGAAGTGAACATTGACGAGGAGTGCACGCGCATCATCGCTAAACGCCAACCAGCGGCCAGTGATTTACGGTTAGTTGTTGCCATTGCCAAAACTATTGCTGATTTAGAGCGCATTGGTGATGAGGCTGAGCGCATTGCCAAAGTGGCATTAGACTCTTTCACTAAAGATCAGCAAGGGTTGCTCAATAACATTGAAAATATGGGTCGCTTAGTGTCAATCATGTTACATGACGTATTGGATGCGTTTGCCCGTATGGACGCGCAGAAGGCTTTTGAAGTGCACAAAGCGGATGAAAAAGTGGATCGTGAGTATGAAGCACTCACCCGCCAAATCATGACTTATATGATGGAGGATCCGCGTTCAATTCCCAAAGTAATGGACTTAATTTGGTCGGTACGTTCTTTGGAGCGCATTGGCGACCGTTGTCAGAATATTTCCGAATATGTGATTTATTTCGTCAACGGCAAGGATATTCGCCATATCTCCCAAGAAGATATCGCTAAGACACTGTAATTATTTTAGAAAATAAAGATGGGCAAATACGGACATTTGCCCTTTTTTTATGACGTTAAATAATCATTGCCAGTTGAGTATAAAAGCTTACTGAATAAGGCATGAAATTCGATGCGTTTGAGCTGCACATAGGGTAAAATTGCGCTCGAAAGCATAGTTAAACTAAGTCGTGGAAAATAGCAAAGAAACGAGCCTACAAAACCAATGTAGTCTATGTTTATGACCTATTTATGACGGTTTTATTGCAAACTTAGATTCAAAGGGTCAGTTATGCCTAGTAATGCGTTTTTAGGGGTTTTTGCAAAATCACCTATTAAACCAATTGAAGATCATATTAAAAAAGTGCACAAAGCAAGTGCGCTACTCATTCCCTTTTTTGAGCATGTATTTGAGTCTCAATGGCAAGAAGCGGAAGAGTTACGTCTTAAAATACGCTCCATAGAGCGTGAGGCCGATGATCTTAAACGTGAGATTAGACTTAATCTTCCACGTGGACTGTTCCTTCCAGTTGAGCGCACCGATTTGCTTGAACTGATCACCCACCAAGACAAGATAGCCAATAAAGCTAAAGACATCGCTGGACGCGTTATTGGCCGTGAGATGGCAATCCCAAAAACCATCCAAAGCGACTTCTTACAGTATCTATCACGCTGTGTGGACGCCACCAAGCAAGCATCAAAAGCTATTAATGAGCTAGATGAATTACTTGAAACAGGCTTCCGTGGTCGTGAAGTAACCCTGGTTGAGAAAATGCTCGCCGAACTTGATGCGATTGAGCAAGACACAGACGATATGCAAATTAAGCTACGTCAAGAATTGCGTCGCATTGAAGATACACTAAACCCTGTTGATGTCATGTTCTTGTACAAGATCATCGAGTGGGTGGGCGATTTAGCCGATATTGCTGAGCGCGTTGGTTCGCGTTTAGAAGTATTGCTAGCTCGTTAACATTGCCAAGATCCAGCAAAGACAACATGAACACACTGCTGGCTCAAACAAAGTTAAGACAATAAGGTTATTCTGATGGATATTATTTCGTCCTACGGTACCGTGCTGGTGTTGGTTGCCGCTGCGGTAGGTTTCTTCATGGCTTATGGCATCGGTGCCAATGACGTAGCCAATGCAATGGGTACGTCAGTGGGCTCTAAAGCACTGACCATTAAACAAGCGATTATCATTGCGATGATCTTCGAATTCGCTGGCGCATACTTAGCCGGTGGTGAGGTTACATCGACCATACGTAAAGGCATTATTGACGCCGCTCCGTTTGCTGATATCCCCGAACTGATGGTGTTGGGTATGATTTCAGCGTTATTCGCGGCCGGTAGCTGGTTATTAATTGCTTCCTTTTTAGGTTGGCCTGTTTCCACAACGCACTCTATTATCGGCGCTATTATTGGTTTTGCTCTCGTTGCTGTAGGTAGCGAAGCGATTCAATGGACCAAGGTTGCGGGGATTGTGGGTAGCTGGGTGGTGACGCCTGCGCTATCGGGCTTCATTGCTTACCTTATCTTTATGAGCGCGCAAAAGCTTATTTTTGATACCAATAACCCTCTGGATAATGCTAAACGCTACGTACCTATCTATATGGGTTTGGCTGGTTTTGTCATGTCCTTGGTGACTATCAAAAAAGGCCTAAAGCACATTGGTATCAACCTAGGAACGGTTGAAGGTTATGCCTTGTCGGTAGCCATTGCTGTGCTTATCGGCATTATTGGTATGCTTGCCATTAAACGCTTAAAAATGGACCCTAAAGCCGATAAGGCGATGCAGTTTAACAACGTTGAGAAAGTGTTTGCCGTACTGATGGTACTGACCGCTTGTTGTATGGCTTTTGCGCATGGTTCGAACGATGTTGCTAACGCCATAGGCCCACTTGCTGCCGTTGTAAATATCGTTGAAAATAACGGTGAGCTTGCGAAAAAAGCAGCACTTGCATGGTGGATTCTTCCTTTAGGTGGCCTAGGTATCGTAATGGGTCTTGCTATCTTAGGTAAGAAAGTGATTAAAACCATTGGTGAAGGAATTACGCACCTAACACCAAGCCGAGGCTTTGCAGCCGAGCTTGCAGCTGCATCAACCGTAGTTATTGCCTCTGGTACTGGCTTGCCAATTTCGACCACTCAAACGCTAGTCGGTGCCGTTTTGGGTGTGGGTATGGCACGGGGTATTGCCGCACTGAATATGAGTGTGATTAGAAACATTGTGGTTTCTTGGGTAATAACATTGCCTGTTGGTGCTGCTCTTGCTATTGTAATCTTCTACATATTAAGAACAGTATTCGGCGTATAACGTCGTTGCGGGAGTGACCTCCCGCAACACATGACAGAACCGTCTTTTAGCTTGAAAAGATCTCAGCGCCCCTGGTGTTGGGGTCTTTTTATTTGTGAGCAATAAGCATGACCAACCTGCCTAGTATCAAGCAACTACAATATTTAATCGCAGTGCATCAGCATCAACACTTTGGTCGCGCTGCTAGCGCCTGTTATATCGGCCAGTCGACTTTGAGTAGCGCGATTCAAAACCTTGAAGAAAATCTCGGCGTGCAACTTATTGAGCGTGAAAATCGCAGTTTAATGTTCACCAGCATTGGCGAAGAAGTTGTGGCGAAGGCCAAGCAAATTATTAACGACACCATGAGTGTGAAAGAGCTGACCCGTAGCCATCTGCACCCGCTTAGCGGTACGCTAACGCTTGGCGTTATTCCGACTATTGCTAGCTTTGTCGCTGCGCCACTTTATTGTTACTGCAAAGAAACGTTTAAAGACTTAGATTTGGTGCTGGTAGAAGACACCAGTGATAACCTACTCGATAAGTTAGAGCATGGCCATATCGATATCGCGCTGCTAGCACTGCCTTATGAAACTGGACGCTTTCACACGCAGATATTGGCAAAAGACAAGTTCTACCTCGTGAAACACAAAGACTATCCCATTGATGAGTCGGTGGATTACAACGCGCTTCCAGAGCACAGCGTATTCCTCCTTGAACGTGAGCATTGTATGACTGGGCATGCGCTCAGCGCGTGTAATTTGGAGCGAGCGAGTTGCATCAACCCATTCGAAGCCGCGAATTTACACACCTTGTTGTCGATGGTGGAATATAAGTTGGGCGTTACATTTTTACCACAAATGGCGATTAATGCGGGCATACTTGATGCCAAGCCGCTGATTGCTACCAGCTCCGGCGCTGATGCGCATCGCGATGTTGGTTTAATTTGGCGCAAGACCACAGGAAGAATCGGTGACTTCCGGCTATTCAGCGATAAAGTCGGCGACTTCCTACGTACTTGCAGCACTGTGGGCAGCGAAGAGCCTTAATAAACCTAGCTGGCTATGGGGTTGATTTTGGTTTAAACAAGGGCTTTTCTAGTGCTGGTAAAAACAGCAAATAGACCCAGACCACAAGGTTAAAATACGGAATAACACCCAGTGCTAAAAACAGCCGCACTGGGTACCCTTTGCGCTTGGCGTGAAGGTAGCACTGGCTGGCGATGAGCATGTTTATACTCAGCAGTAATGTTACTAAAGCAGTCATGTTGATTTTCCTTAACGAGCCTTGTTGATGTCATTGATAGACAATGTCTTCTAAGCCGATATAACCTCTCCGGCTATGCCACATTCCATTGTTGGGCTTTATGATTTATTTAGTCTTTTCAGCAGGTTAATGATTAACATTAGGTGCTTAACCTGCTTCTCTCACAGCGCACTGAATAATTTGAGTATAGCTAAATGAGCGCTCAGAAAAAGCGCTAAATTGTTAAATTTCGTTCGTTATTACTTAGCTAGATGTTTTTGCAGAGATTATTTTTTGATTGTTTTGCAGTGACGCTATCGGGGCGGGTTTGGCGATAAAATAGCCTTGGGCGTAATCAACACCAATTTCTTTAAGTAAGTTATAAATTTCTTTATTTTCAACGTATTCCGCTACTGAATGTTTTTTCAGCGAGCGTGAAATATCGTTGATGGCCTTAACTAACGCATAGTCTATGGGGTCATGTTGCATATCGCGCACGAATGAGCCGTCAATTTTGACATGCTGCGCTGGCAAGCGCTTGAGATAGTCAAAGGTACTAAATCCAGTGCCAAAATCATCAATGGAAAAGTCACAGCCAAGCTCGTTAAGCGCGCAGATCATGTCTCTGGTTGCACTCAGGTTATCAATGCTGGCACTTTCGGTAATTTCAAAAATAACGCGCTTGGGATCGACGTGATAATCATTGAGCATGGCGCGAATATGCGGCAACAAACGTTCATCTAAAAACGATTGCGCCGAGAGGTTGATGGCGACACGCTGCAACTGCGGGTTTTCACTGAGATCGCTAATCGCTCGGCGAACTACACATTGGTCCATCAAGTAGCTGTCATTGAGCATTTCAAGGGCTGGGATAAACTGGTTTGGGTAGATAAGCTCATCATCAACAACCAGCCTTAATAGGGCTTCATAATAAGCAATACGCGAGCGCTTAATGTCCCACACGGCCTGATAGTGTAACTCGATGTTGTTTTGCTGCAGTGCCGAGCGCACATTGTGACCCCATTCCAAGCCGCTTTGCATCGTATTACTTTGCGAGTCACGTGCATCATAGCAATGCACTAAATTACGGCCCTGACTTTTGGCAATATACAGTGCGATATCAGCCTGCTTAAGGCATTCGTTCGCATCGTTGTTCTGTGCCGATATTTGTGTAATGCCGATTGAGCAACTAATAGAGTAGAGTTGCTCTTGGCAATGGAACTGGTAGTTATCAATGGCCATACATACCCCTTCAGCCACCATATGAGCGTCTAAAAATGGGGTGTCTTTAAGTAAAATAGCGAACTCATCGCCGCCGATGCGAAAGACTAAATGGCTATCGCCGATATGCTTTTGGAATAAGTTGGCGACCTCTTTAAGAACAACGTCACCTTCTTGGTGGCCCTTGCTGTCGTTAATAATTTTGAAGTGGTCAAGGTCGATATAAATCAGCGCGTGCTCATCATCAGCACGGGTTTGGCGACACAACTGAGAGAGTTGTTGGTCAAAATAATAGCGGTTGTGAAGCCCTGTAAGGGTATCGTGTAATGCTAAGTGTTGTAACTGTAACTCCGCCTGCTTGCGCTCTTCAATATTGTCGATGGAAGCGGTGATCACCGCGCCAGCATTGGCTTCATTTACATGCTGGAAACGGCATTCAAACCAAGTGCTATTGCCCTGTTGTGTAACCAGTTGCACTTCTATCTTGCGTCGCTTTTGCTCACCCTGAGCAACAGCGCTCAATACTTGCTGGAGCCTTGCTTGGTCATGCGCTAACGCGTAGTTGGTAAGCGGCTTGCCAATACTTTGCTTTAAACCATACCCGGTATTTGCTTCCCAGGCTGGGTTAATAAAGCGGATACAGCCTTGCTCGTCGAGCTCCATAACGATGGTATTAAGGTGCATAAGAATGCGTTGGTGCGCTGAATAGAGCTCTTTATAGCGTGTTTGACTTTGGCTTAGCTGCGCCACTTTCTTCTCAAACTCGCTGTAGCTGGCTATAAAGTCTTCACGACGCGCGGCGTGATCACACACTTTCATTAGTAGTGCGTCATTGTAAGGGCGACGAATAAAGTCGGTGACGCCGCTCAACAATAAACGCTCGGCATAGTCAGCGTCGTGGCTATCTATAATAGTGACAATTGCTTGGCTGGCATTATGAGTGAGGATGCTTTGTACCAATTCGTTAGCAGTCTCGGCATTGGCAATACTGGCATCAAGCAACACGATGGCGTAACGCCCTTGCAAATACGTGCTTAATGCTTGGCGCACAGAGCTGCATACTTCAACAGCAAAGTTTAATGCTAAGGCCTCACTCATCGCTTTTGCTTTGGTGTTATCGGCCTCGAGTAACAACAGGCCTAAACGACTGCTTTTATCTAGTTGCGTGGACAGAACATTGGCCAGTGTTTGCGGTAGTAAATCTTGGCGCTCAATGGGCACAACGGCATCAATACCATAGCTGCGAGCTGTGGTTTCGGCGATACGTTCACAATAAAAAGGGGGAGTCAGTACAATCGGGGTGTGTTTAGGGGTTTTCAGCAATCCGGAGCGAATCATTCGTGAAAAGCGCCAGCCATCGATGGTGCCTACATCCAGTCCGGTAATCACTAAACTTACCGCGCGTTCTTTCAGCACCTGCAATGCTTCTTGAGAGTCTGCGAACTCAAGCACAGAGAAAATATCGAGACGCCCCAAAGTACGTTTAATGATGCTGCGCTCAACTGCACTGGCATTGACTATCATGAGGCTCAACGGCGTAGCCATGGTATCGCAACCCAACTGTTTAAGACCTAAATTGAATCCGCTAGATTATAGGTAATTGTCACCCGAGACAAGCGCTATGCGCTTGATTTCAGTCAAGGGGGGAACTAGAATTGGCGCGATTTTCAGCACCCCGGAGAAAACCCATGCGCGTGGCCGATTTTAGTTTTGAGCTACCTGAAGAATTGATCGCTCGATTTCCGCAAAAGGAACGTAGCCAAAGTCGCCTGTTAAAAGTAGAGGGTAACAGCGGTAATACCACCCACCATATCTTCAAGGACATCATTGAATTCATCGAACCTGGTGATCTGTTGGTGTTTAATAACACCAAAGTGATCCCTGCCCGTATGCATGGACAAAAGCGCTCTGGTGGCAAGGTGGAAGTGCTTGTAGAAAGAGTGCTGGATGATAAGCGTGTGCTTGCTCACGTGAGAGCCAATAAGTCACCTAAACCGGGAACGGTGATGGTTCTTGAAGAGCAAGCGCAGATGGAAATGATTGGCCGTCAAGGCGAGCTGTTCGAGCTTGAGCTCAAAGGGGATATGTCAGTGTTAGACACCCTTGAGCAGATTGGCCATATGCCTTTGCCTCCGTATATCGACCGCCCTGATACTGATGAAGATAAGCAGCGCTATCAAACTGTGTATGGTGAAAAACCCGGTGCAGTTGCCGCACCAACAGCCGGATTACATTTTGATGAGCCGTTAATGGCTGCGTTAAAGGACAAAGGCGTTGCTATGGCGTTTGTGACCCTACACGTTGGTGCAGGGACGTTTCAGCCGGTGCGGGTAGACAGCGTTCAAGAGCATCACATGCACTCAGAGTACATTGATGTACCACAAGATGTTGTTGATGCCATTGCGAAAACTAAAGCCCAGGGTGGGCGCGTTATTGCCGTGGGCACAACCTCGGTGCGTTCTTTGGAATCGGCAGCGAAAATCGGTGGCGGTGAGCTTATTAGTTATGTTGGCGATACCGATATCTTTATCTACCCTGGATATCAGTTCAATGTTGTCGATGCCATGATCACTAATTTTCACTTACCGGAGTCTACGTTAATTATGCTGGTCAGCGCATTCTCTGGGCAGGAGCATATTATGTCGGCCTATCAAGAGGCTATCAAAGAGCGTTATCGCTTCTTTAGTTATGGCGATGCGATGTTTTTAACCCGCCAAGATAAATAAAGACTAAGAAAAAGCCGCAAGAAGCGGCTTTTTTTATTTGTTGCTTTTATTTCTTCGATTCGCCCCAATTCATAGTATTGCTGCGACAAAACAGGTAAAATCGGGCGGTTAATCTGCGCATTTTGCGCTCGAGTTGGACTGTTTTTCCGACCTATTGAGGACCACATGAAATTTGAACTAGATACAACCGACGGCAAAGCACGCCGTGGGCGCTTAATTTTCGAACGCGGTGTCGTTGAAACCCCCGCATTTATGCCGGTAGGTACCTATGGCACAGTAAAGGGGATGACCCCAGACGAGCTTAAGGATACGGGGGCGCACATTTGCTTGGGAAATACTTTCCATCTCATGCTACGCCCGGGCACCGAGATTATTAAACAACACGGTGACCTCCATGACTTCATGGCATGGGACAAGCCGATTTTGACAGACTCCGGTGGTTTTCAGGTATTCAGTCTCGGCGCCATGCGTAAAATAACGGAAGAAGGCGTCATGTTCCGCTCTCCCGTTAACGGTGAGAAAATAATGCTGAGTCCTGAAAAAGCGATGCAAGTGCAGTGTGATCTAGGCTCTGACATTGTCATGATTTTTGACGAATGTACGCCTTACCCAGCAACAGAGAAGCAAGCAAAAGACTCTATGGAATTGTCACTGCGCTGGGCAAAACGTTCAAAAGAAGCGCACGGTGATAACCCGTCAGCGCTGTTTGGTATTATTCAAGGTGGTATGTACCCAGAGCTGCGAGCACAATCGCAAGCAGGGCTGGAGGAAATTGATTTTGATGGCTATGCCCTCGGTGGACTCTCTGTAGGCGAGCCTAAAGAAGACATGATCAATATTCTCGACCATTGCGCTTACAAAATGCCAGAGCAAAAACCGCGTTATTTAATGGGCGTCGGCAAGCCCGAAGATATCGTTGAAGCGGTACGTCGTGGTATTGATATGTTTGACTGCGTGATGCCTACACGAAACGCACGTAATGGTCATTTATTTGTTACCGGTGGGGTGGTTAAAATCCGTAACGCCGTGCACAAGACTGACACCGCGCCGCTGGACAGTGAATGTGATTGCCACACATGCAAAAACTACTCACGCGCTTATTTGCATCACTTGGATAAGTGCAATGAGATTCTCGGTGCGCGTTTGAACACCATTCATAACTTGCGCTACTACCAACGTTTAATGGAAGGGTTGCGTGAGGCAATTGCCAGCGGCAAGCTTGACGCTTTTGTAGCAGACTTTTATGCTCGCCGTAATACTGCGGTTCCTGAGCTCGCAGAAACAGAATAATTGCGGCCCGCTTTGTGCGGGCTTGCCTGTAATTTACAACACTAAAATTAATAGTTAAGTACTTAAGGGGACTACCTGATGAGTTTATTTATTGCAAACGCACATGCAAGCACAGCGGGCGCCGCACCAGCTGGTGGTGGCTATGAAATGCTAATTATGCTGGCCATTTTCGGTTTGGTTTTTTACTTTCTTATCTACCGCCCGCAAGCTAAGCGAGTAAAAGAGCACAAAAACCTAATGAGCGCTTTAGCCAAAGGTGATGAAGTGCTTACTCAAGGCGGCATGGTTGGTAAGATCACTAAGGTGTCTGAAGATAAAGACTTTGTGCTTATCTCGCTGAACGACCAAACCGAAGTAACAGTGCAGAAGTCTGCGATTAGCGCAGTACTACCCAAAGGCACAATGAAGTCGCTATAAACCAAAAAGGAAAGATACGTGTTAAATAAGTTTCCCTTATGGAAATATTTACTCGTACTTGTTGTATTGGCAGTCGGGGTGCTTTATGCCACCCCGAACATCTATGGCCGCGATCCGGCCATTCAGGTTACCGGAACAAAGGGAACCGACGCCGATCTCAGTGCGCTAGATACAGTAAATAAAATCCTGACTGATAATAAAATTGAAACCAAGTCGAGCAAACTCGCCGATGGCCAGATCCTGGTCCGCTTCAAAAATGTCGAACAACAACTTAAAGCTCAGGACATTTTGCGCGACAACTTAAGTGAAGATTACATCTCTGCCATTAACATGGCGCCAGCTCAACCACAATGGCTAAAAGCCATTGGTGGTAACCCAATGAAGCTCGGTCTTGACTTAAGTGGTGGTGTGCATTTCACCATGGAAGTTGACATGGTGACGGCGATGGATAATGCCCTGAACCAGATGGAGCAAGATTTCCGCTCAGACTTACGCGAAGAAAAACTGCGTTACCGCACTATCCGCCGTGTAGCGGGGAGCGATGGCGTGCAAGTGGTGATGCGCAGTGAGCAAGACAAAGACGCTGCTGAGCGCTTCTTGCAAGACCGCTACCCGGGTTACTTGTTTGTTGATGACAGCAACAACGACAATGGCTTTATTGCCTCAATGAGCGAGCAGCGTATTAAAGAGTTGCGTGATTATGCGATCAAGCAAAACGAGACCATTATTCGTAACCGGATTAACCAAATCGGTGTTGCTGAACCTAATGTTCAACGTCAAGGCGCAGAGCGCATTATTGTGCAATTACCCGGTGTACAAGACACCGCGCGTGCAAAAGAAATCTTAGGCGCTACGGCAACCCTAGAGTTTCGTGAGGTTGACCAAGATGCTGATCCAGGATTGGCGATGCAAGGGCGCACACCGCCTGGTACTGAAATGATCATGAGCCGCGAAGGCCGTCCTGTGGTACTGAAAAAGCGAGTCATTCTGGAAGGTAGCCATATTACCGGTGCACAATCTGGCATGGATGAATATCAGCGTCCACAGGTTAACATTAAGCTGGATTCTAAAGGCGGTGCCAAGATGGATGCCTTTACCAAACGCGCCATAGGTAAGCCAATGGCGACCGTGTTTATTGAATACAAGCCTTCTGGCGAAGTAGACGAAAACGGAAAGCCGCTTCCGCCTATCAAAGTGGAAGAAGTAATTAACGTGGCGACGATTCAAGCACGATTAGGGCGTAGTTTCCGCATTACCGGTTTAGATAACCCAGCTGAAGCACATAACTTGAGCTTACTGCTGCGTGCAGGTGCCCTCGTTGCACCGATCCAAATCGTGGAAGAGCGCACCGTGGGTCCAAGCTTAGGCCAAGAAAATATTGAAGCAGGTATGACCGCTGTGGTGCTTGGCTTCGCGTTTGTTTTAGCCTTTATGCTGCTTTATTACAAAGGCTTCGGCTTGGTTGCTAACCTAGCTTTGGGGGCTAACTTGGTGATGATTGTCGGAGTGATGTCGATGATCCCAGGTGCTGCGCTGACCTTACCTGGTATTGCTGGTATTGTCTTAACGGTCGGTATGGCGGTGGACGCAAACGTACTTATTTTCGAGCGTATCCGCGAAGAATTGGCTGATGGACGCAGTCCACAGCAGGCCATCCATTTCGGTTACGACAGTGCTTTCAGTACCATTTTTGATGCCAATATTACCACCTTAATCGCCGCGATTATTCTGTTTGCAGTGGGAACCGGACCAATAGCTGGCTTCGCGGTAACCCTGGCAATAGGTATCTTAACTTCAATGTTTACTGCCATTGTTGGTACCCGTGCGGTTATCAACTTAGTTGTTGGTGGTAAGCGCATTGAAAAGCTATCGATATAGGAGCGAAGCATGCAATTATTAAAAGTGAAAGGTACTTTACCATTCATGAAAGCACGCAAAGTAGCGATGGGCTTTTCAATTTTATTGATTATTGCCGCGCTGGCGTCTTTCGTGGTTAAAGGCCTTAATTTTGGGTTAGATTTTACCGGTGGTACAGCTGTAGAAGTGGGCTTTTCACAGCCCGCTGAGCTCTCCCAAGTACGAAAAGTGCTCGCAGAGAATGGCTTCGCTGATGCCTCTGTACAACTGTTTGGCTCCAGTAAAGACGTACTTGTACGTCTTCCTCCACAAGGTGAGGGAGTGAAAGCTGAGGTCATTGGTAACCAGGTTATGGCAGCCTTAAAACAGGCCGATGCACAGGCGCAGATGCGCCGTATCGAGTTTGTTGGTCCCAGTGTCGGTGAAGATTTGAAAGAGCAAGGTGGCTTAGCGATGCTGACTGCTTTGATCTGTATTTTGCTCTATGTTGCCTTACGTTTTGAGTGGCGTTTCGCCCTAGGTGCGGTATTTGCCTTGTTCCACGATGTTATTTTGACTATGGGCCTGTTTTCATTATTAGGCTTGGAGTTTGATTTAACTATCTTGGCGGCGATTCTTGCGGTCATCGGTTATTCCCTTAACGATACTATTGTTGTTTCAGACCGTATCCGTGAGAACTTCCGTAAAGTACGTATTGACGACACCTTGGAAATTATCGATCTCTCTCTTACACAGACATTGAACCGAACCTTGGTTACTTCAATTACCACTATTTTGGTATTGATAGCCTTGTTCGTATGGGGTGGTCAAACTATCCATGGTTTCGCTACGGCATTACTCTTTGGTGTATTCATCGGTACTTACTCGTCGGTCTATGTTGCCAGCTCTGTGGCGGTATTCCTTGGGGTTAGTAAAGAGGACTTGATCCCCGTAGAAGTAGAGAAAGAGGGCGCAGATCTCGATCCTATGCCTTAGAGAATAAAGGTAAATACGTTGAAAATGCCGCTTTAATGCGGCATTTTTTATATATCCAGTTCCCTGGTTGTGATAATGAATGTAGTTCGTTGTCACAGCGGTTATACAGGCCCAGTCTTATGAAGTTGTTTTTACTGGTCTTAGCTTTGCTAACAATAAGTGCTTGCGGTGACAGCGTCGGCAAGCCACAGCCAATTGCTGATCCGAACTCAGCAGCCCAAGTGTACCTAGGCATGAGTGAGCAGCTCCTCAGTGAGTTACGCTTGCAAGGACGAGCACCAGAGCTCGAGCATATAAGTACAGCCTTAGCCGTTGCCATGTACGCGCAAATCCCAGATCTAAGGCTGCGCTTTCCCGAGTGTGACGCGTACCTACAGAGCTTATATCAAGGCTTTGATAGCTCAGTGCAATTAACGTATGTAGAGCTGAGTGAGCAATACCATAATGGCGATGCTTTACCCACCTTTGAGGCACCGATTTGCTATCATATTAAGGAGGCGACAGTTCTTCCGCTGCTAATTAGAGCTATGGTGAGAGAGTCGCAAACTGGCGCAGTTAATACTGTGTCGGCGCGTCGACATGCACTCAAAGCGCAAGCCCATTTCAATATCATTCAGCAGCAATTGCAGAGAAAGTAGTCAATTCATGACGCTGTCATAATCCCTTGCTAGGCTTTGCCACCATTTTAATATTGGGTGTACAAAGCTGTGAGTGCCGAATTAATAGCAGAATTAGCCGAAATTATTGAAAAGCGCCAAGTTACCTGCGTTTTTCAACCTATTTTTGACTTCTACCAAGAAGCGATAATTGGCTATGAAGCACTCAGTAGGGGGCCTGAAGATAGCTTTTTGCATAGACCCGACGCTCTATTTAGCTGTGCTGTAGCGCACCATCGTCTTTCCGAATTAGAGTTACTGTGTCGAGAAACGGCAATAGCCTCATTCGCTGAGCAGCAATTAGCTGGCAAGTTGTTTCTCAATGTCAGCCCCAACACGTTATCGGATCCGGCTCACCCTAAAGGGCAAACCCTGCAGCTACTGCGCGATTACGGCCTCGGTGCGCAACAAGTAGTCATTGAGCTCACCGAGCAAGATAAAGTGGATAATACCGAGCAGTTACGCAAAGCGGTTGCACATTATCGTCAGCTTGGCTTTCTCATTGCCATAGATGATTTAGGAGCGGGGTATTCAGGGCTTAAACAATGGTCAGAAATACAACCCGATATTGTCAAAATAGACCGCTACTTTATAGACCATTGCGATCAAAGTCCGGTGAAAAAAGAGTTTTTAAAATCTATAACGGAGCTAGCAAAAGCCACACATACTCGGGTGGTCGCCGAGGGAATAGAGCGAGAAGAAGAGTTTCAATTGTTACGAACACTCGAGCTACATACGGTACAGGGATATTTATTCGAGCGCCCGAGTGCAGAGCCTAGCCAGCAATTTGAGGCGCAACGCTTGCAAAGTTTAGGGCACACTCACCATCAGCACTTTGTTGAGCCATCGCTGGCTGTGGGATGGTTAGCGATAGAGCAACAAGCTATCTGCCAACATACTTTGTGTCGAGAGGCGCAGCGTATTTTTGATAACGATAAGGCGCTGTTTTCATTGGTTGTTATTGATCAGTATCACCAGCCCGTTGGCTTACTATACAAAGAGCAGCTAACAGAAGTGTTTGCTTCACCTTATGGTCATGCTTTGTATGACAAAAAGCCGATAGCGTCGTTGATGGACGCCGAGCCACTCGTGGTTGATGAAAATGAACAGCTTGATAGAGTGAGTCGGCAAATTACCGACAATGATTTTGATATCCGTCGCTATATCATCGTAACTCGAGGCGGTAAGTATTTAGGTGTCGTGCATCTGCGGCAAATTCTCAAGCACATGACCGAAGAAAAAGTACGTCATGCTCAGCATGCTAACCCACTGACCATGTTACCCGGCAATATCGCCATTAACGATGCAATAGAGCACCGTTTGCGCAGCAACCGTGCCTTTTCGATTGCTTATTTTGATTTGAACCATTTCAAACAGTTCAATGATTTATACGGCTATGCCAGCGGCGATAGTGTGATTAAATTATTGGCCGATATCATCCGCAGTCACTGCCAAGCCGTTCCCTGCTTTATTGGTCATATTGGCGGTGATGACTTTATGGTTGTATTTGATGGTGAGGATGCCAGTGCTACTTGCCAGGCTGTGATCGCTGATTTTGATACTCAGGTTCGGCGGTTTTTTAGCCCTGAGCATATCGCAGCGCAAGGTTATTGGAGCTGTAATCGTGAAGGGCAGCGTCAGTTTGTGCCGTTATTGGCTTTGGCCGTGGGGTTAGTTACACCAGATATACGTAGCTGCGATAATAGTCACCAAGTTGCGACATTAGCGACCGATGCAAAAAAAGAGGCTAAGCGCCACAAAGGGAGCCACCTCTTTTGCTGCCAGCGACGCGGGCCCGCCGCACCGTTATTTCGTTTACACTCTGAGCCACGGGACTCGCTTTCACCGTTGTCATTACATGAATAAAGTCACATTAGTTCTGTGTTGCACTGTGTCAATATGGACGGTAGTTTGAGCGCTGAGCTGAGAAGCTGAGAAGCTGAGAAGCTGAGAAGCTGAGAAGCAGAGAAGCTGAGAAGCAGAGAAGCAGAGAAGCAGAGAAGCAGAGAAGCAGAGAAGCAGAGAAGCAGAGAAGCAGAGAAGCAGAGAAGCAGAGAAGCAGAGAAGCAGAGAAGCAGAGAAGCAGAGAAGCAGAGAAGCAGAGAAGCTGAGGAGGTGAGTGATGGTTGAGGGATTATTAACGCGGGCACTGCTGTTTTTACTTATGCTGTGTGTCCCTGTTTACGCTCAGCAACAAGTTCGTGTTGCCCAAGAAATGCGGCCTCTGTATCCCCGTGATTATTACTTACAAGAGCTATTGCAAAGCGCATTAGCAATCAGTGATAAGCCATACACTATCAGTTATGTTGATGTGCATCCGCATCAACAGCGTATTTTGTATATGCTGGATGGTGAGCGTGTCGATGTGCACTGGAGTATGACCAGTCCAGCACGAGAAAAGTTAGCTATTGCGGTTAAGGTACCGCTTTTTAAGGGGCTCATTGGTCAGCGAGTACTGGTTGCACACCCGGAACTGGCAAGGGCACTCAGTGGCGTAGAATCAGTGTCGCAGCTACGCCAGTTCAGCGCTGTGCAAGGTCATGATTGGCCAGATACCAACATACTCGCCGCTAACAATTTACCGGTAAAACCCGTAGCAAATTATCAAACAATGTTTCGCTTAACAGCGCAGCAGCGGGTCGATTATTTTCCTCGTTCCGTGATTGAAGTGGTTGATGAACTACAAGCTCATCAGCAGATGCAGCTACAAATTGTAGATCACGTTGTGCTTAATTACCCGAGCGCATTTTACTTCTTTGTCTCTAAGAATAGGCCAAAGTTAGCGACGCATCTTCGACAGGGGTTGAATGAGCTTATCCAGCGTGGTGAGTTTGATGCGCTATTTACACGCTACTTCTCAGCCAACCTAGAGACGCTGTCGTTAGCGTCACGCCGACATATTATGCTGGCCAACCCTTTTTACATTGAGTCACCTTAACATGTTGAACAAGCGGTAGTTCCTCGCTGTTTTACTTATGAAGCGCAGGGCTAACAAAAAATTTGCCTATTTGCTTCATGGTCACTCTTTGATAATCTTAGCGCAGCTTATTTGGGAGTTGCTATGTCACTGCGTTGGTTGGGTCTGTCTGTCATGTTATCCATAGTGGGTGTACACAAGGTACATGCCCAGACTCATTGTGACGTGGAGCTAACCCACGGGCTTATCATCACTGACGACATTATCCGCATCGTTGATAACAACCAAACCCGTGTGCAAATAAACCAAGACCAGCAGTTGGTTGTGCGTGGGCAGTGGATTGAACTGAACGAGCAAGAGACAGCGGTGCTGCATCAATATAGCATGATGATCCGCGATACTGTTCCTGAGTTAGTAGACCTTGCCACCGATGGCGTTAACATTGGCCTGAGTGCCATTGAGGATGTGGTCACGGGCCTTTCTGACAAAGAGCCTGAAATTCTTAAAACACAGTTACAGTATGTGGAACGAGCGTTACGTGACAAGTTTAAGCGTGGTGACGACTTTTTCTTTATTGCGCCGCAATCGTTATCCAAATTAGATGACTTTTTTGCCCAAGAAGTATCGAAAAAAATTCACACCGCAATCCAAGGTTCTTTAGGAGCCATACTGGTGTCACTGGGCGACGCGTTCCAATCGCGAGAGGGAAATATTGAAGAGCGCATTAACGATATGGGTCAGCGCATGGAGATCATCACAGCGGAAATCGATAAGTCGTTACAGAAAAAAGCGCAGCAGCTTGAACAAAAATCTGTCGAATATTGCAGATGTCTGAATGCGCTTGATAAAACAGAATCAAAGCTCCAGCAGATTGTACCTGAATTAGCAGATTTTGACTTGGTGAATATTAAAACCTCGAGCTAACTCAGCCGTTAGTCTTTAAAAAACGAATCATCATTTTGCGCGAGCATGGCTTCAATTTCTTCTATGAATTCAGCCTTATCGACGCCTTCGCTATCCCCATTCATTGCGCTAGAGATTTTGTTGTTCTCACTAGACCACTCGCCTAGATCAATCAGCTGACAACGTTTACTACAAAACGGGCGATAGGGGCTTTGTGCAGACCAGGTCACCTGCTTTTCGCAAGTTGGGCATTTTACAATGGTAGGCATAGTATTAGGGGCTGTGAAACTTTCATGGCGGCAGTGTAACTGAGAGCAGGGCGCTTTAAAAGGCCTATAAGTGCAACCTACAGTCGCGTAACACGATTAATCTCAGATAGTGAGGTAATGCCCTCTGCAGCTTTACGTAGCCCCGATTGACGCAATGTCGCACAGCCAGCTTCCTTGGCTGTTTCAGCTATATCTATCGAGCTACCACCGGAAACAATCACTTTGGCAATATCCGCTGAAACCTCTAATACCTCATAAATGCCCACCCGGCCTTTGTACCCGTCAGTACACTGGTCGCAACCTTTTGCTTGATACAGTTTTACTTGTGCCACTGAGTTAGCATCAAACCCTTGTTTAATAAGTTCTTCCGTTGGCAGCTGCTCTGGCTCTTTACAGTATTTGCAAAGACGGCGTGCTAAGCGTTGAGCGATGATCAGCGACACCGAGCTAGCCACGTTGTATGCCGGTACGCCCATGTTTAACAGTCGTGTGATAGTCTCAGGTGCGGAGTTGGTATGCAGGGTGGAAAGCACCAAGTGCCCGGTCTGTGCGGCTTTGATGGCGACTTCAGCGGTTTCTAAGTCCCTTATTTCGCCCACCATCACTACATCTGGGTCTTGACGTAAGAAGGCGCGAAGAGCGTTTGCGAACGTCAGCTCAGCTTTAGGGTTGATTTGTACTTGGTTTATGCCCTTAACGTTAATCTCGACCGGATCTTCGGCTGTAGAGATATTCCGCTCAGGTGTATTTAAAATGCTTAAGCCTGAGTAAAGAGAGACTGTCTTTCCGGAGCCAGTGGGGCCGGTGACAAGAATCATACCTTGAGGTTGTTGCAGTGCGCGCAGATAAAGTTGCTTTTGCTCCTCCTCATAACCGAGCGCGTCAATTCCTAAAGTGGCATTGGAGGAGTCTAGCACCCGCATAACAATTTTTTCTCCCCACATAGTTGGCAACGTACTGACTCGAAAATCAATGCTATTACGTGGCGAAATCGTCAGTTTAATGCGGCCATCTTGGGGTTTGCGCTTTTCCGAAATATCTAGTTTAGACATTACCTTGATGCGGGCTGCAAGGCGAGTGGACAGCGCATAAGGTGGATTGGCCATCTCATGTAACACACCATCAATACGAAAGCGTATGCGGTAGTCGCCATCATAGGGCTCAAAGTGTAAATCTGAAGCACCTCGGCGTATGGCGTCACGAAGAATTTTATTGATGTAGACAATGATGGGGGCGTCGTCATCCTCATTCCCCTGTTCCGGATGATGATTATCATAGTCTTGTTTGGCGAGGTGGCTGAGTTCGTCGCTGTCCTCTTGCGATAGCTTCAGTGTGTGGGTGGCATCGAATAGCTGCTCGATGAGGTTATCAATCTGCCGATAATCAGCCAGCACCACTTCACATTGAAGCCCGGTACTAAATTCGTAATTTTCAAAAGCACCGTAGTCAGTAGGGTCTGAGGCGGCGAGAAATAGCTTGTTGCCCTTAGCAGAGATGGGCAGCATATGATGACGACGAATTAACTGCTCATTTAGCAAGTGCTTGTCTATGCTTCTGGGATCAAAGGAGCTCAAATCAATATACGGAGTGCGAAAGAGTTCAACACATTGTGCCAATAGTTCTTGATTACTCATATTGCTGCTACGGACTATAGTCTCTGCTGCGCAGCGGCTTTGCTCTTGGTGCGCCTTTACCGTGTCGCTATCGATACGTCCTAAGGTAATAAATTTACGAATCAAAGGTGAGTTAATATTCATAGGTCCCGCAACCAAGTTAATAACAATAATGTATAGCAAGCTCAATGATTTAAGCCATTACAAGCTGTAAAATTAAGTGTTATCGATCTTAGCGGGAATGCAAATTGGCGAGGTGCAAATAGTTTTGGTGGTACAGGGATACCTTGGCACTGAGGTCAGCGATTACTCCAGCATTAGAGATTATATCGTTAGCCTTTGCGACTTTACATTGGCGTGACATTTGTGCCTTTAAGATAGCTTGTGCTTGTTGCTCAGTGATATGGTCTCGAGCGCAAGTACGACTTATTTGTACAGTTTCAGGCACATCGATCAATAAGGTGCGCTGACAATACTTATCAAGGCTGTTTTCAAAAAGTAGTGGCGCCTCAAGGATTGCATAGGCACTTTGTGCCTGCTCCAGTTGGGTGAGCATCTCAGTGCGGATAAGTGGATGCAAAAGCGCATTCAACCACTGCTTTTCGCTTTCGTCTGCAAAAATGATGTCACGTAGCTTAGCGCGATTAAGGCTACCATCATCCAACAACAGCGAGCGGCCATGACGGCTAACGATGCCGGCTAACCCGTTAGTGCCTGGCTGTACTACCTGGCGAGCGACAACATCGGCATCGACAACCGTTATGCCGAGCTGCTGAAACAAGGCGCTAATGGTTGATTTACCAGAGCCTATACCTCCGGTTAGACCAAGCGTCCACATCGTTGTTTTAACCCAAAATAGCGCTGAAATAAGCGCCTTGGATTTGCTCTCCCCAAAGCATAGCTATCCAGCCAGCAATGGCAATATAAGGGCCAAACGGAATCGGGGTTGCTTTATCTTTGCCTTGAATAGAGAGCAAAGTAATACCAATTATGGCACCCACAATGCTAGACAGTAGTATGATCATCAGTAATGCTTGCCAACCTAATAAGGCACCAAATACCGCCAGCAGTTTAAAGTCGCCATAGCCCATCCCTTCTTTACCGGTCAGCAATTTGAACAGCCAATAAACGCTCCATAAGCTAAGGTAGCCTGCGGCAGCGCCAATTAGTGCTGCACTCGGTTCTATGGTGATCCCTGCAACACTTGCTAATAAAGCTAGCCATAACAGCGGTAACGTCAGCTGATCTGGCAACAGCATATGGTCTATGTCTATGAATGTCAGTGCCACCAACACCCAGGTGATAATGATGTAAAGCACGGTTAGTTGAGTGGCACCAAAGGTAAGCGCGACAACTAAACTTAAAACCGCTGTGATGAGCTCTATAGCTGGATAGCGAATAGAGATAGGCGTCTTGCAGTATGCGCATTGGCCTTTTAAAAATAGCCAACTAAGTAAGGGAATATTGTGCCAGGGCTTGATTTTGTTATTGCATTTCGGACAGGTCGAAGCTGGCGTTAGAAGGTTAAAAGGAGCGGATGCTGATTGGTTTTGTTCACCTTTTGATACCAATTCATCGGCAAGGAGTAAGCGACACTCTGACTGCCACTGGTTTTGCATCATCTTTGGAATGCGGTAAATAACCACATTGAGGAAGCTACCCACAGCTAAGGATACAAAAAGAACCGTGGTTATAAAAAACCACGGCTCGCTTTTCATTAATTCGAATACTTCTGAAAACATCTTATAAGACAGACCCTAACTGGAATATAGGTAAGTACATCGCAACGATTAACCCACCAATAAGTGTCCCTAAGACGACCATTATAAGGGGTTCAAGTAGGCTGGATAGACCGTCAACGGCATCATCTACCTCTTGTTCGTATATGGTTGCCACTTTAGCAAGCATATCATCAAGAGCACCAGACTCCTCACCGATAGCGACCATTTGAATCACCATATCAGGGAATATATTAGAATTGCGCATTGCCCAGTTCATCGGATTACCAGAGCTGACCTCGGCTTTAATATCTAAAATCGCATCGCGATAAACCGCATTACCAGACGCCCCAGCTGCTGAATCTAGTGCATCCACTAAAGGAACACCTGCGGCAAAAGTAGTCGATAATGTTCGGGCATAACGTGCTACTGCGGCCTTATTCAAAATCATGCCGATAATAGGCAGTTTTAAAATGAGCTTATCAACATTGTCTCGTAGGTTTTTATTCTTTTGATGAGCCTGTTTAAAGGCATAGCCCCCGCCGATAATGATAAGCAGCCCGACCCACCAATATTTTTGTAAAAACTCAGAAATATCGATAACAAACTGTGTGAATGCGGGTAATTCTGCGCCAAATCCTGCAAAAATACTTTCGAATTGTGGTACCACAAAGATCAACAATATAGATGTAACTATTACGGCAACGACCATGACGGCTACCGGATAAAACATCGCTTTTTTAATCTTTGATTTGAGGGCTTCTGCTTTTTCTTTGTATAGAGCGACACGATCAAATATTCTATCTAAAGCACCTGACTGCTCACCAGAAGCAACTAAGTCACAATACAAATCATCAAAATATTTTGGATGCTTCTTTAGTGCATCGCTTAGAGGCTGACCGGCCTTTACTTCTTCGCCTATATTGCGCAGGAGGTTTTTAACGCTTTTATTTTCAGACCCCTCGGCGATCATGTCTATGGCTTGAACGAGCGACACACCAGCAAGCAGCATAGTGGCTAATTGCCGAGTAAACATCGCTATATCTTTGGGTGTAATGCGTCTCTCACCTGATAGCCCTAATAAAGGCTTAGGCTTACGTTTTACTTTGGATGGTGTTATCCCTTGCTTGCGCAATTGGGCCTTTACGAGGGCAATACTGGTGCCGGTTAGTTCGCCTTCAAGCTTTTTACCACGAGTGCTCACACCCACCCACTGGAAAGTATCCAATTGGTTTGCTTGTTGTTGTTTTGCCATTATTTTCTCACAAGCTCTGTTGATTACTTAATTTTAACACAGGGTTTAAGTAAAGGTTACTGCTGTTTTATATAACCGCTTTACATATTGGTTACACGATTGACTTCGACCAAGCTGGTTACACCCTGAGCAACTTTTTGTAACCCTGACTTTCTAAGATTATTTACACCCTCTTGCGCCGCGACTTCTGCTATTTCTAATGAGTTACCGCCACGCATAATAATTTCAGCGATTTTGGGGGTGATGGGCATCACCTCATAAATACCAACTCGGCCTTTGTAGCCTTCAGTACATTCGTCACAGCCTACAGGCTTGTAAACAGTTAAATCACTTAGCTGCTCTTGCGTAAAGCCCTGCTTTATTAGTTCTTCTTGAGGTAACTGTTCTGGCTCTTTGCAATGCTTGCATAACCGACGTGCTAGACGCTGGGCAATAATCAAGCTCACTGAACTAGCAATATTGTATGACGGTACACCCATATTCATCAAACGGGTCAGGGTTTCCGGTGCTGAGTTGGTGTGTAGTGTCGATAGTACTAAGTGGCCTGTTTGCGCCGCTTTAATAGATATTTCAGCTGTTTCTAAGTCTCGAATCTCACCCACCATGACAATATCAGGGTCTTGACGTAAAAACGCACGCAAAGCATTAGCAAAGGTCATATCAGATTTAGCGCTGATTTGAACCTGGTTAATCCCCTCTAGGTTTATTTCAACGGGGTCCTCGGCAGTACTAATATTACGCTCAGTGGTATTAAGAATATTGAGACCGGTATAAAGTGATACGGTTTTACCTGAACCTGTCGGTCCGGTAACTAAAATCATCCCCTGAGGTTGTGCAAGTGCATCCAAATAAAGCTGTTTTTGCTCTGGCTCATAGCCCAGCACATCAATGCCGAGCATCGCACTGGAACTATCGAGAATACGCATTACGATTTTCTCACCCCAAAGGGTGGGGAGGGTACTCACACGGAAATCGATACTTTTTTTGGCGTTTATTTTTAGCTTTATACGGCCATCTTGAGGTTTTCGTTTCTCTGCCAAGTCCATATGCGACATAACCTTGATACGTGCTGCAATGCGGCTTTCAAGATTGATAGGGGGGGAAGCTATTTCATGAAGCACGCCATCAACACGAAAACGGATGCGGTAACGTTTTTCATAAGGCTCAAAGTGTAAATCGGAAGCACCGCGCTTAATCGCATCCATTAAAATTTTATTGATATAAACGATAATGGGGGCGTCGTCTTCCTTGGAGTTTACATCAGTAGCTAAATCCTTCTTATTGCCATCACCAGAATCTACCCCCTCAAGCTCTTCCATATCATTGTCAGTGAGGCCGAGCCCTGAAGTACTATCGAAAAGACTGTCTATTGCTTTGTCGATATGATCATAGCGTGCGACAACCGCTTCGGTTTGCATTCCCGTATTGAATTCATAGTCTTCAAATGCACTAAAGTCTGTGGGATCTGAGGTTGCTATATAAAGCGTTTTACCTTTCACGCCGATAGGAAACAGCTTGTGCTTACGTATTAGCTTTTCGTTTAAATACTCTTTGTCCGGCAGTAGGCTGTAATCATAGGACGCTAAGTCAAATTGCGAGACATGGAACATTTGGCTGGCTTTTGTCTGCAAGTCGTCAGGTTTAATGCCAGCAGCTTTGCAGATAGTCTCAGCTAAAGAAGACCCTTGCTCAATTGACAGGGATGAAAGCTTCTCAGGTTGAATAACCCCCAGACTTGCTAGGCGCCTTGCTAATGGAGAGTTTATTTTCATGTTGTGAAATATGCACTTATGGCAGGGGTGTTGAAATGTTACAAATGTATCAGTTTCAAAGGAAGTAATGAAGACTGAAAGGTAAAACCTTTCAGTCTCTATATTTAATCAAGCTTTAAGCGTATTTATAAAGCCTTATGGTTGTGGGCAACTCTTTGGTGCAAGATCTTGATCAGATGCACCAGCTGTTGCACAAGTCCACTCTCCGTCAGTAGCTCGGCTAAGTGTTACAGTAGCACCACTTACTTGAGAAGGAGCGTTTTGGATTGTACAAACGATAGTAGCAACACCAGTCGCATCTAGTGATGCAGTGATTGCGCAGTTTTCGGTGGTATCGTTACGGATGCTGTCAAGAGCAGCTACGTCTGCAATGGTTTCACCAGCGTTAGCTTTGATTTCAACTTCTGTTTTCGCGCCAGAAATTTCTGATAAACCAGCTGTCAATTTAGAAGAAGCTTGATAATCAGAATAAGCTGGAAGCGCTACTGCTGCCAAAATACCGATGATCGCAACAACGATCATTAATTCAATCAGGGTGAAACCCTGTTGTTTGTTTTGAGTCATTTTTTCCATGTTCCTCTCCTAAAGGATTGTTGGGCAAAGTTAAGGTAACCAGTGTTGCTAAATCGTTGATTCGGCAATTGGTCGACTAGTTGCTTGTACTACGTGGGGCAACAAGCGCCTAGCAATGTCAAAACCTACAGGTTCAGATATCTTAGGAAGTATAGTCCAATTGTTGAATTCAACTAACTGAGACACCGTTCCTTGAGTGTAGATTTCTTTTATTACAGTTTCGTTGATTTATAACAAAGTATTACTACCTAAGTATAAATCTCATTCTTTAAAACTAGATGCTATCACGGCATTTTGGCTTTGTGTAGCACTTTTTTTAACAACTGCTAACATCTATACCGAATTCAGCTATTCTACTTGAATATTTTGCAAAGTCACTATAGTTGTTGAAAACGCATTGATAAATCAACAGCTTCAATGTGTTTAGTCAAGGCACCACTGGATACGTAGTCTACGCCAACGTTAGCGTACTGTTGCAAAGTTGCCAAAGTGATATTGCCCGATACTTCTAGCTTGGCTGAATTGTTAGTTAGTTTAACGGCTGTATTTACATCCGCTAAAGAAAAGTTATCAAGCATGATAATGTCCGCGCCAGCACTGAGCGCTTGTTGCAACTCATCGAGATTCTCAACTTCAACTTCTACGGGCTTATCCGCGTGATTGTGCTTGGCTTGGGAAACCGCAGCAGCAATAGTGCCACAGGCCGCAATATGGTTCTCTTTAATTAAGAATGCATCAAACAAACCGATACGGTGGTTCACTCCGCCGCCACATTTGACCGCGTATTTTTGCAGTGCACGTAAACCTGGAATAGTTTTACGAGTATCTAGTAATTTAGTATTGGAATTGGCCAGGACTTGGCTATAGGTATAAGCTGCTGTGGCCGTTGCACTTAACGTTTGTACGAAGTTAAGTGCCGTGCGCTCGGCGGTCAAAATAGCTCGGGCGCTGCCTTTGGCGCTAAATAGGCGCTGCTCGGGTCGCACTTTATCCCCATCAGCGACGAAAAAAGTGAGTTCGACACTGGGGTCTACTTGAGCAAAAACTTCTTTTACCAACTCTTGGCCACAAAAAATGGCTTCCTCTCGGGTGATAACATCGGCATTAGCCTGCTGCTGCTCAGGGATCAGCTGTGCGGTAATATCTCCTTCACTTGGGCTGAGACCATTTAAGTCTTCATCAAGGGCTTGTTGAACGAGTTGGCGAATCAGTGCTTGGCTTGGTGTCATAATATCTAGTTCTTATATAGCTGGTTAGAGAATGTAGCGTCAGTGCGTTTAGCAGGCGCCCTCAAAGTCGAGTTGGCGCCAGGATTCATAAACAAATACCGCGACTGCATTCGATAGGTTCATACTACGGCTGTTTGCTTGCATGGGGATACGTACCCGTTGCTCTGCAGGTAAAGAGGCAATAACTTCGCTAGGCAGCCCGCGTGTTTCGGGGCCAAACAACAGCGCGTCACCTGATTGATAGGCGACTTCATGATGAAAGCGCGTACCTTTGGTGGTACATGCGTAAATACGTTTTGGGGCACAGGCGTCGATATAAGCTTCTAAGCTCGGATGGCGCTGCACATTAGAGAACTCGTGATAATCCAAGCCTGCCCGTTTAATGCGTTTGTCATCCCACTCAAACCCCAATGGTTCTATTAAGTGTAAGCGGTAGCCGGTGTTGGCACACAAGCGAATAATATTACCAGTATTAGGGGGGATTTCGGGTTGAAATAAAACAATGTCTAACATAAGTCTTCTGAGCTGAGCGCGATACAGTGGCGTGAGTATACCAAAGATGGTTAAAATGACGCATAGATTCGATAACTCTAGGTGCATTTTATGAACAACCAAGGCGCGTCAACCCCAGCAAGAGGTTACAACTTTTGGGTGCGCTTCGCTAACTTGATTACGTTGGCTATGGTTAGTTTGATGATTGCAACTAAAGCGTGGGCGTGGTTGGCATCAGGCTCTGCCGCGATGCTAGGGTCACTGACCGACTCACTGCTTGATATAAGCGCCACCTTAATGAACTTCTTTGTTCTGAGTTATGCCTTAAAACCGGCTGACGACGACCATCGTTTTGGTCATGGTAAAGCGGAAGCTTTGGCTGGTCTCGGTCAAGCCGCTTTTATCAGTGGCAGTGGCTGCTTATTAGCCTTTCATGCCATCGAGCGCTTTATTAACCCTGTCACTGTCAATCATACATTGTTGGGTGTGTGGGTGAGTATTTTTGCTATTTTTTGCACCTTAATCGTTGTCTATGTGCAATATCAATCTATTAAGCGTACTGAGTCGGTGGCGATAAAAGCCGATTCACTGCACTATAAGGGTGATCTATTACTGAACTTAGCAGTATTGCTTGCTCTGATGTTGTCCTACTACGGTATTGTCGGTGCCGATCCATTTTTTGCCATCTTAGTTGCTGCCTACTTGCTTTACAATGCTTGGCAAATAGGTACCGAGAGTGCGGCGCATTTAATGGACAAAGAACTACCCGATGAAGAAAAAACGCAGATAGTGGCAGTTGCCAAAAGCCACGCGCAAGTTTTAGGGGTGCACGATTTGCGTACTCGCCAAGGCGGCAAAGTACGCTTTGTGCAACTTCATTTAGAACTGGATGACAACATGCCTTTGATCAGGGCACACCAAGTCGCGGACGAGGTAGCGCTACTTATTCAAGAGGCGTTTAGCGAACAAAAACACCCTGAGTTCGGTGGTGAAGTTGATGTGCTGATTCACCAAGATCCAATTTCAGTAGTCAACAAATCAAGTTGTTAGTGTTGTTTCAGGTTATTCATCAACCAGTTGCTCGCAACGATAAAACCCATCTTGCTCGCTGAGCACCTTCACTAACTCCGGCAGTACCTGTTGCATCGTTGCTTTTAGCGTGTAAGGCGGGTTGATGGCAATGATCCCTGAGGCGGTCATGCCACGTTCTTCACTATCGCCTTGGGTGGCAAGCTCGAACAATTGAATGTTTCGAATACCAGAGTCAATAAAACGTTGCTCAAGGCGCTCAATGCGGGAGCGATCAACCACGGGGTACCATAACAAATAAGTGCCAGTACTAAAGCGTTGATGTGCTTTTATAAAGGTATCGACTGCTTTGTCGTAGTCACTCTTTACTTCATATGGCGGGTCCATTAACACACATGCCCGGCGCGAAAGAGGCGGCACCAGTGCCAGCAAGCCTTTAAAGCCGTTTTCATCTTTTACTCGTAACGAGCGCTTACCTGCCATATTTTTTTGCAGTAATTTTAAGTCTTGAGGGTGCAGCTCAAAAAACCAGCCTTTGTCTTGCTTACGTAAGTAGTGTTCAGCCACCTTAGGTGAACCCGGGTAATGACGTAACTGAGCGGACTCGTTCATACCCTTAATCAGGGCTACATAATCCGCGAGCGCATCTACATCACCTTGATACTGCCACAGCTTAGCAATGCCATCATTAAACTCTTGGGTTTTCTGCATATCGGCATTGTCGATGGCGAAAAAACCGGCTCCCGAGTGGGTATCAATATAATCAAAGGGCTTATCTTTTTTGATCATGTGTTGCAGTGTTTGTGCTAACACTAGGTGCTTCACCACATCGGCGGGGTTGCCAGCATGAAAAGAATGGCGATAACTGAGCATAACGGCTCCTAAAACTGAACTTATAGTCATTTTACTGTATTTGCACCAGATAAACAGAGCTAGATGGGTACTTTGGGTGATTGATTAATAAGCAGCTACTATAAACCGCTGCTGAATATTGGGTGATTTAAATGAACCCGCTGTTAATACTGGCAAAATTTACAGGAAATACGCTACACCCCCTAGCATCGCTGGGCAGATTGCTTTACATTTGCAGATTCTAATCAACAGTTTAAAGAGCGCCTTTATGAACCAAGAAACCCTTTCCCAACTCGAACAACTGGTCGATAAATTGATTCAGCGTAACAGTGAATTACAGCAAGAAGTGACCACCTTACGTGAAAACAATACTAAGCTAATGGACGAAAACGAAACTTTGCAGCTAGAAGTGCTAGAAAGCGAAGAAAAGCAGAAAGAAACCAGTAGTACATTAACGAGCCTACTGGAAAAACTGCAGTCGGCTAACGCGGCGGGTTAATGAGTAACGACGGACACAGCGTCAAGGTCAATTTGCTCGGTAGGGAGCATCAGTTTGCTTGTCCTCCTGGGCAAGAGCAGGCGTTACTTGATGCAGCACAGCACCTCAATGAGAGCGTTGAACATATGCGTCAGCGCTCAGCGGTGCGCAATGATGACAAAGCGTTACTTATGGCAGCACTCAACCTGTGCCATGAGTTATTAGAAGCGAAGTCGCAGCTCACTGAGCAGCAACAAATGCAGAGCCAACTGTGCTCCAAACTGACATCAGCCTTAGAAACAACATCATAAGGCGCATAGTCGCGCCCAAGGGAAGCCTATGCGCCAATTTCTGTTTTTATTATTAGCCCTCACCACCACCGTAAGCCATGCCCAGCAATGGCACAGCATCAGTGCTCATGTCGACTTTATCCAACAACATGAAAAGCTAAAGTACTATGATTCAAATCAGGTGCTTATCCAAGGCGATGAATGCGCCTTATTAATCGATGCGCCGGGGGAGTTTTCGCAAACTGAGCGCTTCATTAGCAAGTTAGACAAGCAGCTAAAAGTGCCACTGTGCTATTTGTTAGTTTCTCACCCGCATGATGACCATTTATTGGGGATGGCACTGTTACAAAGCCATTACCCGGACGCTAAACTTATCGTCCACCAACACCTCAAGGATCAGTTTCATCTCGCTCACGCCCAGCTCAACGAACGCTTAGATGGTTTTGCCAAGAGTATTGCTCTAAGCGAGCACCGCATGAATAACTTGCCCGAGCAAGAACAGCCTCCTTGGCAGCAAAAAATAGCAGCGGCGAAAGCGCGTTTAGATAAATGGCAGCATTTAGAGCTACAATCACCTCAGCTGGCAATAAACAAAAAGACCATATTGGATTTAGGTAATTACGAGCTCAACATAATGCCCTACGCAGCGCATACCGATGCTGACCTGATAGTATATATTGAGCAAGAGGCGCTTCTCGCCGGTGCGGATATGGTCGACATACAGCCCTACCCTGGGGACGCAAATTTCTCGCAGTGGTTGCGCGCTTTCGATGATTTGGCGGCTCTGGATATCACTCAAGTTCTGCCAGGACATGGTGATGCACATAGCAAAGCGAGCTTGAATATCCCAAAAGTGTGGTTAATAGCCATTGTTGAGCACGTAAATAAACATCCTGAGCAAAGTGTCGAACAGCTAGTCGCAAGCTTTCCAACACACTTTTCACCTAGCGAGCCAGGGTTAGAGCAGCGCGCTTACCGCGTCTTTTTAACCGCAGGGTTGCAGCGCGCCAAAGCCACACAAGGGCAATAGCACACATAAAAAAAGCCAACCCGCTTGGGTTGGCTTATAACGCAAATGTATTGCTGTGTTATGGCGTTAATTATTCCTCAATAAAAGGGACACCTTGCGTCATCCACAGTGGCGCTGGTTCACCTTTTAGGTGATGATTAAAGTACTGCATCATGCGAATAGAAAAGTCCACTTGGTTGGGGAACTGTTTCAGGTGATGTGGCTCGCCATCATATTCAAGGAAAATCACCTCTTTCCCGGCGCGGCGCAATGCTAAATAGTACTGAATCCCTTCTTGCCAAGGCACGGCGCCATCCTCATTGCCAAACATAATCATAATTGGCGTGTTTATTTTATCAGCAAAAAACACCGGTGAGTTGTCAATGTAGGCATCGACATCTTCATACAGTGCCTTACCAATACGGCTTTGCCCCGTTTCATATTGGAATTGACGCGCTAATCCTGATTTGAGGCGGATACCGCTGTATGCCGAGGTCATATTCGATACCGGCGCCCCCGAGACAACGGCTTTAAACATATCGGTTTGTGTTACCATAAAGGCACTTTGGTAGCCGGCCCATGAGTGTCCTTGCAAGCCAATGGCATCTTTTTTGGCAACGCCCATATCAATCAGCTTTTGTGCGGCATTGATCATGGTTTGAGTGGACGAGGGGCCAGGTTTACCAATCTCAAAGCGAATATCAGGCAAGAATACCGCGTAACCGTTCGATGTAAACATAGGGAAGTTAGGGCGATGGTTAAGCTCCATTTTTGGGAAGTCGTAACGTCGCTGGCTCATATAGCGGTAAAAGTAGATAACCACAGGCACTTGCTCACCTTCTACGTAGTCCGCAGGTTTAATCAGCACGCCTTGTAAGTCCTCGCCATCGTAGCCCTTGTAACTAACTAGTTCTGGCTTTTGCCCCCATTTAAACTGACTGATTTGTGGGTTCAGATCGGTTATCTGGCGAGGGTTTGTTAGCTGGGCATCAGCCTGCCAAAAGTCAGGAAACTGGTGATAACTCTGCTTGGTAAAAATGTATTTATCAGCGTGTTTGGCCTTCATTTTTACATCAAAGCGCGCTTCACCAGCCAAAAGTGTACGCACAGTGTTATTTGCTAAATCCAGTGCACCTATGTGGGTCTGCTTATTATTCACATTAAATGCGCGTAGCAGCAGCTGCTCTTGGTCATCAAAACCAAGCTTATCATCGTCAAGGTTAACTACCCGATACTGAACCTGCTTTGCTTGCCCTTGCGTTAAGACTTGGGCTTCGCCACTTTCAACATCAAAGGCCCAAATATCGTATTTAGAATTAATGAGTACCTTCGAGCCGTCTTTATACCAGCCAGCAACACCATAGCCGTCTACCTCGGAGGGGTAATCATGCTTATCATCGGCGAATACTGCATTCACTGCTTTGCTCAGTGGCGTCACTTTATTAGTGGCTAAATCTTTTAGCTGCCACCCTTGGTCACTAAAGTACACCGCATGTTGCCCTGTTGGTGACAAACTCGGGCGATGTGGATGGGCTTTGACGATGACTCGTTTGCTGGCGTTGAGAACATCAATGGCATAATAGTCATTATAAAAGCCCTTGTAGGTCATTTCATGCAAATAGGGCAGGTTAGAGTAACCAATGAGGTGATCCGCTTTTTTGTTTAACCGCACCTGTGGCACTTGCCTATCGGCCAGTTGCACCACTTTTTTGCCATTGAGGTGATACACCGCTTGATAATGGCGATATTTGTTTTCTTTCTGCCATTGCTGTTTTTCACGCGGTTTAATTTCTGGGTCTTGGTGGTGCCATACCTCAATATTCGCCTGAGCCACTATGGTGTCGAAGTCGCGCAACGACTGCGCGTCTTGGTACTTTTTCTTGGTCACTTTGGCGTCAAGCTTTGGTCGTGTTGTAAAGTACAGGCGAGCGCCATCTTCCGACCAACTCAGTGTGCCTTTCTTGCCCGCTTGCCATTGACTTGGAACCGTTTCTAAGGTGTTTTGCTGGCCATGCCACAACATCGTACGGTAGTCGCGGCGGCGCGTATCATCATTGACATAATTGCCGACATTAAAGGCCACAAGGTTTTGTACTGGGTGCCATTCAATGGTGCTAACGGTCACCCCAGGCTCATCTATCAGCGAGTCCGTGCGTTGTGTGGCAAAGTCAAAATAGCTGACTTTGTTATTGCTGCCATCACTGCTGTGTTGATTGAAGACGATACCTGCACTGGTATGGCTGATGGCATAAGTGAACACTGAATCAAGGCGTGTCTGCTCGTTGCTAGTTAGATCCACAATGACTAAGTCATAGGTTTTATCTTTTTTATCAGCGCTAATATTCAGGTCATCGCCAGTATCGGCTTTTTCTTTTTCGTTATCAGCATCTTGATCGCTGCTGCTGTGGAGGCGATAGGCGAGCCAGCGACCATCATCTGAGAGTTGATAATCTTTCACCTGCTCAAAACTTTGCTGGGCACCCGTTTGGGTATTGACCAAGACGAGGTTGTTTTTTAATTTTTTGCGCGCTTTTTTGTCAGCGGTTTCTTTATTCAAGAGGGTGGGGACTTGGGTGAATGCCACCCATTGGCTGTTTTTATTAATCTGTGCCGCTGTACCGCGTGCCACCGTGGCAATAAGTTCATTGTTATCTAGGTTATACACCTGACCTTGAGCATCGCCGCGATAAGGTTCGGCACTAAAGGCAAGGTACTGACCTTGCTCGCCCAAAACGGTGTGTTGCGGATACTTGAAATCGAAGACATCGTTAAATTGCAACGCCTGCTTAGCAGCCACTGGCGTCGCCAGTGCACCTGCCAGCACAGCAGTTAGAAAAGTAAGTTGAGGTTTCATGACCACGTCCTGTTTGCTTTTTTAGTTATTGTAACGGTAACAGGCGAAGATTCGAGCAAACGCGATAAAGTGGATAGTTTTTGAGATAGGCGCTGCATTAAGCAGCGCCATAGTGTTTTATCTTGGGTCGATAGTGAGTGGCTCCAGCGTAACCCTCGCGTTGTTGCTGGCGCCCGCATAGTTACGATACGTTTGCCCCTCACGTAAGGTGTAATACACGTCTACATAGTCGTCATCATTAGTGAACCATGCATCAGGCATTGCTTGTAAAATCTCATTTGTTAGCTGAGGAATAATGGCATAGCCCTGAGCGTCAGGATTCGGAATTGCGCGCAGTACCGCTGTGGCGACTTCCAATAGCTTACTCGCCAGAGTTTTATAATTGGTATTGTCGTCTTGCTCCATCAATAAGATATCCGCAGCTTGCCAACGGTAGCGATTCCAGTGAATTAACACTTGGTTTGGGTAGTAGTTTTCGCCGTCGTGATCTAAGTAGGGCATATCAACAATGTCTAGCACTGGCTCATCGCGAGACGGGCTCACACCCGTGACAATGGCGTACACTTCAGCGGCACCTGAAATCCAAGGCTCTTCATCATCATTAACACGGATTTGTTTAAGCACTGTGGTGGATAACGGTTGTTCGTCTTGGGTGCTGTGTTTACTTTGCAGCGTCGGTTGTTGGTTTGATGCTAGCACCGAGCGCATTATCGCAAGCCCCTCAGTAAGGGTCTTTTTGGCGTCAAGCTCGACGATGAAAACAGGCGTATCAGGAAGTGTGTAGGCATCGAGTAAATGCAGCTGTCCTTGTTGGTCATACGCCTCTACCACATCCCAGTGTTTGTCATCGCCCTTGGGTGCAAAGGCGACCAGCGCCGGTTCGCCTTGCTGCCAGTCATTAAGCATGTTGCGATGTGCTAGGCGCAGTTGTAATAGGTTGTCGCCCTGTTCAGGTAGGCCCTTTAGCGAACGAATTTGAGCATTATGCTGTTGCAAATCAAACTCGCTTTGAGCGTCTTTAGGCACTAACTTATCGGCACTTACTGCCAACGAGTACGCACTTAGTTGTTGTTGTAGGGTCGGTTGTAGCTGCTTTAGATTTTTGGCAATGTTTTTGGCAAGGGCTTTTTTGCTTTGGAATACACTGTGGGCCGCCTGTGCCTGTTGGGTGACAGCGGTTGTTTGTGAGGCAACACTGACGTGACTGGTAAGGCTCAGCGTAGAGGCGAGTGCTAAGCTCAGTAGTGATAGTTTTTTCATTTTATGCTCCATGTGTGATCAAGTTTCAAAAAGTACACCTGAGGTAGGGTGTTAACCTTTTTTTAACCTTTTACCTTTTGCAGGGTCAACACATCGGAGCAGTGAAATGCATCCTGCGTGTAAACGGACGTAAATAGTGCGGGGAAAGCGCTTCATTTTTCATCCTTTATACTTATTCTTGCATCACTTCATACCTCCACTGACAAACTTGATATACTGCACACCTATTTAATTAGGAAGAAACGCCATGACTATTTGGGTTGACGCCGACGCGTGTCCCGTCGCTATCCGCGAGATTATCTGCCGCGCTGCGGTACGCACGAAAACCACAGCGGTCTTTGTTGCCAACCAATACCTGCGGTTGCCAGCATCAGATTTCTTGCGTATGCAGCAAGTCATGCCGGGTTTTGATGTGGCTGACAATGAAATCGTACAGCAAGTGCAGGCTGGCGAGTTGGTGATCACCAGCGACATCCCATTAGCGTCGGAAGTGATTGATAAAGGTGCATTAGCATTGAATACACGGGGTGAGTTGTACACCAAAGAGAATATCAAGTCGCGCCTTAATATGCGTGATTTTATGGATACCCTAAGAAGCAGCGGCATCCAAACCGGTGGTCAAGCCCCCCTAAGCGCCCAAGACAAACAACAATTTGCCAATCATCTTGACCGCTGGCTTGCGCAACAATGAGTTTGTAAGCTAGACTGCTGGCGAATACTTGTCGGAGTGCCCTAACTGAAGGGCTGAGATCGCAAATGCGGGATCCGTTAACCTGATCAGGCTCACACCTGCGTAGGGAACAAGCTTGCCTCGGCACGCTTGTGCCGTAATGGCACAAACCATGCCCAGCCAAAGCAGCGCTTGCGCGCGCGGACCACAGGCTCTATCGCCTCCAGACAAGACCAATACTCAGTAAAATAGTGAGGTGCGTCATGTCACAAAAAACCAAACCAAGCCGTCGTCAAAGCCGCGAAGCGGCGTCTGAATATATTCACAATCTTACGGGGCAGCCTTTCCCCAATTCCAAAAAAGTCTATGTTGAGGGCTCGCAGCCTGGAGTGCGAGTGGGTATGCGGGAAATCGCCTTAAGCGATACCTTTGTTGGCGGCAGTGAAGAAGATCCCATCTACGAAAAAAACGACCCTATTCGTGTTTACGACACCTCAGGGCCATACACGGATCCAGATTTTGAGCTCAATGTGCGCAAAGGCCTGCCGAAATTCCGCCAGGCTTGGATTGCAGCGCGCGGTGATACCGAGCTATTAGATCATAAAAGCTCGCAGTTTGCCCAGCAGCGTATGGCTGACGAAGGGCTTGACCATATTCGCTTTGAGCATTTACCGCAGGTGCGCCGTGCTAAGGCGGGTAAAAATGTCACGCAAATGCATTACGCTCGCCAAGGGATCGTTACCCCGGAAATGGAGTACATTGCTATTCGCGAGAATATGGGCCGAGCAGAGGTGCGCAAAGAGTTATTAGCTCAGCAGCACCCAGGTCAGTCTTTTGGTGCCAGTATCCCCGAATTTATTACCCCTGAGTTTGTCCGTGATGAGGTTGCACGGGGGCGGGCAGTGATCCCCAATAATATCAATCATCCCGAGTCCGAGCCGATGATCATCGGGCGTAACTTCTTGGTGAAAGTGAATGCTAACATCGGTAACTCGTCGGTTAGCTCATCCATCGAAGAAGAAGTAGAAAAAACCGTGTGGTCCACCCGCTGGGGGGCCGACACCATTATGGATTTATCAACCGGGCGCTATATTCACGAAACCAGAGAATGGGTGATCCGTAATTCGCCGGTGCCAGTGGGCACAGTGCCGATTTATCAGGCGCTTGAGAAAGTCAATGGCGTGGCCGAAGATCTTACCTGGGAAATCTTCCGTGATACGCTGATTGAACAAGCCGAGCAAGGCATCGATTATTTTACCATCCATGCTGGGGTACTATTACGTTATGTGCCTATGACCGCAAAGCGGGTCACGGGTATTGTCTCCCGAGGGGGGTCTATTATGGCGAAATGGTGCTTAGCGCATCACCAAGAGAATTTCCTGTACACCCACTTTGAAGACATTTGCGAAATTTTAAAGCAGTACGATATCTGCTTCTCGCTAGGCGATGGCCTGCGTCCAGGGTCGATTGCCGATGCCAATGACGAAGCACAATTCAGTGAACTACGCACCTTAGGCGAGCTTACCAAAATAGCATGGCAGCATGATGTGCAAGTGTTTATCGAAGGGCCGGGTCACGTGCCGATGCATTTAATCAAAGACAATATGGACGAGCAGTTAGCCCATTGCGGCGAGGCGCCGTTTTATACTTTAGGTCCGCTAACCACCGATATTGCCCCGGGCTACGACCACTTCACTTCAGGCATTGGCGCGGCGCAAATCGCTTGGTATGGCTGCGCGATGTTGTGTTATGTCACGCCGAAAGAGCATTTGGGGCTGCCTAACAAAGAAGATGTTAAAGAAGGCTTAATCACCTATAAGATAGCCGCCCACGCAGCCGATTTGGCCAAAGGGCACCCAGGGGCGCAGGAGCGGGACAATGCCTTATCAAAAGCGCGTTTCGAGTTTCGTTGGCTCGATCAATTCAACTTGGGTCTCGACCCGGACCGGGCGCGCGAGTATCACGATGAAACCTTGCCGCAAGAGTCAGGAAAAGTCGCGCATTTTTGCTCGATGTGTGGGCCCAAATTCTGCTCTATGAAAATCACTCAGGAAGTACGTGATTACGCCAAAGATCTGGAGTCTAGAGGCATCGACCCCAATAATCTTGGCGAGGAAATCAGTATTCGCATGGTTGATGTTGAGTCGCAAATGCAGGCGAAATCAGAAGAGTTTAAAGCCTCAGGCAGCGAGCTCTACCATAAGGTATATTAATGGCCCAAAAAATAGCCATTGTTGGCTTTGGTGTGTGCGGCCGGGTGGCCGCACTACTGCTTGCCCAGCACTATGATATTGACGTGTTTGAACGCGGTGATGAGCATGGCCACAGTAGTGCTGGGCACGTGGCAGCTGCGATGCTTGCGCCAATGGCCGAATCGGTACTGTGTGAACAAGACCTCGCTGAGGATGGCCTTGCTGCTTTGGCATTATGGCCAAAACTCTTGGCCTTGCTCGATGAACCGGTTCAGTTTCAGCAAGCTGGCAGTATTATTGTTGCCTATCCCCAGGATCAGGGCGCCATGGCGCATTTCCGCAAACAGTTAAAGCCATTAGCGGGCTTTGCTGGGCAAGACATTGCCGGTGCTCAGTTGCAGGCGCTGGAGCCTGAGCTTGCAGGGCGGTTTGGCAAAGGGCTATACCTGCCATGCGAGGGACAGCTCGACAATCAAGGCTTTTATCAGCACAGCTACCTCAGCCTAAAACGTCGTGGCGTGCGCTTTACCTTTAACGCCGATGTAGACGTTGAAACGCTCGCAGCACAAGATTATCAAGCCGTCATCGATTGTCGCGGCATCGGAGCGAAAACCGCGCACACCCCGTTGCGGGGTGTCCGTGGCGAGGTCGCTAGAGTGCATGCACCGGAAGTACGCTTGAGTCGGCCGGTGCGGCTCATGCATCCGCGTTATCCGATTTATATCGCTCCTAAGCCAGGGCATCGCTATGTCATTGGCGCCACCGAAATTGAATCACAAGATACCCGAGCTATCACGGTGCGCTCCACCTTAGAGCTGTTATCCGCAGCTTACAGTGTCCATAGCGGCTTTGCTGAAGCCACCGTTGAGTCGATGCGTGCTGGGCTGCGCCCTGCCTATAACGATAACCGTCCACATATTGAGCAAAGAGGCAAGGTGATTAGCATTAATGGCTTATATCGTCATGGCTACATGCTCGCGCCTATTGTCGTTAAGCGGGCATTGGCGCAGTTTAATACCGCCGTATAAAACCAAGGTGAAGATATGCAGATTTATATAAACGAAACGCCTGTTACCGTGCCAGAGCAGGCTGCATTGAGTGAGGCAATCACTGCGTTTGCGGCTAAACCGCCGTTCGCCGCCGCTGTTAATGGCCACTTTGTCGCGCAGCAAGACTATGGGCACACCACCCTGAAAGAAGGCGATAAAGTGGATATCCTTGCACCGATTCAAGGAGGTTAGATGAGCGACGCTTTGACTATCTATGGTCAGTCCTTCAGCAGCCGGCTGCTGATTGGCTCCGCTTTATACCCATCGCCGCAATGCATGCATCAAGCGATTGCCGCCAGTGGCAGTGAAATCGTTACGGTGTCTCTGCGTCGGCAGAACTCTCACGCTGGAGGAGATGACTTTTGGCAGCTGATCAAAGATACCGGGTTAACGGTGCTGCCCAACACCGCAGGTTGCCACAGTGTGCAAGAGGTGATGACCTTGGCACAAATGTGTCGTGAGGTTTTCGCCACCGACTGGATAAAGCTCGAACTCATTGGCGATGACTACAACTTGCAGCCAGACCCTATCGCCCTAGTTACAGCTGCTGAGCAATTATTGGCACAGGGTTTTAAGGTGCTTCCTTATTGCACCGATGATCTGGTAGTGTGCCAGCGTTTAGTGAGCGCTGGCTGTGAAGTGATTATGCCTTGGGCTGCGCCCATCGGTACTGGCAAAGGCATATTAAACCCCTATGCATTGCATACTATTCGCGAGCGCTTACCCGATGTTACGCTGATTGTCGATGCCGGGTTGGGGTTGCCTTCTCACGCCTGCCAAGCCATGGAAATGGGTGTGGATGCCGTGCTACTAAACTCGGCCATAGCAGGAGCCAACGACCCTGTGGTGATGGCACAAGCCTTTGCCAATGCCACCGTGGCTGGCAGACAAAGTTATTTAGCAGGGCCCATGGTGGAAAAGTCGACCGCCGTGCCGTCAACGCCGACGTTGGGCATGCCCGCATGGCACACAATGAGTGAGGATATATGAGTGAAGTAGTATGGACCATTGCCGGCTCTGATAGCGGCGGTGGCGCAGGCATTCAAGCCGACTTAAAAGCGATGCACAGCTTTTCTGTGCATGGATGTAGCGCCATTACCGCACTGACAGCCCAAAACAGCCTGGGCGTGGAGGCACTAAATCCAGTGACACAGGCGGTGCTGGAGTCACAATTGCAAGCCTTAGCCAATGACCTTCGTCCCCAAGCGATCAAGATAGGGATGCTCGCCAATGTGCAGCAAATCCAACTGGTAGCCGAACATTTACGTTATTATCGCGACAACTGGTCGTGCCCTCCTCATGTGGTTTACGACCCGGTGGCCATTGCCACAAGTGGTGATAGTCTGATTGAGGAAGACGCTCAAGACGATATTGCCGATGCCATTAAAACCCATTTATTGCCTTTGGTTGATGTAATCACTCCCAACGTCCACGAAACGCAAATGCTTACCGGCATATACCTTATTGGCCCTGATGCGTTACGTGAAGCAGCGAAACGATTGCAGCAGTGGGGGGCGAAAAGTGTGGTGATTAAAGGCGGACATTGGGACTACCCACAAGGATATTGTGTTGATTACTGCCGTGAAGGTGAACAAGAGTATTGGCTTGGTAACGCCACCATCACCACTCCCCACAGCCATGGCACGGGGTGTACGTTGTCGTCCGTTATTGCTAGTTGCTTGGCTAAGGGGTATCCGCTTAAAGATGCCTTTATTCTTGGCAAAGCCTATATCAATGCCGGGTTGAAAAACGCGCAGCGCTACGGCGAAGGCATAGGCCCGGTAGCGCAAACGCGTTGGCCTAGTGAACTTGCTGATTTTCCGCAAGTGATCGAGCCCGGAAGTTGGCTTGGCGATGAGCTTGATTTTCCATGTGCTGCCGATTTTAACTATGCCGCCGGATTCGCGCCTTGCCCCAAGCAACTAGGGCTTTACGCTGTGGTTGACAGTGTTGATTGGTTGCAGCTGTGCTTGGAGCACGGTGTCAAAACCGTGCAACTGCGCATGAAAAACTCTTATGGCGAGCAGTTAGAAGAAGCTATCAAGCAGGCAATTGCCTTGGGGCGTGCCCACGATGCCCAGGTGTTTATTAATGATCACTGGCAGTTAGCGTTAAAGCATGGCGCGTATGGTGTGCATCTGGGGCAACAGGACTTACATAATGCCAACCTGCGCGCGATTCAAGATGCCGGCATGCGCTTAGGCCTCTCTACTCATGGCTTTTATGAAATGCTGCTAGCGCACAATTACCGACCCAGCTATATCGCCTTGGGTGCGATTTACCCAACCACCACCAAGGATATGACTGGGCAAATTCAGGGCCTGCAGAAGCTGCGTCACTTTGTACCATTGATGCAAGCTCATTACCCTACCGTGGCCATTGGTGGCATAGATTTGACGCGTATCGCTGCGGTGGTCAATACCGGTGTTGGCAGTGTCGCCGTGGTTCGGGCGATAACCGAAGCAGAGCATCCTGCACAGGCGATTGCCCAGCTACAGCAAGCAATCAAGGACGGGCGCAGTGAACAGTGACGCACTCAGTAACAAAGAACGTATCCGTTACGCCCGGCAGTTATTGCTTGATGATGTTGGTGAAGCGGGGCAGTTGCGCCTTAAGCAAGCCACCGTGCTGGTGGTCGGTTGCGGCGGCTTAGGCAGCCCCGCGCTGCTTTACCTTGCCGCCAGCGGCGTGGGTAAAGTGCGGTTTATGGATGATGATGAGGTCGAGCTATCTAACCTCCAGCGGCAAATTTTGTTCAAGCTTAATCATCTCGGACAAGCTAAAACGAAGGCGGCGAATAAAGTATTAGCTAGCTTAAATAGCGATATTACCCTAGAGCCGCTGTGCCAACGGGCGAGCGCGCACACTCTAAGCACGGCGTTGTCAGGGTGTGATTTAGTGCTTGATTGCAGTGATAACTTTGAAACCCGTTATCTGCTCAATAAAACCTGCAAAGAGGCGCAGGTGCCGCTGCTCAGCGGCGCTGCGGTGGGACACCAAGGACACCTTGCGTTGTTCGACTTTGGCGATAGCACTTCTCCCTGTTATGCCTGCCTGTTTCCGCCGCACAGTGATAACCCCACCGCCAATTGCGCCACACTCGGGGTGATTTCGCCCTTGCTAGGCATTGTTGGTGCACAACAAGCTATGCTCGCCATTAACTATTTGCTTAAGGGCAATGGAGCGGCCGTGTTGCACTGTGTTGATGGCGAGACTTTGCGCCATAGGGCAATACAGTTGCAGAAAGACCCGCAGTGCCCCTGTTGCGGGTAATAAAAAAGCCAGCGAGGTTGCTGGCTTAACATACTAAAAAGCGGGGATTAACCTGCAAATGCGTCTTGAAGCGGTGGCACTACCTGCTTTTTGCGACTAAGTACGCCGTCTAACCATACCTGAGAGTCAGCGACTTGTTCGCCGTAGGCTCTTTCGATGATGCCTTCATCAGCGGAAGCGATAAGCATTTGCGAGCCTTCGTTCATGATGTCGGTGAGCAACAACAGTACACTGTGGCGGCTGCCCTCTTCTTTAAGCTTAGCAAGATCAGCATGTAATTCGGCTTTTATGTTGTCAAATACCGCCAGGTCGATAACCTCTAACTGACCGATGCCCACTAGGTTGCCATTCATATTGAAGTCTTTAAAGTCACGCATGACCAAATCACGCACTGGCGTGCCTTCAACGGCTGATTTAACCTTGAACATTTCCATGCCGAGCTCTTTGGCATCGTCAACACCAGCGATCTCTGCAAGGGCCTCAACACACTTGATATCGGCGGTGGTGCAAGTCGGCGACTTGAAAATCACCGTGTCACTTAAAATAGCGCACATCATCAAACCGGCGATATCTTTTGGAATATCGACGCCGTAGAAGTCATACATCATTTTAATGATGGTGTTTGAGCAGCCGACCGGGCGAATCCAACATTCAAGCGGTGTTGATGTGGTTAAATCGCCTAGTTTGTGGTGATCGACCACGCCGACTACAGTCGCTTGGTCAATATCATCAGGGGCTTGAGTTTTCTCTGTGTGATCAACAATATACACCTCTTCCCCAGCGTAGCTCATTTTCAGTTCTGGCGCTTCGAAGCCAAAACGGTCAAGGATGAACTGGGTTTCCGGTGATACCTCGCCTAAACGCGTAGGGATCGCCTCTTCACCAATTTGATTTTTTAAGTACGCCAGTGCAATTGCACCACAGATCGAATCAGAATCAGGGATCTTGTGTCCCACTACATACATTGCCATATCGACTCTCCTAAATATTTTGCCGTTATTGTAGCAATAATTTTTAGCTCTGCGGTAGCGGCAAATGGGCTGCTTGGGCACGACTTTTTGGTTACACTGGGGGGATTAATTCCTATAGGGCATAAACCATGGCTGCAATTAAACTTTCGCGCAAAGGGTGGAATAACTTAATTATTTTCGCCATGTTGATTATGATCTTTGTATTCAATGGCTTACATCATAGGCTTGGTGGCGATGATGAACCGAAAGGGCCGCAACCCTTGTTACCCGCGCAGAGTTATATTCTTACTTTAGAATATCCCGGCATAAAAATTGAGCGTATTGGCACCAGCTGGCGTATGCAACAGGACAGCGATGCGGCGCAACCAAGCGCTGACATTCAAACGCTAGAAGCCAATGTTGGCGCTTGGCAACAACTAAGAGCGCCGTTAGCTGAGCCGCTTGGCGGAGCGCCTCTTTTAGCCGCAACCTTAACGCTTGCAGGAGAGCCAACCCCCTATGTTTATGTGCTCTATAAAGACCAGCAGCACTATCGATTATTTAACAAGCAACAGCAGCGCTGGTATAGCTTAACGACACATCAAGCGCAGCAGCTGTTTATACAATTAGCGAGTAACTAACTTATGCCTGAGCTTCCCGAAGTCGAAGTAAGCCGTTTAGGCATTGCCCCCCACATTGAAGGGCAAACCATTACCCAAGTAAATGTTCATCAACCGCAACTGCGTTGGCCGGTGAGCGAACAGATCTATGCCCTAGCAGGTAACGTCATTACTCAGGTAAGTCGTCGTGCAAAGTATTTGCTGCTGCACTGCGATGAGGGGGCGGTGATTTTACACCTAGGTATGTCCGGGCATTTGCGGGTAGTTGATAGCAACACGGCGCTGAAAAAGCACGACCATATTGAGTTTCAGTTTGCGAACGGCCTGAGTTTGCGCCTTAATGACTCGCGCCGCTTTGGCGCATGTTTGTGGCAGCCTCTGGACAGTGTGCACTCGGTATTCCAAAAATTAGGGCCAGAGCCACTGACCGCTGACTTTGATGCGCAGTGGCTGTTTGCGCGCTCTCGTAATAAGAAGCAGCCCATTAAGCAGTTTATTATGGATAACCAGGTGGTGGTTGGGGTCGGTAATATCTATGCCAATGAATCTTTGTTCAAAGCTGGGATTCACCCTAAGCGCGAAGCCGGGAAAGTCAGCCTTGCACGCTATCAAAAACTCACACCGTTAATAAAGGAGACCTTAGCGGCGGCGATTGAGCAGGGGGGCACGACATTAAAAGATTTCTCCCAAAGCGATGGTAAACCCGGTTACTTTGCGCAGCAATTATTGGTCTATGGCCGTAAAGGGGAGCCTTGTACAAGTTGTGCGACTACGCTGACGGAAATACGTTTAGGCGGGCGCTCAACGGTTTACTGTAAAAAGTGTCAGCGCTGAGGTGGGCGGCCAAGGGGTGTCCTTGGCCAATTGATTTTGCTATAGCTCGAAGGGGGCAACACCGACGCCAGCTATTTTGTAGCCGGTTTTTGCGATTTCACCGCTCCAGCTATCAGCCTGCATGACCCCGGTCACCACTATCGCGTCATAGAGGCTATCGATCGGCACACCATTTTTCATGGTCACATGCACAATTTGATTCGGTGGTGGTGGCGGCACATGGATACATGCGCCAAAATAAGGCACTAAGAGAAACTCAGTTATGGACTCGTTGTCGCCCTCCAAAGGCACCACAAAGCCGGGAAGGCTTACGGTTTTGCCATTGTATTTTTGTACCACTGGGGCATCTAAATTTGGCTGCACCCAGTTTTGCTCACTGCCCTCGTGGCTTGATGAATTATTGCGTGTATCGACGGCAACATGACCTTCTGGCACCAGGTCTTCCCAAAAAATTTCCAGGGGCTCATTGGCCATTGCCGAGCCTGTCAACGCGGTGCTCAAAAGCACCAAACTTGCGTAAATAAACTTCATAAATATCCTAGGTTTTAATGCTCATACCATCGTTTAGCGAGTAGAAATAAGCGCGTGCTGCCGGCAGTATTCCGACAATCCAGCCAGCGATAATGATACCTGCGACTAAGCTCAGTTCATAGCCTGACAAAGGAGTGATATTCAAGCTAATGCCAGCATGAGCTTGCAGCAAAGACCGACTGGCCCACATGGCGGCGTAAAATAAGCCACATCCCAAGGCGGTGCCAATAACGCTGATCAGCACGGCTTCCATACTCATTAAGGAAAAAATATGCCACGGCTTGGCACCCACAGAACGTAAAATAGCGAGCTCCCGGCGCCGTTGCGACAGGTTTGCCAGCAAGGTGGTAAGCATCCCTAGCAGGCTGACACTGACCACCACCAAGGAAAACAACAGCAAGATTTTTTCTACGATGGCAAGCATTTCCCAGAGTTGACTCAGGGTCACTGTGGGCATAATCGCCATCAATGGCTCAGGCTGATATTGGTTGATATTGTGACGTACTTGTAAGCTGTATAGTGGGCTGTCGAAGCCAAGTAAAAAGGCACTAATCTGTTTCGGTGTACCGACTAAATCTTGGTGCGGTGCGTGTTTTTGCCCATGGTGTTGGTCATGTTCATGGCGTTCGCTTGGGTGAGATGTATGCTCATCGTGCTCGTGCTCGTGCTCGTGCTCGTGCTCGTGCTCGTGCTCGTGCGAGTCGGCTTGAGCGCTGCCGTGCATCAGCGCAATTGCTTTTAACGGCACATGCACCGACTTATCCACTGGGGTGCCGGTCGGCGCCAGTATACCAACGATGGTCAGGGGGTTATCATCATGTTGGTCAAAGCTGGTGTTGCCCATGCCATGAGCAACAACAATGTTGTCGCCAAGTTGATAGCCCAATGTTTGAGCAACGTCAGCGCCAAGCACCACTTCGTTTACGTCGGCAAAAGCGTGGCCCTGGGCAAAGCGCAAGGGCTGCTTCTTAGCATAGCGAAAGTGCTCAAAATAACTTAAGTCGGTGCCGATTACCGCAAAGCCTTTGTGGGCATCACCGAGCGACAGTGGAATACTCCAAGCAACGCCACGCTTACTACTAATGGCTTGATAGCTTTGCCAGCTAACGCCATTGTTCATATGGCCAATGCGAAATACTGAAGCTAGTAATAGTTGGATATCGCCGGTACGCGCGCCAACAATCAAGTCGGTGCCCGAGATGGTATTGGCGAAGCTCGATTTGGCATCCACACGTACTCGTTCAATACTCAACAGCATCATAACGCTAATGGCAATGGTCAAGACACTGAGTAATACGCTGGCCTTACGGTTGAATAAGCTTTTGCTGGCGAGTTTTAGCAAAATCATGACGCCACTCCTGCAAGCTGATTAACTTCACTTAGGCTCACCACCTTAGAGAACAGCGGCGCGAGGGATTTTTCATGGCTCACAAACACCACTGTGGCGCCGGTCTTGTCGGTTTGCTGAAACAGCAACTCGATAAACGCCTTGCGGTTGTCCTCATCAAGGGCGGAAGTGGGTTCATCGGCGATGATCACTTCGGGCTCACCAATGACCGCCCGCGCTGCGCCTACGCGTTGCTGCTGACCGATACTCAAGGTATTGACCGCTTGATGATGATGGCTAACATCTAAACCGAGCTGAGTAAGCAAGGTGGCTGCCAGTTCGTTCATTGCCATACCGGCGCGTTGCGCTCGTTGGCGGCGAACAGCGGAAAAAGCCAGGGCTAAGGTGACATTGTCGATAGGGCTAAGGTAGGGCAGTAAATTAAAGTTTTGAAAAATATAGCCAAGGTGATCGGCACGAAACTGATCGCGTTTGGCGCTGCTCAGGGCGCTGAGATTGGTATCGGCAATGCGAATGTGCCCGCGTTGCGGGGTTTGGATCCCCGCCAGTAACGACAGGAGCGTTGATTTACCGGTGCCGCTGGGGCCGTGTAAAAAAACATGCTCACCTTTTTTTATGTGCAACGAGTCTATTGCTAGAGTGGGCGTGTGGTGTTCACCATGCCAAGAAAACCATAGCTTTTCTATTTCAATCATCACGTTCAATACCGCTGACTTGCAATTGTTGTTACTGTATCACAGTCATGTTTTAGGGCCAGCGCAATGCGATCAACGGCCCGTTACCAACGCCAATATGCCAATTTCTTACGCATCTTAAACTGGCGCAGCAAATTAAGGGGCTTGGCTTTTAGCTCAGCGCCGTCACTGATAATTAAATCATTAGTTGCCGCCAATACCCGCTCACTTGAGCGACCATCTTGATACGGGTGCAGTTGCTGGCAGAAAGACTCGATATTAGCCATTAACTCAGGCGGTCGGGTCAGCGCTTGGTCTATTGCCGCTTCAACCTGCGTCGCATCGGTTACATTGAGAAGGTGCGCTGCAGGGGCTTGATTATTAAAAGTAACCACCGGACGACGCAGTAATAAAAACATCAGTAGAATCGAAGAAGTATCACAGAGCATCACGTCCGCTGCTTGCAACAGGGGAATAACATTGTCGGTTTCAACAAAGTTGAGGGTGTCATTTTGCATGGCTTTATATTGCGCCACGATATCTGCACTCATCTTCGGGTGGAACTGCACTAAAATACGGTATTTACCGCTATCGCGAAGCTCTTTAATGTGCTCAACCAACACTGGGGCCAGTGACAAGCGCTTGGAAAAGGTTGAACAAATCAATAAAGTCGGGCGCGAGTCAGTGCTGCTATAAGGGTTATTAGATGGGGGACTAAACAGTGGGTCGAGCATTGACCAACCCGTTTCGCGGACACGAAAAAAACCATGTTGCTTGGCTAACTGGGTAAAGGGCTCAGTGGTATTTGGGCCTTGAGTACAGTATAAATCAAAGCAACCACGAATGGTGAAATGGTCGTTTTTGCCGCGACTATTTAACTTGCCCGCGTCAAAGCCATGAAACACAGCGACCTTCTTACCAGGAAAAAAGGTGGGCATGATATTCGCTGGTGCAAACGCTGCGTGAGGCTGCCACTGGCGAATCTCATCAACAGTTAATAACTGAGATTCGTCCGCAGCTAGGAAATCAGGGTTAACTTCATCGCCTTGTAAAAACCACTTTACTTCACCGCCATGAGCGCGGATAACCTGTTGTAAAGGGCGTAAGATCGCATAGGAGTAATTTTGCGAAATATACATAAGGTATCGCTTGCCCTGAGTGCTGCTCGCTAAATCCACCGTCGTGCCCCTATAGCAAAAAGATGTTGTTTAGTTTACCGCAATATTAACTTTAAATGACAGGTACAAGGGCTAACCAGTGTCGAGAATAAAAAAGATAGGACAAAAGTCCGCTTTGTTGCGGCGATTATCTTTATCTTCGCTGCCAGCTGAACTATCATAGCGCGCTCACAGCCTCGGTCGGTGTATCGAAATTAGCCCTTGTTTGGAGTAACCATGAGCAACTACAAAGTCTTAGATGTAAACGATGATCTACCTATTCGCACTCAAGGTCCGGTGCACAGCGGCAAAGTGCGTTCCGTTTACTGGTTAACCGAGCAAGACAGTGCTCGCTTAATTGCAGAGAAAGGGTATGCGGTGCCACAGGGGACCGAGTTGGCAATTATGGTTATCTCCGATCGGATCTCGGCGTTTGATTGTATTTGGCAAGGTGAGCAGGGCTTAAACGGCATTCCGGGCAAGGGCATTGCACTGAATGCTGTGGCTGCGCACTGGTTTAAACAATTTGATGCCGCTGGACTTGCTGGCAACCATATTGTGGATATTCCACACCCATACGTATGGATTGTGCGTAAAGCCAAAACAGTAAAAGTGGAAGCCATTGCTCGTCAATATATCACTGGCAGCATGTGGCGTGATTACGACAAAGGTATTCGCTCTTTCTGCGGCATTGATTTACCTGAGGGGCTCACCGCGAACCAAAAGTTAGACGAAGTGCTGATCACGCCATCGACCAAGGGCATTATTGAGGGGCTAGATGACGTGCCAGCCGTGGATGATGTAAATATCACGCGCAAAAACATCACCGATAACCTAGATGCATTCAACTTTAGCTCAGCAGCTGATGTGGCAAAGTATGAGCACTTATTGGTGCAAGGATTTAATGTGATCAGCGCTGAGCTGGCGAAGTTAGATCAAATCTTTGTCGATACTAAGTTCGAATTCGGTTACGTCGAAGACATGCAGGGCAATGAGCAGTTAATCTACATTGATGAGGTAGGTACGCCAGACTCTTCACGTATTTGGGATGGTCCCGCATACCGCGATGGTAAAATCATTGAAAACTCCAAAGAGGGGTTTCGTCAGCTACTTATCAATAATGTCCCCGACAGCGATGTGTTGCTAAATAAAGAGCGCATGGCTGAGCGTGAGCAACTCGCTCAAGACTATAAGCTGCCGGTTGAAGTAATGATGCAAGTGTCTGACACTTACGTTGGCATTGCTAGTAAAATCATTGGTGAGTCACTGCCTATTCCTACCGACCCGCGCAGTGAGATTATAGCGGTGCTCAAGGAGCAATATCAGCTTATCGATTAGTCCTATTCGGGTCACAAAGTATGCCGCCACAATGATATTGGCGGCATTTTTATAGGTAGTCAGGGTACAATTAGGCAAACAATTCGGTTTTTTAGTATGATGGGCGAATGTTTTTTCCGCTTTGCACCGTTGTATGAAGGTTTTTTTCGACGTTTTACACCTGTACTACTTGCCTCAATATTTACCTGTTATCGATGAGCTTAATCAACGTGGTGCACAGACCGTGGTGGTGCTTTATAAGCAAGAAGACGCGGCGCTCAATGCGGCCGCAGAATATGCAATAAAGGCCCATGATTTAAATGCGCATTGGCTGCAAAGTGAATCACAAGCGCTCGCGTTTTATCGTCAATGCGGCGCTGATTGGGTTATATTTGGTAAGGCTTTCGCGGCTATTGCAGAGCTAAATAGCATAGTAAAAACGGCGTTGATGCAGCACGGCATTGGCCCCAAGGCGTGTTATTATGATGCCTCGAATAATGCAACTTCAGTGCGCTTTGTTGAAGGTCAGCACCGTTTGAACCGCTTACACACACTTTATCCAGACTCGACGTTTGCTGACACTGGATACGCCAAGTTAGACCCATTATTGAGTCAACCACAGTATCCGTTACCAAGCCATAAAGACTTCGGCCTTGATGCCAGCAAGCCCACGGTGCTTTACGCTCCGACTTTTTATCCAAGCTCGCTGGAGCGGCTGCCTAAAAACTGGCTGGCAAACCTGACACACTGCAATGTAATTATTAAGCCGCATTATTTTTCGCAAACAAAAGACAAATATCAAAAGCACCAACGCTTATTACAGCGATGGCAGCAGTATGAGCATGTGTATGTGAGTCAACTTGAAGAGTTTAATTTAGTCCCTTTTATGGCGCTCGCTGATGTCTTGGTGTCGGATGCGTCGTCGGCTATTTTTGAGTTCTTTGCGTTGGGTAAGCCGGTAGTGTGGTGCAACTTCTACAAGCTCAGATGGTCTTACCGAGGGCCTTTTGCGTACCGCTTTAAAGCGCGTTTAGACGATGATATCGACTACTTTGAGCCGCTGTGCTTTAAAGCAGATAGAGCTTCTGATGTGATAAGGGCCATTGAAGAGGCATTACATCAGCCACAAAAATTTCATAACCAACAAAACCAAACCACGATAGAACGCCTAGCAGGGAAGCTTGACGGCAACAGTGCGAAGAGAATAGTAAGCTACCTATATGACAACTAAAATAATAACGTTCGGTACTTTTGATGTATTTCATGTCGGCCATGTCAATATCCTAGAACGTGCCGCAGCGCTTGGCGATGAGCTGATAGTGGGGGTATCTTCCGATGCCCTGAATGTACGAAAAAAAGGCCGTGCTCCGGTCTATGCGCAAGCAGATCGTATGAATATCATTGCCGCGTTAAAGTGTGTATCCGATGTGTTCTTAGAGCAGTCTTTAGAACTCAAGCGCCATTATATTGAAACCTACAATGCGGACATGTTAGTGATGGGCGATGATTGGCAAGGTAAGTTCGATGACCTCAAAGAGGTATGTGAGGTCGTCTACTTACCCCGTACTCCCTCTATTTCTACCACAGAGATAATTGAGGTGGTGCGCCAGCCAGAGTTCTGCTAACGTCGAACTCCACTTGCAAGCGCAAAAGGTGCTATCGACATGGAACAACAGATATCAGTGGCTGAATTGGCATCAAAGCTAGATAAGCCCGGGTTGATAATTTTCGATGCCGGCATGCTGTTACCGGGTAAATCTGGCACATACTCGCCAGCGACGGTGATCCGAGGTGCTCGACGGTTTGATATAAAATCGGCGTTGGCGGATCACAACAGCCCTTGGCCCAACATGTTGTGCAGCGCCGAACAGTTCGAGCATGAAATGCGCGTCGCTGGTGTCAATATAGACTCCGAAGTTGTTGTTTATGACGATCAGGGGTTGTTCAGTGCCGCACGTGCGTGGTGGATGTTCAAAGCTTTTGGCTTTGATAATGTTAAAGTATTACGCGCAGGCCTACCTGCTTGGCGCAGTGCCGAGTTACCGGTGCAGCAAGGTTGGAGTGAGCCGCCAGCCCAAGGTAACTTTGTGGCGCAGCCACGAGCAGGCTACTTTATTGATGCTGAGCAAGTGCTCACGAGTATAGACCAGCGCCACATTTTATTATTGGATGCACGTCCGGCGCCACGCTTTAATGGCACGGCAGAAGAGCCCCGTGAGGGCATGCGCAGCGGACATATTCCGCACTCTGCTAACTTGCCGTATGCGCGGTTAATTAAAGACGGCGCCTTATTAGACGTTGCGGCATTGCAGCAGTGCTTTAATGACTTGGTTGCCCCAGATGTGCAGCAGTTACAATTTAGCTGTGGCTCCGGGATCACCGCTTGCATCCTTGCGCTTGCTGCCTATGAATGCGGCTATCGGAATCAACAAGTGTATGACGGCTCCTGGAGTGAATGGGGCGCCCGCCATGACTTACCAATAGAAAAGTAAAAAGGCACCCAAGGGTGCCTTTATGTTATTGGTGATAGCTTAAGCAGGTTTCTACTTCGTCTTTCGAGCCGAGAATCACCGCGACACGCTGGTGAATTTGCTGCGGCTCTACTTCCATAATCCGCTGCTCGCCCGTACTTGCCAAACCTCCAGCTTGTTCAATCAGCATAGCCATCGGGTTGGCTTCATAAAGGAGGCGAAGTTTGTAAGGCTTGTCGGGGTTTTTAGTATCGGCCGGATAGGTAAACAGGCCGCCGCGACAGAGCACGCGATGGACATCGCCGACCATGGCGGCTATCCAGCGCATATTAAAGTTTTTGCCACGTGGGCCGCTCTTACCGGCAAGTAAATCGGCGATGTATTGCTGCATCGGTGCTTGCCAATGTCGTTGGTTAGAGGCATTAATTGCGAATTCTTGGGTCTGTGCTGGCACCGAAGCAAAATCTTGCGTTAGCAAGAAGCTGCCGTGGGTTCTATCTAAGGTGAAAAGGCGAGTGCCCTTACCTGTGGTGAGCGCCAGCATCGTTGATGGGCCATATAAAACATAACCCGCCGCGACCTGTTGCTCACCTTTTTGTAGGAAAATAGCTGGATCGCTGGCATCGGCCTCTTTAGGTACGCGCATCACCGAGAAAATAGTGCCCACGAGGGAATTAATATCGGTATTAGAAGAACCATCAAGCGGGTCAAAGGCTACAATGTAGTCGGCCTCAGGGTTACCGGCTACGGTCCCTTCTTCCTCTTCAGAGGCAATGGCTTTAACATAACCTGACTCCAACAAGATATCTTTGAGGAGTTGGTTCGATAACACGTCTAGTTTCTTTTGTGTTTCACCTTGAATATTCTCATCTAAGGTGGAGCCAAGTACGCCAGAAAGAGCACCTTGACTGACTCGGAAAGAAATCTCCTTACACGCTGCTAAAATGGTGCGAATAAGGGAGATAAGATCGCGTGGGCAACCGTCTTCTAGCAATACCGGAGGGAGTCTGCGCATGCTGTTTTGTTCCTTAGTCTGTTGGGCCTAAGCGGCTGAAAATGTGAGAGAGTACCGCTCAGAATACGCTGTTTATTTATCGTGTTGCGGTTGTAGATTGGCGCCGAGCGGATATACTCAATGGCGATAATTTCTACACTCTACAAACGATACCAATAACAAAGTGAGAACCATGGTGAAACCGCAGATACTACGAATCGCACTGTTCCTCTTGTTGCTGCCTATGATAACCCAAGCGCACGCAGCAATTAAGTCTATCAGCCAGTTTACGCAAAATATGAGCAAGTATCCTGGTTATTTCACATTTTACTATGCCAATGATGAAGGCAAACTGTACTTGGAAGTAGATAAACTTAAACAGCCGTTTTTGCTGCAACAAAGCTTACCTTATGGTGTCGGTTCGAACGATATTGGATTAGATCGCGGTCAGTTGGGCAATACCTATTTGGCGCAGTTTGAGCGCATGGGTAACAAGGTGATGTTACGTGCCCTGAATAGCTATTATCGAGCCTCTAGCAGTAATCAGGCGGAACAGCAAAGCGTGCGTGAAGCGTTCGCCTCAAGCATCCTCCATGGGTTTGAAATTAAAGCGCTCACCGATACTCGGGTGGTGATTGATTATACTCCCTACCTGCTGAGTGATGTACATGGGGTGAGCCGCACTTTAGCGGCGCGTAAGCAAGGCCACTTTAACTTAGACACCTCACGTAGCGCCGTGCACATGCCGCGCAGTAAGTCTTTTGTGAACAATACCGAGTTGGAAGCGGTGCTAACGTTTAGCGGCACTAAGCCTGGTGAATACGTAAAGCAGGTCAGTGCCGACCCTTATGCGCTGACGGTGCATATGCATCATTCATTGATTGCATTGCCAGACGACAATTATCAACCGCGCGAGTTTCACCCGCAGTCGGGTTATTGGAGTATCGAGCATAAAGACTATTCGGCGCCACTGGGGGAAAGCATGTATGTACGCTATATCCCGCGCCATCGACTGGAGAAAAAACACCCGAATAAAGCCATAAGTGAAGCCGTTAAGCCCATCGTTTACTACCTTGACCCCGGGGTGCCAGAGCCGGTGCGCACAGCATTACTCGATGGTGCCAAGTGGTGGAACACAGCCTTTGAAAAGGCGGGCTACAAAAATGCCTTCCAAGTGAAAATGCTGCCTGAGCATGCCGACCCCATGGATGTGCGCTATAACGTGATTCAGTGGGTGCACCGCGCCACGAGGGGCTGGTCTTACGGTGGCTCAGTGATTGATCCGCGTACCGGAGAGATTATCAAAGGTCATGTAACCTTGGGATCGCTACGTGTACGCCAAGACATTTTAATAGCCGAAGCCTTGGCTGCCCCTTATAAAAAGGGTGATGAGGTGACCGATAAGCTACAAGCCATGGCGCTTGATCGCATCCGTCAACTCAGTGCGCATGAAATAGGCCACACCTTAGGGATCGCTCATAACTTTGCCGCCTCAAGCCATGCCCGAGCCTCGGTCATGGATTATCCGCACCCGTTAGTGGCGCTCAATCAGCAAGGTCAGTTAGATACCACCAAGGGCTATGCCAAAGGTATGGGGCTGTGGGATGAGCAAGTAATTAAATATGGCTACAGTGATTTTCGTGGCCAGGACGAAGCCGAACAGTTGCATGCTATTTTGGCGCAAAATCGTGAATTGGGGTTAGAGTTTATCTCTGATCGCGATGCCCGAGCTCAAGGCGGCGCCCACCCCAGCGGTCACCTATGGGATAATGGTGAAGACCCGGCCGCTGAGCTACAACGTGTGATGCAAGTGCGCAAACAGGCACTGGCGCGATTTGGTATCGAGAATGTCAAAGCGGGCACCTCCTTATCGCAGCTGGAGGAAGTGTTAGTGCCCTTGTATCTATTTCACCGCTATCAAGTTGAGGCGGCGGTGAAGTTAGTCGGGGGCGTTGATTACAGTTATGAAGTGCGCAGTGCGCAACCGGTACAAGGAACCCAGGTTGTTGCTCGAGAGCGCCAACAAAGTGCGTTCCAAGCGCTATTGACAACTCTCGATGCGCAGCAGTTAGTGTTACCCGAGAGTGTGGTGGCGTTGATCCCGCCGAAAGCCTATGGCGAATACCCAACCCGTGAAAGTGTAAAAGGGCGTACCGGGATCACCCTTGATGCCATGGCGCTTCCTGAGGTGGCGGCAAATCATACATTAGCACTGCTGTTTCACCCTGAACGCCTGAATCGCCTTGCCCAACAAGGGGCCCGTAGCGAGCAAGCGTTTGGGCTCGATAACTTACTTGAGCAGTTTGTTGCCCGCATCTTTGATAATGAGCATCCCAGCGCGATGGCGGCGAAAGTGCAACATCGCATTCAATGGTTGAGTGCTCAGCATTTTGTTAATTTAGTCAGTAGCGACAAAGTGGCACCTGAAGTCCAAGCTCAATTTAAGTACTACTTACGGCAAATTGCTGATGACTACCAACAAGACAAGCTGCTGGGCAGCGTGAGTAGTGGCGAGAGTGCCTTTAAACAACACCTGGCCGATGCCATTAACCAATTCTTGGAGCGCGGTCAGTGGCCGCAAAGCTTTAAACCTTTACCTATGCCGCCGGGTTCACCTATCTAAGTTATTTTGGCATCATATAGAGCCGCTCAGTATAACTAAGGTACTGAGCGGCTTTCTTTTCGCCAATGGAAAATTCTATGCACATACATATTCTCGGCATTTGCGGCACCTTTATGGGCGGTATCGCCGCTATTGCGAAGGCTTTAGGGCATCAGGTAACTGGCTGTGATGAAAATGTTTACCCACCTATGAGCACCCAACTGGAGCAGCTGGGGATTGAACTCGTACAGGGCTATGATCCGAGCCAACTTAATCCAGCTCCCGATGTGGTTATTATTGGTAACGCCATGAGTCGCGGCAACCCCTGTGTTGAGTATGTATTAGATAAAGGCTTGCGCTATACCTCTGGCCCTGAGTGGTTAAAGGAGCACCTACTGCGTGACAGTTGGGTGCTTGCTGTGGCCGGCACTCATGGTAAAACCACCACGGCTAGTATGTTAGCGTGGATACTGGAGTACGCAGGACTCAAGCCGGGCTTTCTCATTGGCGGAGTGGTGCAAAACTTTGGCGTGTCAGCGCGCCTCGGTGAGACGCCTTTTTTTGTTATTGAGGCGGATGAGTACGATACCGCATTTTTTGATAAGCGCAGCAAGTTTGTCCACTATCTGCCACGGACCTTAGTATTAAATAACTTAGAGTTTGATCACGCCGATATATTTCCAGACTTAGCGGCAATACAAACCCAGTTTCATCACCTGATGCGTACTTTACCAGGCAGCGGCAAGGTGATTTATCCGCAACAGGATAACGCCTTGGCAGAAGTGATCGACCGAGGCTGTTGGAGCGAATATGAAGTATTGGCCCCGCAGCAATGGCATTATCGTCTGCGTAGCGCCGATGGCAGCGCCTTCGACGTACTTTATCAGGGCGAAATGCAAGGCTGCGTAAACTGGCAAGCGATTGGCGAGCACAACGTGAATAACGCTTTGATGGCTATCGCCGCCGCGCGTCACGCCGGAGTGGCGGTGGCAACCAGTATTGCTGCACTCGAGCAGTTTCAATCGCCAAAACGGCGTATGGAATTAAAGGGCCAAGTAGCGGGCGTCACCGTTTATGACGATTTTGCTCATCACCCTACCGCAATTGCCACTACCCTGGCCGGGCTTCGTGCTAAGGTAGGCGATGAGCGTATTATTGCAGTGCTGGAGCCGCGTTCGAACACCATGAAAATGGGCGTGCATAAAGACACCCTGATGGCGTCATTGCAGGCAGCTGATAACTGCTTTTTATACCAGCCCCCCGGTTTGGGGTGGTCATTGACAGAGCAAGCTGACAAAGCGGGTGCGCACTGTGAACACGATATTGATACGCTAGTAGAGAACATCATTGCCGAAGCCGCGCCAAACAGCCATATATTGGTTATGAGTAATGGCGGCTTTGGCGGCATTCACCAACGTTTACTGGATGCCTTAGCGAATAAGGAAAAGGTATGAGCCAATTCAAAGAACCAATCACCTTAGCCTTTAGTGGCGCTTCAGGCGCACCCTATGGTTTGCGTTTGCTCGAAGTGTTACTTCAGCAAGGGCACCAGGTGTTTGTGTTAATTTCCAGTGCGGCGCGGGTGGTGCTCGACACCGAATCGAACATCAAACTCTCTGCGAATGAGCAAAAAGCCACTGCACAGTTGAGCGAGCGCTTTGGCGCCGAATCCGAACAACTGCAGGTGTTTGGCAAAGACAACTGGTTTAGTCCTGTGGCTTCGGGCTCGGCGGCACCGAAAAAAATGGTGGTGTGCCCATGTAGCGCTGGCGCAGTATCCGCCATTGCTGTTGGTGCCTCGGACAATCTCCTTGAGCGTGCAGCGGACGTGGTCATTAAAGAACGCGGACAGTTAATTTTAGTGCCCCGGGAAACGCCTTTTAACGAAATTCATCTTGAGAATATGCTCAAGCTATCGCGCTTAGGGGTCACTATTATGCCAGCGGCGCCGGGCTTTTATCATCAACCGCAGAGTATTGCTGAGTTGGTGGACTTTATGGTGGCGCGGATCCTCGACCACCTCGCAATCGAACAACAATTGACCTCACGTTGGGGTTATGGAGAGCAAAAGTAAATGACAGTGGCATTGAATATTGAAGGACTCACCAAAACCTATAAAAATGGCGTACAAGCAGTGAAAGGGATCGACCTGCAAGTACAGCAAGGCGACTTTTTTGCTTTGTTAGGCCCCAATGGTGCCGGTAAGTCGACCACCATCGGGGTGATTTCATCGTTAGTGAACAAAACCTCAGGTAAAGTCGAAGTATTTGGCCACAACATTGATACTGACCTAGAGGCGGCGAAGTCAGAGTTGGGCTTAGTACCACAAGAGTTCAACTTCAGTCAGTTTGAAACCCTGCAACAAATCCTGGTGAACCAGGCGGGCTATTATGGTGTGCCGCGTGGCGAAGCCCATAAACGTGCAGATAAGTACCTAAAGCAATTAGGTTTACTGGATAAAAAAGACAAACAAGCACGTAGCCTCTCCGGGGGGATGAAACGCCGATTAATGATTGCACGGGCGTTAATGCACGAGCCCAAGTTGCTTATCTTGGATGAGCCAACGGCCGGGGTTGATATCGAACTCCGACGCTCGATGTGGGACTTTTTGCGTGAAATTAACCGCCAAGGAGTGACCATTATCCTAACCACTCACTACCTCGAAGAGGCGGAGTTGCTGTGTAAAAACATCGCTATTATTGACCAAGGTATTATTGTTGAGCACACCACGATTAAAGCATTGCTAGCTAAGTTGGACAAAGAAACCTTTATTCTCGATTTGCAACAACCGGCAAAGCCGGTGAGCTTGCCTGGCTACGAATTCACCCTGAGCGATGAGCACACCGTTGAGGTGGAAGTGGCGAAATCACAAGGTTTGAATGAGGTCTTTAATGCCTTAACAGCGCAAGGCAACACGGTATTGAGTATGCGCAATAAGGCTAACCGCCTGGAAGAGTTGTTTGTGGGTTTGTTGAATCAAGAGCGAGGACAGTCTTAATGTTGAAGTATGGCGTAGCGCTAAAAAGTATTTGGATTAAAGAGTGTATTCGCTTTTTGCGTATCTGGGTGCAAACCCTTGTGCCTCCGGCGATTACCATGACCTTGTACTTCGTTATCTTTGGCAGTTTAATTGGCTCGCGTATCGGCGAAATGGGCGGCTTTACCTACATGGAGTTTATTGTCCCCGGGCTTATTATGATGTCGGTGATCACCAACTCCTACTCGAATGTGGCCTCTAGTTTTTACTCTACTAAGTTTCAAAAAAGCATTGAAGAGCTGCTGGTGGCCCCTGTGCCGAATTACATTATTGTATTGGGGTACATGGGTGGAGGTATGGCTCGTGGCATGCTCGTGGGCTTAATGGTGACCTTAGTGTCGCTGTTTTTTGTCGATATCCAAATTCATAATATATTTGTGATTGTCGCCACGGTTATTCTGACCTCAGCAGTATTCGCTCTAGGTGGATTGATCAACGCGGTTTATGCCAATAGTTTCGATGACATCAGCATCATCCCGACATTTGTGCTCACACCGTTGACCTACCTTGGCGGGGTGTTTTATTCCATTACTCTGCTACCTGAGTTTTGGCAGGGGGTGTCGCAAATCAACCCGATCATTTACATGGTTAATGCCTTTAGATTTGGCTTTTTAGGGGTGTCGGATGTCAATATTTGGGTGTCATTTGCGGTGCTGCTACTGTTTATCACCGCCTTATTTACCTTGGCACTGACTTTAATTCGCAAAGGTGTGGGGTTACGTCACTGATGGTTGATGCAAGTTCTCGCGCGATTGTTTCGAACCAGCCGAGCCTTCATGACAAGCTCGATGATATCGTCACTAAGCATCTTAATGCTGAGTTTAAAAAACCGATCGCCGCGCACACTCAGCGCGCTTTTGACGAAGTAAACGATAAAGTACAACAAGCCAATGGGCCTATCATCTTAGATTCCTGTTGTGGTGTGGGTGAAAGTACCGCCAATTTAGCTAAAGTGCACCCTGATGCCTTGATTATTGGTGTTGATAAGTCAGCGCATCGTTTGCACAAACACGACGTGCAGTACCGCCAAGATGAGGGGGGAGAGTACCTGCTAGTGCAAGCAGACTTGAATGACTTTTGGCGCTTGGCAAAGCAAGCTCAGTGGCAACCGAGTCATCATTACTTGCTCTATCCGAACCCTTGGCCCAAGGCTAAGCACATCCAACGTCGCTGGCACGGCGCTGCTATTTTCCCGACTATTGTTGCCTTAGGCGGTCGCTTAGAGCTGCGCAGCAATTGGCATATTTATGTTCGTGAGTTCGCCAGAGCATTGCAATTGGCAGGGCACCCAACGGCTGTTGAGCCTTATCATAGCGACACCGCGATCACGCCGTTTGAACGCAAGTATTGGGCAAGTGGCCAAAGCAGTTATCGTTTGGTTGTCGATTTATAAACACTAGCCGAGTGTTACTCGGCTTTTTTCTTCTCGCCAACCTTTGGCTCTTCACCTTTGAATAAACGCACCATATTAGCGCGGTGGCGAAAAATAATGACGACGGTTAAAAACGTGACAGGCAGAGTGTATAGGGGTTTAATCAACCAAGTGTATAGTGGCGCTAACGACACGGTTACCAATGCTGCCAACGACGAATAGCGAGTCAGCGCAACGACACTGGCCCAAGTAAGAATAAGCAATCCCCCGAGTGATAAACCTATCGGCAGTAAGGCCCCAAAGGCGGTGGCCACGGCTTTGCCGCCCTTAAAGCCAAAAAAGAGTGGGTAGATATGCCCTAAGCATGCGGCCACGGCAACCAAGCCTAAATAGATAGGATCTATGCCCATAAAGTAGGCTCCCCATACGGGTATGGTGCCTTTTAAAATATCAAAGCACAGCACCATCACCGCAGGCAGTCTGCCACCTAAACGATAAACATTCGTGGCACCGGGATTTTTTGAGCCCGCTTTTCTTGGGTCTGGCAATGCAAACAGATGACAAATCAGTACTGCCGATGAGACCGAGCCTAGGAGGTAGGCAAAAATGCACATTAACGCCGCTAACACTGTCATCCTTATTTTTTAATTGTACGTTTTGGGCTATTATCGCCGCTCATTGTTTATTTGAGCAGTTTGTCTGGCTCAGGGTACTGAGTTTAACGCCGCGTAGGTATCCGACCAGCTGGCATTGGAGCCGAAGAGATGGATAAAGTCTATATATCGCAACTAAAGGTCGACACCATAATAGGAGTGTACGACTTTGAGAAAGAATGTAAACAGAGCCTGTATTTTGACATCGAAATGGATTGTGATATTGCCGCTGCGGCAGCGAGCGATGACCTATCTCAGACAATAGATTATGCCGAAGTGAGCCGCCGTGTGACCGAGCACTGTATTGCGAAACCGGTCGAGCTGTTGGAAACCCTTTTAGAGCAGTTAGCGGCACTCATCCTAGCAGAGTTTGCCACCAATAAGGTGAGTATCAAGGTCAGCAAACCTGCAGCCGTACCGCAAGCACAAACGGTGGGGGTGATGATCACCCGTAGCAAGCACTAGTTATGGCGCGTATTTACATCAGCTTGGGCTCTAATATCAACAAGCGCGAAAACTTAAGCAAAGGTTTATCTGCACTACGCTATTATTTCGGCGCCTTAGAGCACTCGAGTGTGTTTGAAAGTGAAGCGGTCGGCTTTAATGGCAGTAACTTTTATAACTCGGTTGCTGGCGTCGATACCGATATGACGCTGCATCAAGTGTGCGCTTTATTAAAGCAAATTGAACGTGAGCATGGTCGTACTCCGGCAGATAAAAAGTTTAGTCCACGCACGTTGGACCTCGACTTACTCTTTTACGACGATGTGATTTGCGATACGCCAGCGCAACTACCGCGAGATGAAATTACTAAAAATGCTTTTGTGCTTTGGCCTTTATTTGAAATAGCCCCGGATTTTTACCACCCCATTGCGCAAGCGACCATCGCTGAGCTTTGGCAGGGTTATGATAAATCTCAACAAAAACTATGGAAGGTAGCTTTCGAATGACCATTCTTGCGATCATCGTTTTAGCCATTATACAGGGCCTCACTGAATTCTTACCTATTTCCAGCTCGGCACACCTTATTTTGCCATCACAGCTTTTAGGCTGGCAGGATCAAGGTTTAGCTTTTGATGTTGCCGTGCATGTCGGCTCGTTGCTGGCGGTGATGATTTATTTTCGTAAAGAGATTGGCGATATTGTTGTTGCTTGGTTTAAATCGTTTGGCTCTCAGGGCGCAAGCGATGACAGTCGTCTTGGCTGGTACATTTTGCTGGCCACAATTCCTGCTGGGTTAGCGGCGCAAGTATTTGAAGACTTGATAGAACAGCACTTACGTGCTGCTATTGTTATTGCCATTACCACCATTTTCTTCGGTCTGGTTTTGTGGTGGGCAGATTTTAAAGCCAAAGAAACTAAGAATATCTATCAGCTGAACTGGAAATCGGCTCTGTTGATTGGTATTGCGCAAGCTGTTGCGCTAATCCCGGGCACCTCGCGCTCAGGTATTACCATGACCGCCGGCCTATTTTTGGGCTTAAATAAGCAAAGCGCGGCACGCTTTTCGTTTTTACTCTCAGTGCCGGTGATTGGCGGTATGGGACTGATTAAAACGGTGCAGTTGGCGACAGGCGATACCGCGGTTGATTGGCAAGCACTGACCCTCGGTGCTGGGCTTTCATTTGTCGCCGCCTATGCTTGTATCTTCCTATTTTTAAAATACATTGAGCGCATGGGAATGCTGCCATTTGTTGTTTATCGCTTAATCTTAGGGGTAGGGCTATTGGCCTTTTTGCTTTATAGCTAGTGCTACTACCTTTTATTTAGCCCTCAAGAGCTTCGCGGATAGCCGCTAATCGCCCCTGCTGCAAAGCCGTTTTAATTGCAGCGCCACTGATCCCTTGTTGGATATAGGTTTGGGCACTGACTTGTTGAGCATGGTGCGCGGCTTGGCGTACCTGATGCTGAGTGTCGAACTGACCTAAGGTGTAGGCATCGTAACTTATCAGTAATTGATTGAGGTGCTCTGGGCGGCGCCATAAATCAATGGCATTAAATAGCTCCAGCAGTATCTCAGCATCGTATTGGGCCAGTATCTGAAGATGTTGGGCCAACAATTGAGCGCTGTGAATAAATTGATTAGGGACGCGAAAATGTTGGAAAAAGGCTTCACGTTCATCGTGACTGAGATCACACATCAGTAGTGCGAAATGGGCAGTAGCCGCTAAGCTTTGCTGGCGTGCATAGTCAATACGCGGGGTTAGCCAAGCGTGCTGTTCAGGCCAGCGAGTGGCGAGTGCAGGGCATAACTCAGTTAAAGCATGTGCCTGATACAAAGCATCAACGAAGCAGTCGATATAGCCGTCTTCCAGAGCTTTATGCCATTCTAACCAAACACGCTCGGGTGTTAAGCTTGCAAGTTCGCCACTGGCGGCTATCTCTCGCATTAGCGTTAGTGTTTCATCAGCAATCGTGAAGCCCAATTCATGGTAACGAGCGCGAAAGCGTGCGACTCGAAGTACTCGCAGCGGGTCTTCACTAAAGGCGGGGCTGACATGACGTAATATGCGTTGCTCAAGGTCCTTCTGGCCATGATAAGGGTCAATCAGTTGACCTTCAGCATCTTCAGCAATGGCATTGACTGTTAAATCGCGTCGCGCTAAGTCCTGCTCTAGTGTGATGTCTGGCGTAAAGTCGCAAATAAACCCGGTATACCCTTGTCCCTGCTTACGCTCAGTGCGTGCCAGAGCATGCTCATCCTTGGTTTTGGGATGCAAAAAAACGGGAAAGTCCCTACCTACTTGAGTAAAGCCCAGCGTCTTCATTTGCTCTACTGTCGCACCGACCACAACATAATCGTACTCTTTGACTTTGCGGCCTAATAATTTATCTCGTACTGCGCCGCCGACAAGGTAGGTTTGCATGCTCATTCCGTTATTGTGCTGTTATTAATGGTGATGATTGTATCAGAGTTTTCTCGCTGGCGTTTTTTTGTCATTATAGGCGCGATAATAAAAACGACTGTGCGCAGCGATTGCTCGGCGCAGTTAACCTGGGCGACAAACTCAAAGGACCTTGTTTGTGTATCAAGACTATTTTGGCTTAAGCGAAAAGCCGTTTTCTATTGCGCCGAATCCAGAATACTTGTATTTGAGTGAACGTCACAAAGAGGCGCTTGCCCATTTAACGCACGGGCTTGGGGAGTCAGGCGGGTTTGTATTGCTGACTGGTGAAGTGGGCACGGGGAAAACCACCGTCACTCGTTGTATGTTGGAGCAAGTGCCAGACTCTACACAGGTTGCCTTTATTCTTAACCCAACCTTATCTGAGCTGGAGTTACTGGCGAGTATTTGTGATGAGTTGGCTATTTCGTATGACTCAGAAAAAGCCACCCTGAAGGTGCTGACGGACTTAATTAAAGCGCGCTTACTGGATAATCACCAGCAAGGGCGTCATACCATGTTGATCATTGATGAAGCGCAACATCTTGCTCCACAAGTGTTAGAGCAATTGCGATTACTGACTAACCTGGAAACAAACCACAAAAAATTGCTGCAAATTATCCTTGTGGGTCAACCCGAGCTGCAAACTCTATTGCGTCGCAATGAATTGCGCCAACTTGCGCAGCGCATTACCGCGCGCTATCACTTATTGCCGTTAGCTTTGACTCAGGTGGATGCTTATATAAAACATCGTTTAAAGGTAGCAGGGGGTCGACAAACCTTGTTCGACAAAGGTGCAGTAAAGTACGTGCATCAACTTACAGGGGGGATCCCTAGGCTGATTAACTTGTTGTGTGAACGAGCTTTATTAGGAGCGTATTCGGCGCAGGTGAATCACATTAATAAGCGTATTATTGTGCAAGCTGCGCGTGAAGCCTTGCCTGAAACAGAGCAACCTCTGCCTCGCCAACAAGGTCGGTATTGGCGATTTATTTTCACCCTCGGTGGCATTATGATGCTATTTGCCTTGGGCATTGGCTTATCTTACATCATTTAAGGCAACTATTTATGTCACTGTTATTAGATGCACTCAAACAATCACAAAATCCCGGTGCACAGCTTCCCGGCGAAGGCCTTGAGCAGCAACAGGCGCTGCGTTTTTATCGACGTTTAACCTGGTCTTTGCTGTTAGTTGTTATTGTATTGATTACGTTGGCCATCGGGTATTTTGTCGGTAAGCAATGGCAGTTACATACGCAGCCTCAGGAGCACCCAAGCAAGCAAGCGAAAGCGGCGACTGAATCGCCTGCACAACGCTCAGACGCGACTGAGCAAGCGCCTACTACAGCCACGGATAGCGAGGCAAATGTGGCAACGTCCCCGGGACAAGTCAATATGCAAGCATTGCAAATGCCAGGGCAAGTGAACCCTTATCAGCAAATGGTTCCTGTGTATGTTATGCCGCAAATGACTCAACCTTATTCAGCACCTGGGGCTTACATGCAATGGGTGCCAACACAGGCTAATACCGCTATGCAAATACAGCCTCACTATCAGGCTAATATGAATACGCAAGCAGCAAATCAAGGGCAATATAGGGTGGTTGGACAGCCCATGACACAGACCCACGCTTACTCACAGTCTAAGCAAGTGAATAACGGCTACAACAATGGCTTGAGCAATCAAAATGACAGCGGTGCTGAGCGCACCTATGAGCAACAAAATGATGCTCAATTAGCTGGGGTATCTGATGATTTAAAACGCGCATTTGCCGATGCCGTGGCAGCCACTGAAAATATGGAAACCGATGATTCAGTCACCACCGCAAGTCGCGCCAGCTCAATGGCAGATCCGATAGAGCTATTGCCTGAGACCATCCAGAACCGTATTCCTAAACTTGTTTATCAAGCTCATATTTATGCCACAGAGCAAAGCAAACGGTGGATAAAAATCAATGGTTACGAACTGTATGAGGGCGATTCTGTGGGTCGTCTACGGGTCGTAGAAATTACCCCAGAGCAGAGCATTTTGAGCATTGATAACTATGAATTTAGCCTCGAAGCGATGCAAGATTGGCCGTAGCGCTAAGCGATTAAGGGGAAGTGTGTAACACTTCCCCTAGTGGATTTTAGCGCTGCCAAAAACGTAACTGACGTAGCTGCTCTACAAATTGAGTGATATCAGTCGAGTCGAAGTCTATCCAACCCTCGTCTTTGCTCTGTCCAAGGCCAGCAGCAGAGATTAAAGGCGAGACATGCTCGGTATAACCGATAAACTTCATGTGCGCGTGAGCATCACTAATAAAGTCCTTGGCCTCAGCAATGTCAGCTAACTTTTCAGCACCTTCTTTGGTTGTTAACACGGCTATAGCGTCATACAGCACAGAAGGCCCGCCGTTGATAACTTGATCAGCCTGGTGATGATGGCCGCAGCTTGATTTTGCGCCTCCGACCTGCGCCGCTATCACTTCATAGCGTGCGCCCTCGTTATCTAATGCAGTGGTCAGCGCTTTAAAAAGTGTTAAGTCGAAACCATCACTGATTAGAATCCCCAGTTTTCGGCCAGCAAAAGTGTGCGCAGTATTTTTCAAAATACTCAATGCATCTGATGTAGGTAAATCATCTCGAGTGGGCATAGCTGCTTGTGCAGGCTCCGGCATAGTTTGCAGACGTAGACCATCGGCGACCTCATTAGCTAAGGTGGTATCAATATTAAGTAAGTGTGAGACCACGCGTTCACGAATGGCAAGGTGCTCTACTTTAGATAGCTCGAATACCAGAGCATAGTGAATATGGGCTTGCTCTATCGGCGTTTGACTGAGGTAAAACTGCCTTGCTTGACTATAGTGATCGGCAAAGGTCTCTGAACGATAACGAAGTTTATCGCCGTCTGTATGCTCTGAAGCGCTTTTATATCCTGTTGTTGGACACTCTCGAGGATTATGCTCATGTTCTTGCCAAGAGTTCGGCTCATAGTTTATGCGGCCTTTAGGGTTGTGCATAGCCATATGACCATCTTGGTGAAAGTGAGCCATTGGGCATTTTGGGGCGTTCACTGGGATATGAGTAAAATTAGGGCCCCCTAAGCGCTTAGTTTGCGTATCTACATACGAAAAATTGCGCCCCTGTAATAATGGGTCCGGAGTAAAATCTAATCCCGGGACAATATTTTGTGTACAAAAAGCAACTTGTTCTGTTTCTGCAAAAAAGTTATCAACGGCGCGGTTGAGTACCATGCGGCCAACTATTTGCACCGGCACTTGCTCCTCTGGAATAAGCTTGGTGGCATCGAGCACATCAAACTCGAACTGATCAGCAAACTCTTGGCTGAACACTTGAACCCCTAGCTCCCACTCGGGGTAGTCGCCTTTGGCAATCGACTCCCACATATCACGACGATGATAGTCGGGATCTGCGCCGTTCAGCTTCAGTGCTTCGTTCCAAACCACTGATTGCATCCCCTGTTTTGGTTTCCAATGAAATTTAACGTAGTTTTCCTCTCCCTCGGCATTGATAAACTTAAAGGTATGCACGCCAAAACCTTCCATAAAGCGCAGTGAACGGGGAATAGCGCGGTCCGACATGGCCCACATAACCATGTGCATGGACTCCGGCGTAAGACTGATAAAATCCCAAAAGTTGTCATGAGCCGTTTGTGCCTGCGGAAACCCTCTGTCCGGCTCTGCCTTGGCGCTATGAATGAGGTCTGGGAATTTCATTGCGTCTTGAATGAAAAATACCGGAATGTTATTTCCCACTAAATCCCAATTACCTTCTTGGGTATAGAATTTTACTGCAAAGCCACGAACATCACGCGCTAAATCAGGTGAGCCTTTATTGCCAGCAACAGTTGAAAAGCGAGCAAAAACTGGGGTCTTCTCACCTTTACGTTGAAATAAGTCAGCACAGGTTAATTGCGATAGTGACTCATAAGTCTCGAAGTAACCGTGCGCACCGTAACCACGAGCATGCACCACTCGTTCAGGGATACGCTCATGATCAAAATGAAATAGTTTCTCACGTAGCACATGATCTTCTAGCAGTCCTGGGCCACGCTTAGCGGCGGTCAGTGAGTTTTGATTATCACTTACCGGACAGCCTTGAGCTGTGGTCATCGTTGGGTGCTTTTCTGATGCTTTTTGGTGAAGCTCACCACCACTGCCTTTATTGCCTTGGTATTTGAATGATTCAGCCATTTGCCATCCTTATTGCTCATTTCAAAAGTAGAGTGAATAATGAGTTTGTAGCAAAATAGGGACCATCACAAAGTCAGCGGGTATTGCTTGGCTTTCAGCGTTGTTTTCGTTTTTAGAAGGGAAGAAAACGGGAACAAGTTGCACAGGGCGCTGTAACTTTTTCAACAATACCGCTCAGCACCCTATATAGTTCTTTTTTAAGGCATCAGTGAGTGCTTGAAAAAACGCATCAGGTCGATGTTGAAAAGCTCAGGTTTAACAGCTGCTTCGAGCTCTTCGTTGGCCCGAGCTCGGGTTAAATCTATATCCTCAACCTGAGTGTAGTGGGCATGCTTAGCATTGTAGAAGGTTTTGACCTGAGGTTTGAGAGGGTCATTAGGGTTGCTGCGCGACACCACTCCCACCTTATGATTGGTGAGCTTCACCAAGGTGCCTACGGGGTGCACGCCAATGCATTGGATAAAGCGGTTTAATAACTCACCATCAAAGCTATTGGGGACGCCATCTTTGAGAATTTTAAATGCCTGAATTGGGGTCATGCCTTCTTTATAAACGCGCTCGGCGGTTAGCGCATCGTAAACGTCGACTATCGATGCCATGCGCACATACTGACTGATCTCCTCAGCTTTTTTGCCGAAAGGGTAACCAGTGCCGTCAATGCGCTCATGGTGAAACCCGGCAATATCGACGGCAATGCCGGTTAGGCCTGATTGCTCTAAGATTTCTTTACTGAAGCGTGCGTGATCTTTTATGACCGCGAATTCCTGCTCAGTCAAGCGCCCCGGTTTATGTAAAATCTCATCGGGGATTTTTATTTTGCCAATGTCGTGCAGTAAAGCACCAGTGGCTAACTCATGAATGGTGTCAGTATCGAGGCGCAAGTGTTTGGCGAAAATAGTCATCAAGATGGAGACATTAATAGAGTGCTCCATCAAGTAGGCATCTTTTTCCCGTAAACGAGTGAGACAGGCCAGCGCATCTTGATTGCGAAACACCGAATCCATAAAGCCTTTGGCTACGTCTTTGAAAGGTCCTACATCAATCTTACGGCCCGCTTTAATATCTTTAAAAGCTTTGCTTTGTAATTGTTTAGCTTCGCTGTATAGGCGTTGTGCTTTGTTAAGTTCGCTTTCAACGCTCACACTGCTCGCCCAAGGGTCGCTGCTCTGTGGCTTCGCGGACTCCGTTGAAGTGGGTTTTGGTTGTGCTTCTTTGCTTGGTTTTTTGCGCTGTAGCGTCTTGTCGGGATCGATAATGATTTCCTGCACGCCCACTTTTTTTAACTTATCAATCGCGGTTTGCGTTTTTACCCAGCCCTGATTTTTTATTTTCACAGAGCCTGATTGCTTGCTGACCTGAACAACAAACATACCGGGCTTAAGCTGATTGATGGAGATGGTATCGTGCATTGATTTACCGCTTTATGAACTCTTCCTTAAAACATAGCAAAGTTTCCCCTTGCTAGGTAGCAACAATTACTGCTGCAGGCAATAAAAAAGGCGCCGACGGCGCCTTTTTAATCAATAGCTTAGTTATAACTATTCGTCGTCTTCCACGAGCGTCATCAGTGACGTATTGCCCCCTGATGCGGTGGTATCAATACTGATCGTTTTTTCGGTCAGTAGACGATTAATCAGCGTGTCGTAGTACTCGGCACTGATCACTGGCAGGATAGCGCCTTTACGGCCCGCGAGTTGCTGCGCGAAGTAACCTAAGCGCGATGAGCGTGCGGCCACTACAGCACCGGCTAGGTGGCGGTGAGCCAAAATCGCCTGTAGCTGATTAGGTTTTGCTACCTGCAATACGCCTTCGGCAACGCCTGTGGCAACGAACTTATCTCTGAATGCTTGCGCTTCTTCATAGAACAATTCTGAGGCCACGGTGATCACTGTGTTACCAGCCGCTAATGCGGTGATGATAGAGATAGCCCAGAAATTAAAGGACGTACTCTTATCGGCATAACACACGACACAGCCACGAGGTTCGAGATGCAGAGTGTTTGATTCCCCTGTTGGCCCCGGCAGCTCTTTATGGCGTTTCATCCGCTTTTCGATACGGTTGATTTGTGCTCTGGCATCGCTCAAGGTCATTGCTAAGTCATCGGCTAGCTCATCGAGGATCTCTACCGTTGCCAACTTCGCCAGTAACTGACGCAATGCGGAAACACGATCATTCAACGCGGTGGCGCGCCAAATCTTCTCATCGCGCATTGAATTACTCATCAGCTCTTCAACTTTCTCGCTGGCGCCGGAGTAATGGTGAAGGTCACGCTCATCAGGTGGCAAATCAGTCATTTGCACGTTATCAGGCGAGGCCTTCTCTTTGACCAAGCGCAATAGGTAGTTAGGGCCACCGGCTTTCGGTCCGGTGCCAGATAGGCCTCGACCACCGAAAGGTTGCACACCAACAATAGCGCCAATCATATTGCGGTTAACGTATACGTTACCGGCACGAGATTGACGAGCGACATATTGGCAGCGCTCTTCAATACGAGAGTGCACACCCATGGTCAGGCCATAGCCAGTACCATTGATTTGATCGATCACATCGTCCAACTCACTGGCTTTGTAGCGAACAATATGCACGATAGGACCAAATACTTCGCGCTTGAGCACCGATAAATCTTTGATTTCATACAGTCGCGGAGCAAAGAAGTACGCGCCGTTCTCGCTGTTATTAGGAATCGCACATTCATAATGCAAGGTCGCATTGCCTTTGAGGTACTCAACATGATCGTTGAGGGTTTTCAGTGCTTTTTCATCAATCACCGGCCCGATGTCGGTAGACAGGTAGGCAGGGTCGCCCACATGCAACTCGGCCAATGCGCCTTTGAGCATTTCAATCATGCCATCGGCAACATCTTCTTGAATAAATAACACGCGCAATGCCGAACAGCGTTGACCCGCGCTTTGAAAGCCAGACTTGATGACATCATCAACAACCTGTTCCGGCAGCGCTGTCGAATCGACAATCATACAGTTTTGACCGCCCGTTTCGGCAATCAAGGGCACTTGGATGTCGTTACGAGCCGCTAAGGTACGGGAAATCAGTGTGCCTGTTTCTGTGGAGCCTGTGAACATCACGGCCTGGATGCGCTCATCAGGAACAATATGTTCACCCACTTCGCTACCGCGAGCAATCACTGGCTGCACCACATGTTGTGGCAAGCCGACGGAATGCATCAGTTCAATGGCGCGCAAAGCGATAAGACTGGTTTGCTCCGCTGGCTTGGCAATCACGGTATTACCAGTAACGATAGCCGCTGCAACTTGGCCAAGGAAAATAGCCAGTGGGAAGTTCCATGGGCTAATACAGAGGATCACGCCACGTGCCTCGAAACGCTCGTCCTCGGCCAGTTCTTCGGCGCGTGCGGCATAGTAGCGGCAGAAATCCACAGCTTCACGGACTTCATCGATGCCATCTTGGGTCACTTTCCCGGCTTCTTTTATACACAAGGCAACCAGCTCATCATGGTGGCGCTCAAGGATATCGCCGACACGACGCAATAAGTCTGCGCGCTCTTTTACTGGCGTTGCTGACCAAGAGATAAACTCTTTTTCGGCATTTTCCAATAAGGTCTTCATCTCTTCGCCACTTTGCAAATGCAATTGGCCGATGATTTCCTTGTGATTAGCAGGGTTACGCACTGCTAAGTTACCCTCAGCAACCTGATCGTCGCTAATACGATGTTCTTCGAACCAGGTATCAAGGTTTTCTTTTAGCGGCGTGATGGCATTGATATCAGTCAGGTCTAAGCCTTTTGAGTTGGCGCGTTCACTACCATAAAGCTCGATAGGTAATTTGATCTGCTTGTTGTATTTATTACGCAGACCCTGCAGGGTCTCTACCGGGTCTGGCAGCAGTGCTTCTACCGGTTGCTTAGTATCAACAATGGCATTTACAAATGACGAGTTGGCGCCGTTTTCAAGTAGGCGACGTACCAAGTAAGCAAGCAAATCTTCATGCTGGCCCACTGGCGCATACACACGACATTGAATCTTTTCTTTGAGTACAATTTGGTCGTAAAGAGATTCACCCATGCCGTGTAAGCGCTGGAATTCAAAGCCGTGATGGTCACCTTTAGCGACCTCTAAAATGGTCGCTGCAGTGTAAGCATTGTGAGTGGCAAACTGTGGGAATAGCGCATCACGTGCTTCCATTAGTTTGATGGCACAGGCTTTGTACGACACATCGGTGGTAGCTTTACGGGTGAAGACCGGGAAGTGCTCTAAACCGTCTTGCTGTGTGGTTTTAATCTCGGTGTCCCAGTAAGCGCCTTTAACCAAACGCACCATCAGTTTACGACCTACGCGACGAGCAAGTTCTGTAAGCCACTCACAAACAAAAATAGCGCGTTTTTGATAGGCTTGTACCGCCAGACCAAAACCTTGCCAGTCACCTAAATCGGGATCGCTGTATACCGCTTCAATGACATCAAGAGAAATATCTAGGCGGTCGGCTTCTTCGGCGTCAACGGTGAGGCCGATATCGTATTTTTTCGCCAACAGTGCAAGCTCTTTTAGCTTGGGCACAATCTCTGACATAACGCGTTCACGGTGGGTGAACTCGTAGCGTGGATGAATTGCTGATAATTTAACGGAAATGCCGGGGCTTTTTACTGGGCCGCGACCGTTGGCCGCTTTACCAATGGCATTAATTGCATTGACGTAGCTGTCGTAGTAGCGATCAGCATCCGCCATAGTGCGGGCGCCTTCCCCTAGCATGTCGTATGAGTAAACATAGCCTTTGCGCTCGGTTTCTTCGGCGCGTTCAATGGCTTCATCAATGGTTTGCCCCATAACGAACTGCTTGCCCATGATCTTCATGGCATAGTTCACTGCTTTACGGATCACCGGTTCGCCAAGGCGGCCCATGGTGCGTTTTAGCAGGCCAAACTGTTCTTCTTTGTTTTTGTCGGTGTAGTTCACCATTTTTCCGGTGACCAACAAGCCCCACGATGAGGCATTAACAAATAGCGACTCACTGCTACCTAAGTGCGAACTCCAGTCGCCATTAGCGAGTTTATCGCGAATTAAATTATCCTGTGTTTCTTTGTCTGGCACTCGCAATAGCGCTTCTGCCAAACACATTAACACCACCCCTTCCTCAGTCGACAGGGAGAACTCATTTAACAGGGCATCAATACCGTTTTGACCATCTTGGTCCTTGCGAATATTCAATACCATTTGTCGTGCGCGCTCCCAAGCGCGACTGCGTGCCGTAACGCCTACTTCAGCCAGTGGTAAAATATGATCAATGACTTCGTTTTCATCGATACGATAAAAGTCACGGATCTTCTGGCGGATAGGGCATTCAGTAATCAAATTGCCTTCAAATAACATAAGCAACCCTCAAAATCATGGAGTCTAAAAATAGCAACTGTACCCACACCACAAGGTGAGATGGTGGGGCCTCGGTTACGACAATTACTACAGTGTAGGTCACCCCGCTGCTAAAACGCGAAGGTGAGATTGCACTCAATATGAATACATATTCGCGGGCATTCTAATGAAAATGCCGCAGAATATGCTGGTTTAATTTTTCGAAATACGATAATTTACAGGGCATATTTCTTCGTTGTCCGTATAAAATGCTGCTATGTCTTTAACAGCTAAACCTCGCACCTTAGACCGAATCGATCTCGCTATTCTCGACGTTTTACAACGCAATGGTCGGATCTCTAACGTCAATTTAGCTAAGCAAGTTAACCTCAGTCCTAGCCCTTGCCTCGACCGTGTAAAACGGCTCGAATCAGAAGGCTTTATTGAAGGCTATCATGCTAAGCTCAGTGAGCAAAAATTAAACCAAAGTTTATTGGCCCATGTGCAGGTGTCGTTAGTGACATCTAATACCTCGGTATTTAAAACTTTTAAAGAGCATATCCTCAATACACCACAAGTAGTGGAGTGCGATATGGTTGCTGGAGGCTACGACTACTTACTCAAGGTGCGGGTCAGTGATATGAACGAATACCGCCAAGTACTGGGAGATTTAGTGGATATTCCTGGGGTCGGTACGCATCATACGTATATGGTGATTGAAAAAGTAAAAGAAGATACCGGGCTCAGTATCGAGCTGTGAATGCCCTGAGCATGCAAACACAAGCTGTAATATAGAGTTTACGAATAGCGCTATTAGCGACTGGCAAAAAAAAGAGCACCTAGGTGCTCTTTTTGGCTCAATGCAAATTGAAAATAATGATTATGCCCATCCGTCATAGCGCTTGCGGCGCGACAAAATAACGGTGAGGATTATTCCTAAGAATAGACCAATAAATGCAATTGCCCCACCGTAGGTGAGTAACTGTCGCTTTTCTTTGGCCTTTAAGCCTTGTTGTTTAGCATTAAGCGCGTCGCGCTCGGCAATCGCTTGATCTAGCTGAGCTTGCAACTGCTGGGCTTGCTCCTGCAAGTCGCGATTCAGCGTTTGTAGCTCGGGAAGCTGTGCTTGGGCATTGCGCAACGCCTGTTGAGTTTGTGCCAGCTGCTCACCAAGTTCCTGATATTGAATCTTTAAACTTTTATCTTGGTTGATGAACTTAGTTTCAACCCAGCCTTGGCGCTGTTTATCATCGATTATCTCGAGAAAGCCGTTATTTTCTTCACCGCTCACCAGTGTCACTGGCGTGCCCGCATCAACTGAACCTAAAATGCGGTAGTTTTTACCTGCTCCAGAGTGCATAAAAATATACAGTTCATCACTGATATAGGCGGTGCCTTGTTCTGCGTGTGCTGCGGTGGTGAACAATGCGCTGAGCATAAAAGCGAGCGCGACACAGGCGTGTTTGACCATCCAACTTAACCTTGTTTTACGTAAATAATTTCTCCAATCCCAGCATAGTATGGGTTGGCGCAGTGATTGGCAAGGGTGATTTTGTAACTCACCGACGCGGGTAAAGGGGCAAAATAGCACGGCCAAATGGCAAAATGTTTGCATTCGTAGGCGGCTTTGTTTATGTTGTGCTTTTGACGATTTCATTGGTCTTCCTATAGCGCATGGACACTGAGATAGAGCTTAAGTTTTTAGTTTCCGAGGCGGTGATACCGTCCATACCCGCACTCATTACCCAGTTTGCAAAAACCGTAAAAAATAAACCCGCACGCAACCTGCAAAATGCTTATTTCGACACCCCGAGCCGAGAGCTTAGAGCATTAGATATTGGTCTTCGTACTCGCTGTTGTGACGGCGTTTGTGAGCAAACCATTAAGCTTGCAGGTGAGAACGTGGGTGGGCTGCACCAGCGTCCAGAGTACAATTTGCCTATTGACGGAAATCGTCCAGAGCTGCACGACTTTGATGCCAGTATTTGGCCTCATGGGGTGCAAGTGGACGCGTTAGCCGACAATCTCTATCCGCTATTTAGTACTAACTTTATTCGTCGCACTTGGTTAGTTGAAACCCAAGCAGGGACTGAAATAGAGGTGGTGCTGGATAAGGGTGAGGTATCGGCCAACGCCAATGTAGAGCCGATTTGCGAGCTTGAGATTGAATTAGTAAAGGGTGAGCGCAGTGAGCTGTTTTCCCTAGCTGAAAAATTAATCGATAACCTGCCTCTACGCATGGGTTATTACTCAAAGGCAGCTCGAGGTTATCGGCTGGCGGACGATCAGCCGCTCAAAGCCAGTAAAGAGATTGGCCTTGTGCCGCTGAGCAACGATGACAGCCAAGAGCGGGCACTGGAGAAGTGCTTGAGTTATGGCATTGCTTTTGTACAAAAACACGAACAATGTTATTTCCAAAAGCCGACCCTTAAAACGCTGAAACGGGTAACCGATGGTGTCAGTCTTATTCGCCATAGTTTGTGGTTATTCAGCGATATCGTTGAAAAACAAGCGACCGAGCGTCTGCGCGGCGAACTTAAGTGGTTACTGAGCGAGTTAAGTTGGGTCGAGACGGCGATTCAACTGAAAACCTTTACCTCGAAAAAGCATGCTTATTATAAGAAAATCAATGCAGCACCAGAGCTGACTCAGGTGATAGGCGATCTAAAATCCATCCAACCAAGCATTGACGATGTCCAGGCTATATTCACTAGCACACGCTATAACCTGCTGTTGTTAGATTTAACAATCTGGTTGACTGAGCGAGGGTGGCGACAATCATGGGGGCAAGCGCAACTTCAGGCTGGTGAACAGCCAATTCATGATCTGGCGGCACGGCTACTCGACTATGATTGGCAGGAAATGAAAGAGCTCGTTGAGCCTCAACAGCCGCTAGCCAGCGAGCAGTACTTACAGCTTAAGCAGCGCTTGGAACGCAATCTTTTAAGTGGCTGTTGTTTGGGCGCATTGTTTGATGAGTCTTTGCGCATGAGCTTTCGGGCGCCATGGCTAGATATTGTGCACGGCACTTTTGAATTATTCACCCTCGATTACCTTGGTCAGCTGTGCCAAGGTAATGAGAGCGAGCAATTCATCAAAATTCAGGCTTGGTTGACGCAAAAAACCGATAGTCTGTTGAGTGCCATGGAGCAAAGCCGAGAAGCGACTCGTGATGTTCAACCTTATTGGCGCGATTAGCCTACTTAGCCTCAGCTTTGCAGCTGGGGCTGAAATCCAACCTTGGCGGAATTATAAAAACCTCCCTGATTTGAAAGTGGTCTATACCGTCAGTAAAGATGGTATCTACCATATTTATGCTGAGCTTTTCGTTGCCGACGCCCGCACAGCTCAGTTACTGACGCTACTGTATAACACCCAACAAGCATCGCAGTGGTTGCATGCAGTACAAGAAGTTCGTCTTTTGCACTCTCAAGGCAATCGCAACCGCGTATACACGGTGATTAATTCGCCTTGGCCCGTTGCTGATAGGGAGCTTTATACACAAAGTTGCTATCAGCGTGTCAATGACTATACCACTGAGTTACGGGTGCATGCCTATAACCCAAATATCGCTCGTAAAAGTGATAGGATACGCATCACAACCTTGACTGCTAACTGGCGAATGACGCAGCAAGACGACGGCTTACTTATCCGCTATCAGGTTTTTGCCGACCCAGGTGGTAAGCTTCCACGCTGGCTCAGTAATAAAGTATCGTTGAAAAGTGTATCTAAAACTATGATGAGCTTGAAAAGTCAGTTAGCAGCAGTACACGCTCTGCAAGTCGTGCCAATCAGTGCCGGCGATTGCGGCGAGGATTAACTGCCGAGAGTGGGGTTATAGCTATAAAAAAAGCGCCATATAGGCGCTTTTCAATTAACTTATAGGTAATTCACTTATAATCCAGCGTCGGCTTTAAGTGCCTGTGCTTTATCGGTCGCTTCCCATGGGAATTCATTGCGACCAAAGTGGCCGTAAGCCGCTGTAGGCTGATAAATCGGACGTTCTAAATCAAGCATTTGAATTAAACCATAAGGACGTAAGTCGAAATGCTTGCGGATCAGTTCGATTAAACGCGTTTCGTCTAATTTGCCGGTGCCAAAGGTTTCAACACTGATGGAGGTTGGCTCGGCAACGCCAATGGCATAAGACACTTGGATTTCGCATTTATCGGCCAGGCCGGCCGCGACTATATTTTTAGCAACGTAACGTGCTGCGTAAGCGGCAGAGCGGTCCACTTTCGATGGATCTTTACCTGAGAATGCGCCACCACCGTGACGTGCCATACCGCCATAAGTATCAACGATGATTTTACGACCAGTTAAGCCGCAATCCCCCATCGGGCCACCGATCACGAAGCGTCCAGTGGGGTTAATGAAGAACTTAGTCGCATCGGTAATAAGCTCTGCCGGTAGCGTTGGTTTGATAATGGTCTCCATGACCGCTTCAACCAAGTCATCTTGCGCAATAGAATCGCAGTGTTGCGTTGACAGCACGACGGCATCGATACCAACGGCCTTGCCATTCTCATAAGCAAAGGTTACCTGTGACTTGGCGTCTGGACGTAACCAGGGTAATTCACCATTTTTGCGCACTTCGGCTTGGCGTTGTACCAAGCGGTGTGAATAGGTAATGGGCGCTGGCATGAGCACGTCGGTTTCATTACAGGCATAACCAAACATCAAGCCTTGGTCACCTGCACCTTGCTCTTCTGGACGAGCGCGGTCAACACCTTGATTAATATCAGGAGACTGCTTACCAATGGTGTTTAGAATTGCACATGAGTCGGCATCGAAGCCCATATCGGAATGGGTGTAGCCGATTTCACGCACGGTTTTGCGCGTTAACTCTTCAATATCGACCCAAGCACTGGTTGTGACTTCACCACCGACCATCACCATACCGGTCTTCACATAGGTTTCGCAGGCTACACGGGCATGGGGATCTTGCGCCAAAATAGCATCGAGTACCGCATCAGAAATTTGGTCAGCGATTTTATCCGGGTGTCCTTCAGACACAGACTCAGAAGTAAATAAATGTTTTGCCATAAGTTTCTGCTCACAAGTATCGCGCTTCCCAAGATCATACCAGCCACTGGGTTGAGCGCAGCATAAATTAAGGCGCGTATTCTAGCTAAATCACAGGTGATTTCCTAGCTTTTTACGCCTAGACGTCTAAATAAAATTGATTGTATAGCGGTCTTTTGACCTTTATTGCTTGGTGTTTTTGTACTCTTTTAGTTATCAGTATTTTTATTCGTTATGAGTAATTCTAAAGTTACTCGTTCGATGCCCAATTTTTAATTGCAGGGGGCAGATGAATAAGTAAGAATGGGCTTTCGTCTTATTCTTTACCCGCGCCAGCATGAGCGCGAGTGAAGCCCCAGCGCAAATACATTTAAAGGTAGGAGAATTCATGCCATCACGCAAAGAACTTGCAAACGCCATTCGCGTGCTTTCCATGGACGCGGTTCAACAAGCTAAATCAGGTCATCCGGGTGCCCCGATGGGCATGGCCGATATCGCCGAAGTACTGTGGCGCGATTATCTTAAGCATAACCCGAGCAACCCTAACTGGGCTGACCGTGACCGATTTATTCTCTCAAATGGCCACGGTTCAATGCTGATTTATTCGCTTTTACACTTAAGCGGCTATGATCTTCCTATTGAGGAAATTAAAAACTTCCGTCAGCTTCATTCAAAAACTCCGGGCCACCCTGAATACGGTTATGCTCCGGGTATTGAGACTACTACGGGCCCGCTTGGACAGGGGATCACCAATGCGGTAGGAATGGCAATCGCGGAGAAAGCCCTTGCTGCTCAATTTAATCGCGCTGACCATGAAATTGTTGATCACTATACTTACGCTTTTATGGGCGACGGCTGCTTGATGGAAGGGATTTCTCACGAGGCGTGTTCGCTTGCAGGAACTCTAGGCCTTGGTAAGTTGATTGCGTTTTGGGACGACAACGGTATTTCTATTGATGGTGAGGTTGAAGGCTGGTTTAGTGACGACACTCCCGCGCGTTTTGAGTCTTACGGCTGGCACGTGGTCCGTAATGTGGATGGTCACGATAGCGAGGCTATTCGCGCTGCTATTGATGAAGGCCGCGCCCAAGGTGACAAGCCAACGCTTATCTGTTGTAAAACAGTGATTGGTTACGGCTCTCCGAATAAATCAGGAAGCCATGATTGCCACGGTGCACCGTTGGGCGATGATGAAATTAAAGCTGCTCGCGAGTTCTTAGGTTGGCCTCATGACGCCTTTGCGATTCCTGATGATATCTATCAACAGTGGGACGCCAAAGAGAAGGGCACGCAAGCAGAGCAAAGTTGGCAGGATAAGTTTGCGGCATACAAAGCGGCATACCCTGAGCTTGCTGCGGAGTTTGAACGTCGCCAAAATGGTGAATTGCCTGCTGATTGGGCCGAGAAGTCACAAGCCTATATTGAGCAGTTACAAGCAAACCCTGATAGCCCTGCAACACGTAAGGCATCGCAAAATGCCTTAAATACCTTTGGCCCCATGCTACCTGAGTTTATGGGCGGCTCAGCCGATTTGGCAGGGTCGAACTTAACGATTTGGAGTGGTTCAAAAGGCCTTAGTAAAGACGACGCGTCAGGTAACTATATTTTCTATGGGGTGCGTGAATTTGGCATGTCCGCCATTATGAATGGTATTGCCTTGCACAAAGGTTTCATTCCTTACGGTGCAACCTTTTTAATGTTTATGGAGTATGCGCGTAATGCGGTGCGCATGGCCGCTCTTATGAAGACGCCTAGCATTTTCGTTTACACCCACGATTCCATCGGCCTGGGTGAAGATGGACCGACTCACCAACCGGTTGAGCAAATGGCGAGCCTACGTTATACACCGAATCTAGTGAATTGGCGTCCATGTGACCAAGTTGAATCAGCCATTGCGTGGCAGCAAGCGATAGAGCGCAAAGATGGGCCAACGTCGCTGGTCTTTACGCGTCAAGGTCTTGCTCAGCAAGCACGCGATGCGCAGCAGCTTGCTGATGTGAAAAAAGGTGGGTATGTATTAACCTGTGATGGCGAGCCAGAAGTTATCCTGATTGCCACAGGCTCGGAAGTACAACTTGCTATGGATGCAGCTTCTGAGCTTCGCGCTCAAGGTCGTCAGGTACGCGTGGTGTCTATGCCATCAACGGACTTGTTCGATCAACAAGACGCACAGTACAAAGAAAGTGTCCTACCCAGCAGTGTGACTCGCCGTGTCGCCGTAGAGGCAGGCATTGCCGACTTCTGGTACAAGTATGTTGGTTTGAATGGTAAAGTTATCGGCATGACTAGCTTTGGTGAATCAGCGCCAGCGGGCGAATTGTTTAAGCACTTTGGCTTCACCGTAGACAATGTGGTTGCGGCGGCCAACAGTCAGTTTTAAATAATTAGAGACGTAAAAAAACCCGCGAACTTCGCGGGTTTTTTGTTTGAAGATAAGCCTGTATTAGCAGTTTGTTTCTTCTGCACCGGCGTTTTCTTTAACATTCTCACACGCGTCTTCGACCGCGTTTTGAGTGTCTGTGATCGCCTCATCAATCTTTTCACCTGCCTCTTCGGCACCGCCACTGTCTTCACAGCCCATAGCGAATACTGCGGCAAATAATGTAGCGATAAATGCTTTTGTTGCTGAATGATTAAACATAGAACTCTCCTTAGATATTAACTCTTTAAATCTGGATTCAAAAAACGTGTTTTGGTTGCGGTCGCGGGTTTTATCCCGCCTGTGACCGCTTGTGCTGTAAAACTAATAACTACCTTGGCGCTTTACCACGAATGGCGCCAGCAACAAGGGAGATAACCAGCAGTACCAAGAATACAAAGAAAATAATTTTAGCGATGCCAGCGGCTGCACCAGCAATGCCACCGAAACCTAAAAGTGCTGCGACCAAAGCGATAACTAAAAATGCAATTGACCAACCTAACATAATGTACCCTCCATAGATTTGCGTTTCGGAATATACGTTGCTAAGTCCATGCCAACTTTTAAAGTGTTGATTTTAATGGGTTTGTTGTTTTTTGTGCTCTAGAGGAAAAGAAAAGCTTTCACTGTTTGTGTAAAAGATACAGATTAATTTTATGTTCATAGAACAAGCACTTGGGCAGGTGTTGAATACTGAGGAGGTGGTTTATCGGCACCAGAGTCCAGTCATCAGCAGCCATGCCACTTATGATTGTTTTAGAGGCCTCTACTCTTCCTCGGTTACACTTTTTTTATCGGCCTGCGCAAGCCGAATTGTGCGCTGCTGCACTAGCTGAGATAAAGGCACAAGTTGGAAACCTTCGCCCTCGAGCTCTTGCAATGCCTGTTGCAAAAAGGCAAACGTTTCGGGGTAGGGGTGAGCAATTGCAACTGCGTAGTCATACTTATCGGCGAGAGTCTTTAGCTGCTCAAAACGATAACGTAGTTGCTGCTCGGTGGTGATATTATCGAGAAAAACATGGCGAGCAATATTGCTGACACCGTATAGCCCGGCAATTGTTTGCGCTTTTGAATTGGGAGTTGTTTTACTGTCGAGAAAAAACAAATCCTGCTCTTTTAGCACTTCCATAGTCCAGCTCATCGGCGCATTTTGCTGGGTTAGCAGCGAGCCCATGTGATTATTGACGCCGCGCGCATTGGGTAGGCTGGCTAATGCCTTGCGTAGCTCGTGTTGGAAAGCTTCTTTTGACATATCCATTGTCAGCCCCCCAGGCCCTAACGCTTTACCGTTTATAGCTTGCATGGGGGCATGCAAAAGCACCTCTTTATCTAAGGCCCCTGCCTGTTGAGCAAAGTGAGTGGCGTAAGGAGTAAAAGGGAGCACCGAGTAAGTTACAGCGCCAGGCAAGTGCAAGGCAGCCATGTCATTACGATGATAGCCTATGTCATCAATGACAATAGCGATTTGCTTCGCATGTACTGGTGATAAGAGCACCAGCACACACAACGTAGTCCATATTAAAAAGCGCACAATGTGTTTTTATCTTTGTTGATGATTAGTGTGCAGGCCCGTGCTAAAAGCCGAGCCTGCGTTTTTATTGTTCTAATAGTTGCTGAGCTTTTAGTAATTGTTTATCAAGCAGTGCGGTTAAGTTTTTATGCGCACTTTGCCCCTCAGCTAAGCTGATTATAACTTCTTTATTTGATTGCGAAAGGGCAGGTTGCAATATCGGCACATCAGGAACGATGCCAGTCCCCTCAATGGACACGCCAGAGGGGGTATAGTACTTCGCTGTGGTCAGCTTCAAAGCACTGCGGCCATCGCCTAAGGGGATCAATGACTGCACCGACCCTTTACCATAGGAGCGAGTCCCTACCACGGTTGCCCGGTCATTATCCTTGAGCGCGCCGGCAACAATTTCTGCAGCGGAAGCTGAGCCCTCATTGATCAGCACGACCATGGGGGCGCCTTGAATTATGTCCCCAGCTTTTGCTTCAAAGCGTTGATTAGCCTCCACAAAGCGACCTCGAGTGGAGACAATAACACCTTGAGACAAAAATAAATCGGCAATGGCAATGGCACTGTCGAGGGTACCGCCTGGGTTGTCACGCAGGTCAATAAGCAAACCGTTGAGTATGGCGCCGTTGGCGTTTTGCATCATGGTGATGTGACGCGCGACATCATGAAAACTATGATTGTTGAAGCTATTAATACGTAAGTAGCCCATGCCATTGGCCTTGAGCTCACTGGCGACGCTTTCAATGTGGATAGGCTGACGGGTAAGCTGAAAGTCGAGGCGTTGTGAATGGCCTGCGCGAGCAACGGCTAAATGCACTTGACCATCTTCACGACTGCTGATCAGAGCAGAGACTTCTTCTAAAGTAGTATTATTCACCTTAGTGCCATTGATAGACACGATAACGTCACCACGTTGTAAGCCAGCGGCCCGGGCGGGTGAGTTGGGTAGGGCGGAGATCACCACTACATGTTTGTCACGCTGTTCTACTTCGATTCCCAGGCCCTTGTATTGGCCATTGGTGACATCGAATAATCGTTTTAACTCTTGCTCATCAAGGAACTCGCTATATGGATCAAGCTCTTGTAATAAACTGCTGAGTACATGTTGGTCTAACTTGTCGCGGTCCACTTCCTCAACGTAGTAGTTGTTGATGTGAAAAAGCACTTCATCGAGTTGGCTGTCCTTTGCCAATGAAGCAGGCGCTAGTACCACTAAGGCTAAAAAACTGAGCCCTAGTAACAAGCGCTTGTATAGGTAAGTTGTGAATACAAACATCGGCTGCCCCCTTGAGGTGCAGCCTCTATTCAATTAGGAGGACTTGCACCATGTCGTTGGGTTAACGGCACGTCCTTTGTGGCGTATTTCAAAGTATAGACCAGGATCAATTTGACCGCCGCTCTGGCCTACTAAAGCGATTGTTTCGCCTTTATAAACTGGATCGCCCACTTCTTTAAGTAATGCTTGAGCGTGGCCGTATAGGCTCATATAACCCTTGCCGTGATCGACCACCATGACCCAACCAAAACCTCTTAGCCAGTCAGCAAAGACCACTTGGCCATCCTCTATACTGGTTATACTGCTCCCTTCACTGGCTGCGATCACCACCCCTTTCCAATTGAACCCTTGGCGTTTACGGGTGCCAAAGCGGTGGGTAAGCTTACCCCGTGTCGGCCAAGTTAATTTTCCTTTGCTGCTACCCAGACCTAACATAGCTACTTGGCGGTCTTTACTGCGCTCTAGCTCCGCTAGGGTATCCAGTAAGGTCTGCTCATTATCTTTTAAATACGCTATCGAGCTTTGCAGTTGATTTAATTTACCTTGTAGCTCTTGGACCTGAGATTGACGTTGTGCTTTAGCTGCAACTAATTGCTGTTGCTGCTGTTGTTCTTGCTCGCGTAGCTTCGCCAGTTGTTGTCTGTTTTGTTGCAGCGCTGCTTGGTTTTGCGCTATTTCACGCATTGTCTGTTGTAACGCTTCAAGCTGTTGCAAACGAGCTTTGTTGAAATAGTCGTAATAGCTAATGGTGCGCTCTAACTTGGCTGTGTCTTGTTGGTTTAACAGCATCTTTGAATAATCATGCCCACCCACCATGTAGGCGCTCTTTACTTGGGCTGCAAGTACTTTATCAAGCTTTTTACGACGCGACTCCAGCTGTTCAGCCTGTTGTTGTAACTTTTGGTGTTGCCGTTCGTTGTCTGCGAGCTTGTTATCGAGCGCACGTAACTCCTTTGCATTTACAGCGATAGCTTGCTCTGAGTTCTTGAGTTGGCTCTGTAACTTATCCAGCGAGCGTTGCTGCTGCTGATAATTCTGTTGGCTCTTTTTTAATTCTTGTTGGACTTCGGTTAAGTCTTGCTTGGTGCGGTTCTCGTTAGCAAAGCTATTGAAGCTTAGGAACGCCAAAAGTGTCGCGCACAGCAGCGACACCTTTTGACGTTTGTGACTCAATAAAACCATCGGCATCGAGGTTACTTAAGACGCATGATGGGTGAACCAGTCATTTCTTCTGGCTGCTCCATGCCCAGTAGATGCAACATAGTGGGAGCTACGTCACTGAGCGTTTTGCCATCAATAGCTTGAGCATCACGGCCAACGTAAATGAATGGCACAGGCTCGCTGGTGTGGGCGGTATGCGCTTGACCAGTCTGTGGGTTTACCATTTGCTCGGCATTACCGTGATCGGCGGTAATTAAGGCCTCGCCACCGACTTGCTCTAACGCTTCCACCACGCGGCCAATACAGCTGTCCACCGCTTCACAAGCTTTTACGGCTGCTGCAAATACGCCTGAGTGGCCAACCATATCGCCATTAGGATAATTACACACAATGACGTCATACTTGTTGCTTTGAATAGCCGCCACTAGTTTGTCGGTTAGCAATTGAGAGTTCATTTCTGGTTGTAAGTCATAGGTAGCAACATCCGGCGAGGGGATAAGCTCACGGCTTTCACCATCAAACTCTTGCTCCCGACCGCCGCTGAAAAAGAAGGTCACATGAGCGTACTTTTCTGTTTCTGAAATGCGTAATTGTGTTTTGTTATGTTTGGCAAGCCACTCACCCAGCACATTATTGAGTGGCTCTGGTGGAAATGCCACAGGCGCCTTGATGTCTGCAGCATACTCAGTCAGCATAACGAAACCGCTTAATTGCGGCGCTTTCTTTTTACTGAAGCCGTTAAATTCGGCATCAACAAAAGCGCGACTCATCTGCCGCGCTCGATCCGCTCGGAAGTTCATAAATAACACTGCATCACCATCATTGATGGTTGCGGGGCTATCGCCAATGGTTGTTGCTTTTACAAATTCATCATTCTCATCACGCTCATAGGCTGCATGCAAAGCTGACACTGCATCTACGGCTTGATAGTCAGCTTCGCCGAGGACCATTAAGTTATAGGCACTTTCGATGCGATCCCAGCGATTATCACGATCCATAGCGAAGTAACGCCCAACAACACTGGCGATACGACCTTTACCGAGGCGAGCGAAGGTTTCATCGATGCGTTTAAGTGATGCTTCAGCGCTGCGTGGAGGCGTATCACGACCATCTAAAAAGGCATGCACATAAATATGCTCAGCGCCGCGCTCGGCAGCCAGCTCAATAGCGGCAATAATATGTTCTTCGTGGCTATGGACGCCACCTGGGCTTAACAGCCCCATCAGATGGACTGCTTTGTTCGCTGTTACGGCATTATCTATCGCAGTGGTAAGCGCTTTATTATCAGCAAATGTTCCATCGTCGATGGCTTTGGTAATGCGGGTAAAATCTTGATATACCACACGCCCAGCACCGAGGTTAACATGGCCTACTTCAGAGTTGCCCATTTGCCCATCAGGCAAACCAACATCCATACCAGAACCGGAAATCAGAGTGTGCGGGCGCTGTTCCCAAAGCTTATCTAAAACGGGGGTGTTGGCGGCTAAAATCGCATTACTTTCGCTGTTTTCACGGTAACCCCAACCGTCCAGAATCATCAGTACGAGAGGTTTCTTTGGCTGTGTCATTGGATCTCCTGCTAGTGTCGGCACGACAAATGAATTGCTTGATAATAATTATTAAGAATACAGCTCTATGGATGTTCACTGTGACCACAGAACTGCGCTCTTATAATGTATCCTACCGTTTTTTATCCGCCTTAGCAGTAGAAAATATTTCATCAATTGGTAAGTCGAAGGCAAGTGTGTATACTTGTGCCGCCCGCAAGGTTTGAACAATACAGTAAGACGTATGGAACAATACATAGAATTTATCGGAAACCATCCTATTTTAAGCATCATTTGGCTAGCGATTGTCGCGATGTTGATATCGGGGTGGTTTAAAAGTAAGTTTTCTGCCATCAAGCAGATTAATCCACAGCAATTAACCCTTTTAGTGAATCGTGAAGATGCCGTAGTAACGGATATTCGCGCGCAAAAGGACTACAACGCTGGGCATATCTCTAATGCCGTGCACCTGAGCGCTGAAAAAGCAAAGCAGGGTGACTTTAGTGCGCTTGAAAAGTACAAAAGCAAACCCATTATATTGGTATGTGCGACAGGCATGACGGCTTCGGGTATTGCCAATGGCTTGAATAAAGCAGGCTTTGAAAGCGTATTTATTTTGTCAGGTGGAATGCAATCTTGGCAAAGCGCAGGTCTGCCTGTGGTATCAGGCCGATAACTTTATTAGGAAGCATTTATGAGTAACGTTGTATTATACACTAAAGCCTATTGCCCCTTTTGTCAGCGTGCGAAAGCCTTGCTGGATAAAAAAGAGGTAACTTACACTGAGTTTGATATTGGTGTACAACCAGAGCTACGCGATGAAATGCTCACCCGCGCAAATGGCGCGCACACGGTGCCGCAGATTTTCATTGGTGAGCATCATGTGGGTGGCTGTGATGATATGATGGCGTTAGAAGCCAGTGGTGAGTTAAACACCCTGCTATACGCGTAATTGCTTGCGAACATATATGCTGCCGCGTCCTCACGCGGCTAATTTATTGCAAAAAGAATATTGATAGGAACAACAATGGAAGAACAAAATCAAGGCGCAGCACAAGAACAACAGGCGCAATTCTCTATTCAACGTATCTACACCAAAGATATCTCTTTCGAGACACCTAACTCACCTGAAATTTTCCAAAAAGAATGGAAGCCTGAAGTAAAGTTAGATTTGGATACTCGCTCAAACAAACTTGATAACGGTATTTTTGAAGTTGTATTAGCGTTAACTGTTACAGCAACGCTAGGTGAAGAGACGGCTTTCCTTTGTGAAATCCAGCAAGCAGGTATTTTCGCTATTGGTGAAATGGAAGAGGTGCAAACAGCACACATGCTTGGCGCTTTCTGCCCGAATGTATTATTCCCGTATGCGCGTGAAGCCGTATCAAACTTGGTGAACCGTGGTACTTTCCCACAACTGAATTTGGCACCAGTGAATTTTGATGCGTTATTTGCCCAGTACATGCAGCAACGTGCTGCTGAGCAAGCTGACGCATAAGTCATGACCACTTCAGCATCCAGCGCTGTAACGGTTTTAGGGGCGGGGTCTTATGGCACCGCCCTTGCTATTTGTTTTGCTCGAAACGGTCACAAAGTGACTCTTTGGGGACGCAACAGCGATCATATACAGCGTTTAGCCGATGAGCGAAAAAATCAGCAGTACCTCGGTGATATCGCTTTTCCTGATAGCCTAGAGATGCAAAGTGATTTGCAAACAGCTGTTGCCAGTAGCGACATCGTTTTGGTGGTCGTACCTAGCCATGCTTTTGCGGATCTATTGCAGACCATCGCACCCATGCTACGTAGCAATGCCAAGGTTGCCTGGGCAACGAAAGGTTTGGAACCGAACACCGGTCGTCTCCTTCAAGATGTTGCTAAGCAGCATCTTGGCGAAGATATGGATTTAGCGGTGTTATCGGGGCCAACCTTTGCTAAAGAAATGGCCGCCGGTCTACCTACCGCTATTTCCGTATCGGCCACCAGTGATGAGTTTTGTGAACGCTTATCGGGTTTGTTGCACTGTGGACGCTCGTTCCGGGTTTATCGAAACAATGATTTCATTGGTATCCAATTAGGTGGGGCGGTGAAAAATGTTATTGCGATAGGCGCCGGGATTTCTGATGGCTTTGGTTTTGGTGCCAATGCTCGAACCGCGTTGATCACACGTGGGCTTGCGGAGTTATGCCGATTGGGTTGTGCACTGGGTGCCAAATCGGAAACCTTCATGGGCATGGCAGGTTTAGGTGATTTGATTCTTACCTGTACCGACAATCAATCGCGCAACCGTCGCTTTGGCTTAGCTTTAGGGCAGGGGCTCGATGTCGACTCTGCGCAGCAACAAATAGGCCAGGTTGTAGAAGGGTACCGTAACACCAAAGAAGTGTATATGCTGGCTAAACGCAGCGGTATCGAGATGCCAATTACTGAGCAAATTTACCAAGTCTTATATGAAAATAAGAACGTAAAAGAAGCTGCTATGGCTCTTTTAGGGCGCGAGCAGCGTGCAGAGTGAGCACTAAAAAGCGCCAATGCAACCACATGGCGCTTTTTTTATGAGCAAATTCGACTATATTGGAAAGGGATTCCCAACGGATTAATACCATGGCACAGGCGAAAAAAGCAGATAGCGAACGCCGCAGTGGTCAAAGGACGTTTCGCGAACATTATGCGAACTTGACCGGCGAACAGGTAGATAAGGTATATGCGCTCACCAAAATGGGCTTTGAGCTCGAGTTTGTTCGTACCATCAGTAAACACCGGCGGTTGGCGGTGCTGCGCCGCGATGATGAATTGGTCAGCGTCAATCACACTGGCGAGTGTAACTTTTCTCCACAGATCAACTTGCGCAGTGATTCTTAGCCTCTTAACATGCAGGCACAATCAAGTTAATAAACGAAAAACATGGATATAGATGATCTGGGCGTATGCAAACAGGCGCAGCAGTTGCCGTGTTCGCATTATGATGAGCGTCCGCAAAGTGAAGTGTCCTTACTGGTGATTCACTGCATTTCACTGCCTGAGGGCCAGTACGGTACACCCTATATTGATGATTTATTCGCAGGGCAGATCGATTGCCAAGCACATCCGAGTTTTTCCTCACTCGCAGGCGTGAGTGTGTCAGCGCACTGCTTGATCGATCGAAATGGGAAGTTACGCCAATATGTGCCATTTACCCAACGTGCTTGGCATGCTGGAGTATCACAATTCGAAGGGCGCCAGCGGTGTAATGACTTTAGCATCGGCATTGAACTAGAAGGCACCGATAAGTCCACCTACACCCAAGCGCAGTATCTCACTTTGGCACAATTAACAAAAAGCTTATTACGTACCTATCCGCATTTGAATAGACAGCGCATTGTGGGTCACAGCGATATTGCTCCCGGGCGAAAAACAGACCCCGGCGAAGGCTTTGATTGGGAACATTTTTTTGACCTTACTTTTGCCCAAGATTGCGATAAACTAAGGTCAACTTAAGCGAGCAAAGTAGTCGCCATGACTTTGATATCTATCTTATTTGCATTAATAGCTGAACGCTTAGGCGCTCGCTCAGCGCGTTGGCAAATAGCGACTTATGCGCACTGGTATGAGCGCAAAAGTGCGCCCCTGTTGTCGCGTTTGCAACAGCTGCATAACGGCATTGGGCTGATGCTGTGGTTACTAGTGCCAACCTTAGTTATTGCTGCTTTTGTGCACGCGAGTGATTTTATTCTGTGGCAATTAGCGGTCAATACGTTGGTCATACTCATCTGTTTTGGTTGCGCGCACATGCGCGCGAATTATAAGGGCTACCTCAATGCTTTGACCCGAGACGATGGTGAAGCAGCCACTTTATATGCGTTGCAAATGGGACAAAAACGTACTGAAAATGAAAGCGGTGGTGAAACCTTTGCGCAAACTTTAGCGTGGGTCAATTTTCGTTTTTATTGTGCGGTGATTTTTTGGTTTGTTGTTTTGGGCGCACCTGGGGCCGTTTTTTATGCCTTGGTACGGACTTGTGTAGATGATAGTGAGCAGACATCCCATCCTCTATCAAAACAGCATACATTGTTAGTTCGTGTCGGTCATTGGCTTGAATGGCCTGCCGCACGAATTGCCAGTTTGGGCTACTTGGTGATTGGCAACTTTAGCAAAGGTACGCAATGTTGGTTGCGCCATGTGCTTGATTTTAGAGTCAGCAATCGTCAGGTTATTACCGAAACAGCCTTGGCTGCTGAACAGATAGAACTGGCTCACTATGGCTGCACCATCGAAGCGCAGTGCATGATCCGCTTAGTAAAACGCAATGTGTTATTTTTCTTGGCACTGATAGCCTTACTTACTTTGTTTGGCGGCCTGTCGTAACTCCCTCTATCAGCGTTTTATTTTTGCGCACCCCTTACACTCAGAGCGCGAGTCGATTACAATAGCCGCCATTCTTCTTAGACCTGTGTCTGCTTTGATGGCGGTAGTCTGTAATTATGGCAATAAAGCTTGCGATTAACGGCTTTGGGCGAATAGGGCGTAACATTTTACGCGCTTTGTATGAGAGTGAACGTCGCCACGAGTTCGAGATTGTGGCAATCAATGAATTGGCCAAACCTGAGGGCATAGCCCATCTACTAAAATATGATACTGCCCATGGGCGGTTTTCCTTTCCTGTCGAGCTTCGTGAGCAAGCTTTAGTCGTTGATGGTGATGAAATCGCCTTGTACTGCGAGCAAAACCCGAGCGCTTTGCCTTGGCACCAACATGACGTTGACATCGTTTTGGAGTGTTCCGGGGTTTTCCATTCCCGTGAGGATGCGCAAAAGCACCTTCAGGCAGGCGCTAAAAAAGTATTATTTTCTCAACCCGCAGATGCTGATGTTGATGCAACGATTATTTATGGCATCAACGATGATGTGCTTCACAGTGAGCAACGCATTGTTTCCAATGGCTCGTGCACAACAAACTGTATTGTTCCGGTGATTCAAGTATTGGATGATGCTTTTGGCATTGAGTCAGGCGCTATCACCACTATTCACGCGTCTATGCACGACCAACAAGTGATCGATGCGTATCACGATGATTTACGACGTACCCGGGCGGCTAGCCAGTCTATTATTCCAGTGGATACTAAGCTAGCGCGTGGCATTGAACGTATTTTACCCAAATTTCATGGCCGTTTTGAAGCGATAGCCGTACGTGTTCCAACCATCAATGTGACGGCAATGGATTTGAGTGTCACCGTAAATACTGATGTTTCTCTAGATGATGTTAACCAAGCGATTGCTAAGGCTGTACATGGGCGCTTGGCAGGTATTTTGGATTATACCGAGGAGCCATTGGTATCTGTTGATTTTAACCATGATCCCCATTCTTGTATCATAGACGGTACACAGACACGGGTTAGTCATAAACGGTTGATAAAGTTATTGGTATGGTGTGACAACGAGTGGGGGTTTGCCCATCGTATGTTAGATACCAGTGCAGCCTGGATGCGCCAATAAACGCAAATGAATAAAACGTATAACTAAGGAGAAGAGAATGTCGGTCATTAAGATGGCGGATTTAGATTTAGCCGGAAAGCGGGTGCTGATCCGTGAAGACCTCAATGTGCCAATCAAAGACGGTAAAGTAAGCTCAGATGCGCGTTTGCGTGCAGCGCTACCAAGCATTAAGCTCGCCCTTGAAAAAGGCGCTAAAGTGATGATTATGTCTCACCTTGGCCGTCCTACCGAGGGAGAATATGACCAGGCTTATTCACTGGCTCCTGTAGTTGACTATCTTAACGACGCCTTGTCACAAAATGTCCGTCTTGCCACAGATTACCTTGATGGCGTAGAGATTGGCGACAACGAAGTGGTTGTATTTGAAAATGTGCGCTTCAATCAAGGCGAAAAGGCCAATGATGAGACCCTCGCAAAACAACTTGCAGCGTTGTGTGACGTATATGTGATGGATGCCTTTGGTACCGCACACCGAGCACAAGCTTCAACCCACGGCGTAGGTCTTCACGCCCCAATCGCCTGTGCAGGCCCCTTACTTGCGGCTGAACTCGAGGCACTCGGTAAAGCACTAGATAACCCGAAGCGTCCGTTAGTTGCGATTGTGGGTGGCTCGAAGGTATCGACCAAGTTAACCGTGTTAGACTCACTGTCGAACGTCGTTGACCAATTAGTGACAGGGGGCGGTATTGCCAATACCTTTATTGCTGCAGCTGGTCATCCGGTAGGTAAGTCTTTGTACGAACAAGACCTTATTAGCGAGGCTCAAAAACTCACAGAGACCGCTCGCAGTAATGGCGGTGATATTCCGGTGCCTGTGGATGTGGTTGTCGGCAATGAATTTTCAGAGTCTGCGGTCGCGCAACTCAAAGAGGTTGCCGATGTCACCGAAGAAGACATGATTTTTGACATTGGCCCCGATACCGCTAAACAGCTTGGCGATATTATTGCGCAAGCGGGCACCATTGTATGGAATGGTCCAGTGGGCGTGTTTGAATTTGATCAGTTTGGTAATGGCACTCAAAGCATTGCCAAAGCCATAGCCGAATCATCAGCGTTTTCTATTGCTGGCGGTGGTGACACCTTGGCGGCCATCGATAAATACAATGTCGCGGATAAAATTTCTTATATATCCACAGGTGGTGGAGCCTTCTTGGAGTTCCTTGAAGGGAAAAAACTACCCGCAGTTGCTATGCTTGAAGAGCGAGCAAAATAACGAATAATCACCAGGCCGGCCTCTCTCACTTTGCCGGCCTTGTGTTTTGGGCATTAAGCCCTCGCTTGGGAAACCAAGCTTCATCCCGTTCAAAAACCAGATAGTCTCGGTGCTATCAAAAATTGGAGATAAGCGAAATGGCTTTGATCAGTATGCGTCAACTACTCGACCATGCAGCAGAAAATGGTTATGGCGTGCCAGCCTTTAACGTTAATAACCAAGAGCAAATGCGTGCCATCATGGAAGCGGCTGATAAAACAAACAGCCCAGTGATTGTGCAAGGCTCAGCTGGTGCACGTAAATATGCAGGTGCCCCATTCATTCGCCATATGATCCTTGCTGCGGTAGAGGAGTGGCCTCATATCCCAGTGGTTATGCACCAAGATCATGGTACGTCTCCTGGCGTGTGTCAGCGCTCTATCCAGCTTGGCTTTTCATCGGTCATGATGGACGGCTCATTACTTGAAGATGGTAAAACGCCTTCATCTTATGAGTACAATGTTGATGTAACCCGTCGTACCGTCGAAATGGCTCATGCTGGTGGTGTATCGGTAGAAGGTGAGCTGGGCGTACTTGGCTCTCTAGAGACCGGTGAAGCAGGTGAGGAAGACGGTATCGGCGCCGAAGGTAAGCTGACACAAGATCAACTGCTTACTGACCCAGAAGAAGCGGCGGATTTCGTTGCTAAAACCAATGTCGATGCCTTGGCTATTGCTTGTGGCACGTCACATGGTGCTTATAAGTTCACCCGCCCACCAACAGGGGACATTCTTGCTATCGATCGTATCAAGGAAATTCACGCCCGTATCCCTAACACTCACTTGGTTATGCATGGTTCATCATCCGTACCACAAGAGTGGTTAGCGATTATCAATGAGTACGGTGGTGAGATCCCAGAGACCTATGGTGTGCCTGTTGAGCAGATTGTCGAAGGTATCAAGCATGGTGTACGTAAGGTGAATATCGATACCGACTTACGTTTAGCTGCAACAGGGGCTATTCGTCGCCACCTCGCGCACAACACCGCTAACTTTGATCCGCGTAAATACCTAGCAGAGGCAACGAAAGCGATGACGGAAATTTGTGTTGATCGCTATCAAGCTTTTGGCACAGCAGGCCAGGCCGACAAGATTAAGCCTATCTCGTTAGATGATATGCACCTTCGTTATTTAAACGGCGAACTGGATGCAAAAATAAAATAGTCGCGTTCACCACTTTAATGAGCCTCGCATAAGCGGGGCTTTTTTATGGATCACTATTTTACTGAGTGGATCATAGTGGGATCAGATTTTTATCAACTGCACTGATTATGGGATCACGTTCTTACGCGCTGCTCAGGCAATGAAACTATATGTGGTTGATATTCAAACAAGGTTTGAGCGATATTTATACACATAAAGAACGTCACTTGGTAAGAGTGTGATCTCAGGGCAGATCAATGGGTAAAACTCTGATCCACTGATAGCCAACTTGGTATAAATCTGATCTTGTAAAGGCCCAGTTGGTAAGGCGATGATCCTTGCTATTACGGCTCCTAACGTCTTGATCCCAAGTTTAATTTTGCAGCATTTCCATTGAAGGTGTACGCTTTCATAAAATTGTCACAAAAAGTCATAATAATGACATCAGTAAATTCAGTTCAATAAAGCGAAAGAGATAAACGGAATGTCACGTAAAGTTCTTGTGGTCGATGATGAAGCGCCCATCCGCGAAATGCTGGTGTTTGTTTTAGAACAGAATGGTTTTCAAGCCATTGAAGCTGAGGATTACGACTCTGCCATAGCAGCCATGGTAGAGCCCTACCCAGATATGGTATTACTGGATTGGATGTTGCCCGGAGGCAGCGGTATTCAGATTGCGAAGAAATTTAAACAAAACGATCATACCCGCGCAATTCCCATTATTATGCTCACCGCCCGAGGTGAAGAAGAAGACAAGGTGAAAGGCCTTGAAGTGGGAGCTGACGATTATGTGACTAAGCCATTCTCTCCGAAAGAATTAATGGCACGCATTAAAGCCGTTATTCGCCGTGTGGCGCCGACATCACTCGAAGAGGCTATCGAAGTACACGGCTTGCGTTTAGATCCTATTTCTCATCGTGTGACATCCGATGGCAGCGAGTTGGATATGGGACCTACCGAATTTCGCTTGCTACACTTTTTTATGACCCATCCTGAGCGAGTATATAGTCGTGAGCAGCTACTGGATCATGTATGGGGAACTAATGTTTACGTTGAGGATCGCACCGTTGATGTGCATATTCGTCGCCTGCGTAAAGCAATTGCTCCCATGGGACATGACCGCTTAGTACAAACTGTGCGTGGTGCTGGTTATCGTTTTTCTAGCAAGGTATAACTATCTTTATTGCTCATTGCATCGGCATCAAGCCGATGACACATTGTTTTAAGTAGAGCGAATCTATGTACCGAGTGGTTAATAAACGCACACTTACCAAGCGTTTAGTTATCTTTTTCCTGCCTTTATTGTTGATAGGCGTGCTAGTAGGCGCGCCTTTTTTGCTTCTATTTTTGGGCGCTATCACATTGTTGCTGTGGCATTATCGCCAGCTTTATCGCCTTAGTGATTGGCTTATTAACCAACGTAGCTTTAATCCGCCCGAGGGAGAAGGGGCTTGGGAGCAGGTTTTCGAGGGAATTTACCAGCTCCAACAACGCAACCGTAAAAAGCGCAATGAGCTGGCTGACTTGATCCGTCGTTTCCGCGAAGGGGCCGAAGCCGTGCCTGATGCTGTGATTGTGCTGCAACAGGACTTCAGTATTGTCTGGTGTAACCAATTAGCGCTGCGGTTATTGGGCTTGCAGTGGCCCACTGATCACGGTCAGCGTATAGATAACCTTATTCGACACCCCAAATTTAGCCGCTATATGCAGCAGCACCAATTCAACGATGCCCTTGAGCTTGATTTAACCCACACCGGTGAACAAGTGTTGGAATTTCGGGTGATGCCCTACGCACAATCACAGATCATGATGGTGGTCCGTGATATTACTCGCCTTAAGCAATTGGAGCAGATGCGTAAAGACTTTGTGGCCAACGTATCACATGAGCTGCGTACACCTTTAACTGTGGTTACCGGCTACTTAGAGATGCTTGATGGCGACAACTTACCACCGCCAGCGATGTGGGATAAAGCCCATGGCACGATGATTGAGCAGTGTCAGCGAATGGATAGCTTGGTCAATCAGTTGTTGTCGCTGTCGCGAATTGAAGGAGCACGCAAACACGACAATGATAAACCAGTCAACGTGCCGAAAATGTTGGAAGTTATCGAAACAGAAGCGACATCGTTGAATCAAGATAAAGGCCACCGCCTGTATTTTGATGTCGATAGCAGTTTAGATATCGTTGGCGCTGCTGATGAGCTGCGCAGCGCGTTTTCAAACCTGGTATTTAATGCCGTGCATTACACCCCCGATGAGGGAGAAATTACGGTGCGTTGGTATCGCCAAGACGGTCAAGCGGTCTTTAGCGTGACCGATAATGGTGAGGGCATCGCACCTGAACATATCAACCGTTTAACCGAGCGCTTTTATCGAGTGGATAAAGCGCGAAGCCGGAAAACGGGGGGCTCTGGCCTCGGTCTGGCTATTACCAAACATGTGTTGTCGCGTCACGACTCACACCTGCATATTGACAGTGTCGTCGGTAAAGGCTCATGTTTTTGGTTCGCCTTTGAACCAAGTTGGTTAGTACCAGCACAAGAACACGTACAAAATTAGCAAAGTCATAAAACTGTAATACTCAAGTAATTTAACTGTCATCTTGTCACTGCACAATGACAGCAGTTGAAACACGGGAAGAACAAATTGGAGAACCCAATGAAATTTAAAAACTTAGTTGCTGCAATGGGGGTTGCTGTAAGTGCCCTGACAGCAGGTCAGGCAGTTGCTCTAGATAAAGCAATTCCAGAGTACGAAAAAACGAGCGGCATCTCTGGTAACTTTTCATCGGTTGGTTCCGATACGCTAGCAAACATGATGACCTTCTGGGCTGAAGAATATAAGCGTATTTATCCTAACGTCAATATTCAAATCCAAGCAGCAGGTTCATCAACGGCACCACCGGCGCTCACTGAAGGAACGGCAAATTTCGGCCCTATGAGCCGTAAGATGAAGTCAAAGGAAATCGAAGCGTTTGAAAAGCGCCATGGCTATAAGCCGACAGAAATTCGCGTAGCGATTGATGCCTTGGCGGTATTCGTGCATAAAGACAACCCCATTGAAGGCTTGCGCATTGACCAAGTTGACGCCATTTTCTCTTCAACGCGTAAATGTGGCGCCAGCGAACAGATTAACCGTTGGGGCGATGTTGGCCTAACGGGTGATTGGGCGGCAAAAGATATTCAATTGTATGGTCGTAACTCAGTATCTGGTACTTATGGTTACTTCAAGAAGAAAGCCCTATGTAAAGGTGACTTCCGTAATAACGTAAACGAGCAGCCTGGCTCTGCATCGGTAGTACAGTCAATCTCTTCTTCTGTGAATGCGATTGGTTACTCAGGTATCGGTTACAAGACCTCAGGTGTACGTACGGTGCCGCTGGCGAAAAAAGGCGATAAGTTTGTTGATGCAACACTTGATAACGTTGCAACGGGCAAATATCCACTATCACGTTTCCTTTACGTCTACGTGAATAAGCACCCTAATAAGCCACTATCTCCTATCGATGCTGAGTTTGTAAAAATGGTGCTATCACAAACAGGTCAAAAAATTGTTGAGAAAGATGGTTATGTGCCACTTTCAAGCAAGATGGTTGAGCGTGAACTTAAGCGTTTAGGCTTACAGTAACATTGTATCTTTGAATCTTGTTGATTAGTTTAAAGCCCCTCCATGAGGGGCTTTTTTGTGTTCGCTATCCGTGCGTCATAAAGTCTGTATTACCAACAACTTTGTTGAATAAGTTCTTTGATAATACGTTGTGATGGATCAATACGGTCCATGGCTAAGAATTCATCGGGCTGATGTGCTTGGTTAATGGAGCCTGGGCCCATGACTATGGTTTCACAGCCCAATTGCTGAATAAAGGGGGCTTCAGTGCAGTAGTTCACCGCTATTGCTGGCTGTTGCGAAATCTTTTGCGCCAGCTGCACTAGCGCGCTATCAGTGGTCCCTGCAAAGGCAGGGATCGGGTCGTGCATATCAATGACTTCAACGCAGCCAGGGTAGCGAGCAGTGATGTCCTGAGTTGCCGCTAATAACATGGCTTGCAGTTCGACAATACTCAATCCTGGTAACGGGCGCATATCTAACTGTAATTCACAACATCCGCAAATGCGGTTAGCGTTATCACCGCCATGTATGTGACCAAGGTTCAATGTCGGGTAGGGAATGGCAAAATGTTCAATTGAATATTTATTCTTAAGATCCTCTTTTAGAACCAATAATTTTTCAATCACCAAGTGCATCACTTCAATGGCATTGATGCCGCGCTCAGGATCAGAGCTGTGCCCGCTTTTGCCAATGATACGAACCGCTGATGTCATATGCCCTTTGTGAGTAAATACAGGGGTCATGTCGGTAGGCTCGCCAATAACGCAGCGAGCCGGTTTTAAGTCTGGATACTTTGCCACTTCTTGGGCACCAGCCATAGTGGTTTCTTCATCGGCGGTGGCGAGAATAAGCAGCGGTTGTTGTTGCTTACTCGCATCCAACTCAGCGATGGCATTGAGCACAAAAGCAAAGAACCCTTTCATATCGATGCTGCCAAGACCAAAGAGCTTATTGTCTCGCTCGCTCAAAGTGAAGGGGTCCATACTCCAACGGCCTTGATCAAAAGGAACGGTATCGGTATGCCCTGCCAACATCAATCCGCCACTGCCATGGCCACGCTTCGCTATCAAGTTAAACTTATTGGCATCACTACTGAGTGGTTTTATTTCACATGCAAAGCCTAGCTCCTCGCACCAAGATGCCAAGTGTTCAATAACGGCGCGGTTGCTTTGGCTTAATTTCGGATCCAGTGAACTGATCGATGGGGTAGCGATTAACTCCCGGTAAAGGTGCAAAAAGTCGGGAAGAGCCATACATTTCCAAATAATTATTCGCGATTGTTGCATATTAATATAAATGTCTTTATAGTGAATATCAATTCACTTTTTAAGCATAAGTATTGGTTTGGTTATAATGGTTCATCACCCCCTTTGTACGGCGCGACGACGATAAGCCGCTCACCTCGGAAATCCTAGTGTGAGAGTGTGTTGCGTTGGGCATCTCGCCCTTGATTAAACCAAAAAAGAGCATCTTCATGAACATCGTAATTATTGGCGCAAGTGGTTATAGCGGCGCTGAGTTGGCGCAATTAGTTGCCAAGCATCCTCATTTTGTCTTGCAGGGCTGCTATGTCTCTGCCGGGAGTCATGATCGCGATAAAAAACTCAGCGATCTTTATCCTCAGCACCGTGGGTTATTAGATATGCCACTACAGGGCCTAACAGCCGATGCTATTGCTGATATTGGTCAGCATGCGCACGCCGTGTGCCTGTGTACCGAGCATAAAGTAAGTGTTGAATTGGCGCCGCAATTTCTCGAGCAGGATATTAAAGTTTTTGACCTCTCTGGCGGGTTTCGTTTTGCCGATGCCGAACTCTATACCCAGTACTATGGCTTTGAACATCCCCACCCTGACCTATTGCGCCAAGCAGTATATGGGCTAGCTGAGTGGCATAACAGTGCCATTATGGATGCACAACTGGTTGCTGTGGCGGGCTGTTACCCAACAGCCAGCCTAAACGCCCTTAAACCGCTTCAACAAGCAGGGTTATTAGCGCCACAGCAAAAAGTGATCATAAATGCCGTATCCGGGGTGACTGGGGCGGGGCGCAAAGCCAATATGAACACGCACTTTTGCGAGGTATCACTGGCCCCTTATGGCGTGTTTAATCACCGCCATACCCCTGAAATTGAACAAGCATTAGGGCATCCAGTGCTATTTACCCCGCATTTAGGAAACTTTAATCGCGGTATCTTGGCAACCATATACGCGCAAGTAAATGCAGGGACCACGCTTAACGACATCACCGATGCTTATCAATGCCTTGCCGATGAACCTTTGATTCGCCTGCTCGGTGCTGGTGGTTTGGCATCAATTAAAGGCGTCGCGCAAACCCCTTATGTTGATATTGGCTGGCATTTGCAACAGCAGCAACTGATTATCAGTGTTGCCATCGATAACTTACTAAAAGGCGCATCAGGTCAAGCGCTGCAATGTATGAACATTAACGCTGGATTAGACCCAACGATTGGTTTGGTATAAAGAGGAAAATAATGACGAGTAGCAACACCACTTGGGTGATCAAATTGGGCGGTGCCCTGTTAAACAGCCCGCAGTCAGTGCAAGCGTTGTTCGCAACCTTGGCGACCATGACCGATACCCGTTTTGTTGTGGTTCACGGCGGTGGCTCACTGGTTGACCGCTGGCTGCACGATGCGGGCTTCGCCACGGCGAAGCACCAAGGTCTACGCATCAGTCCTGCCGAACAAATGCCCTATATCGTTGGTGCCCTAGCTGGGTGTGCCAACAAACAATTGATGGGAGCAGCGATAGCCAATGGCCTTGAGCCTGCAGGGCTGAGTTTATACGAAGCCGGGGTCAATGCGCAGCAAAAACTCAAGGCACTGGGTCGGGTGGGTGAGTGTAGTCAAGGTGCTCGCTCGGCTATTCCAGCCTTGCTAGAGGTGGGGAAGCTGCCCGTAGTGAGCTCAGTTGGTTTTGATGAGCAAGGACAATGGTTCAACGTGAACGCTGATGAGGCCGCAGCGGCAATTGCCAAACAACTTGATGGTGAATTGATTTTTATGACCGACGTTGAGGCCGTATTGGATAAATCCGCTCAGCCGTTACACCAATTAAGTGCTGAGCAAATAGATGAATTGATAGCCCAAGGAGTTATCTCGGGTGGGATGGAGGTCAAAGTAAAGACCAGCCTTCTTGCTGCCCAGCATTTACGACGGGGTGTTTACATTTCGAGCTGGCAAAAGCCAGAGAACTTAGTTGCATTGCTCAATGGTGAGCATGTTGGCACGCAAATTACAATGTAAGCACAGACCATGAAACATGATTTTATTACCGGCCTCGAGCTGGACGACAAAGCTGTACTCGCGCTACTCACCCTAGCGCAAAAAATGAAAGCGCAACCCAATGATTATGCCCAAGCTTTAGCGGGCAAATCGGTGGTTACCTTATTTGAAAAGCAAAGCCTCAGAACTCGCCTAAGCTTCGATATAGGCATCAATAAACTTGGCGGCCATGCGGTCTACTTAGATCAGCAAAATGGCGCCATGGGCAACCGCGAGTCGGTAAAGGACTTTGCTTTGAATATCAGCACCTGGGCCGATGCCATCGTGGCGCGGGTTAATCACCATAACACAGTGCAAGAGCTGGCACAGTTTTCATCTAAACCGGTGGTGAATTCTTTGTGCGACCTATACCACCCCTGCCAAGCATTGGCGGATTTTTTAACCTTGCAAGAGGTGCACGGTGAGGTTAGCGAGCTCAAGCTGGCTTATCTCGGCGAGGGCAATAACGTCACCCACTCATTAATGTTGTTGGCCGCCACCCTAGGGACTGACTTCGTGGCTGTATGCCCTAAAGGCAGCGGTCCAGATGCACAGATTGTTAAGCAAGCAGAGCAAATTGCCGCGAGCAAAGGCGCGTCAGTATTAGTGAGTGATAGAGTCGAGGCTGCTGTAGGAGCTAATGCGCTTTATGCCGATACCTGGGTGTCGATGGGGGATGACACCCCGCTCCAGCAGGTCAAAGATAAATACCTGCCTTATCAGCTCAATAAACAGCTGGTGGATATGACCGGCGCGCAAACTATTTTGCACTGTCAGCCAGCGCACCGTGAGTTTGAAATCACCTCTGAAGTGATGGACTCGCCGCAGGCCAAAATTATTCAGCAGGCACAAAATCGTATGTATGCGCAAAACGCCTTGCTGTTAACCCTTTTGAACCCAAATTTTTGCTAAGGATCCGAAATGAGCGCAATTAAAAAAGTCGTACTGGCCTATTCCGGCGGACTAGATACATCAGCCATCGTGCCATGGCTAAAAGAAAACTATGACTGTGAAGTGGTTGCCTTTGTCGCCGATGTTGGCCAAGGCGCCGAAGAGCTCGAAGGGGTCGAGGAAAAAGCCATCGCCTCGGGGGCATCTGAATGTTACGTAGTGGATTTAAAAGAGCAGATGGTGGCTGAATATATTTACCCGACGCTCAAAACCGGCTGTGTATATGAAGGCACCTATCTGCTAGGAACGTCAATGGCACGTCCTATTATTGCCAAAGCACAGGTTGAAATAGCCCGCAAAGTGGGTGCCGATGCCCTTTCTCATGGTTGCACCGGCAAAGGTAATGACCAAGTACGCTTCGAGTCCTGTTTTGCGGCGTTGGCACCAGATTTAAAAGTGATTGCACCGTGGCGAGAGTGGCACCTATCAAGCCGGGAGTCGTTACTGGATTACCTAGCGCAGCGAGATATTCCCTGCGCTGCATCGGCAACGAAAATTTATAGTCGTGATGCCAATGCATGGCACATCTCCCATGAGGGTGGGGAGCTTGAAGATCCTTGGTGTCAGCCCAGCGAGCAAGTATGGACCATGACGCAATCGCCTGAGCAAGCGCCAAATGAAGCTGAGTTAGTGACGCTAACCATTCAACGTGGTGAAGTGGTTGCCGTAAATGGAGAAGCGCTGAGCCCCTATCAATGCTTAGTGAAGCTTAATGACATTGCTGCTGTGCACGGGGTTGGCCGTGTCGATATTGTTGAGAACCGTTTGGTGGGTATGAAATCTCGCGGCTGTTATGAAACACCTGGTGGCACGGTGATGATGGCCGCTTTGCAGGCTATTGACGAACTTGTGCTGGATAAAGCGAGCCGTAAATGGAAAGACACTTTTGCCCTAGAGTTTGCGCACTTGGTCTATGACGGCCGTTGGTTTACGCCTTTAAAAGATTCGATCCTGGGGGCGGCCAATGCATTTGCCGAGCATGCCAATGGTGAAGTGGTGGTGAAACTATACAAAGGTCAGGCAATCGCCGTGCAAAAGCAGTCAGAAAACAGTTTATACAGCGAAGACTTTGCCACTTTCGGCGAGGACGATGTGTATGACCAATCTCATGCCGAGGGCTTTATACGGCTATTTTCACTTTCAAGCAGAATTGCAGCACTGAAGAAGTAACGAGGAGAGCAACAATGGCATTATGGGGCGGGCGCTTTTCATCTGGACCGGATGAAGCATTTAAACAGTTTAATGATTCATTGCCATTTGACTATGTCATGGCGGAGCAAGACATCATTGGTTCAGTGGCGTGGGCCGGCGCGCTAAATCGTGTGGCGGTACTCAACGATGATGAACACCGACGTTTAGTTGCGGCGTTGTATGAGTTGTTGGAGCAAGTGCAAGCGCAGCCCGAAAGTGTGGCTATCAGCGGTGAAGAGGATATTCACTCTTTTGTTGAAGCTGCGCTGATTGACAAAGTGGGTGACCTCGCGAAGAAGCTACACACTGGCCGCAGCCGTAATGACCAAGTCGCTACCGACTTTCGTTTGTGGTGCAAAAAAACGGCGGCGACAGTGAGTGAAGCCATCAGTGATACCAAGAATGCACTGATCGCCTTAGCCGAGCGAGAGCTGGGCACCGTACTGCCTGGCTACACTCATTTACAGCGCGCTCAGCCAGTACTTTTTAGCCACTGGTGCATGGCCTATGTGGAAATGCTAGAGCGCGATAGTAGTCGCCTTAATGATGCGGTTCAGCGCATGGATCAATGTCCACTCGGAAGTGGTGCGCTCGCGGGCACTGCCTATGCCATTGACCGCGAGCATTTGGCGCAAGATCTTGGTTTTGCAGCGCCGACTCGTAATAGCTTGGATGCGGTCTCTGATAGAGATTTTGTGGTCGAGCTGCTGAGCGCGGCATCCATTTCGATGTTGCACTTGTCACGTTTTGCTGAAGATTTAATTTTCTACAACTCTGGCGAAGCCGGTTTTATTGAGTTGGCGGATAACGTTACTTCCGGCTCATCGTTAATGCCGCAAAAGAAAAACCCCGATGCTTTAGAGCTGATTCGCGGCAAAACAGGGCGTGTCTTTGGTGCTATGAGTGCGATGATGATGACGTTAAAGTCGCTGCCTTTAGCCTACAACAAAGACATGCAAGAAGATAAAGAGGGGCTTTTCGATGCGCTGCCGACTTGGCTGGCATGTTTACATATGGCGCAAGCATGCGTAAACGGCATTAAGGTCAATAGTGATAAGACTAAAGCCGCCGCTCAAGGTGGGCATGCGAATGCCACCGAGCTCGCTGATTATTTGGTGGCAAAAGGGATCCCGTTTCGTGAAGGGCATCATATTGTTGGGCAACTGGTGCAGCTGGCAATTTCAGAAGGAAAAAGCCTGGAGCAGTTGAGTTTATCCGAATTTCAATCGGTGTGCGATGTTATTGCTGAAGATGTTTATCCTATGTTGGCACTCGATGCCTGTTTGGCGGCACGTAAGGCTCTAGGTGGAACGTCGCCAAAGCAAGTGGAATTCGCTATTAAGCAAGCTAAACAGCAAAGTACAATTAAAGTACGAGATGCCAATCTGCATGATGTTGAAGCTATCAGTGAGCTGGTGCAATATTGGGCCAAGGTAGGAGAGAACTTACCCCGTGCTAAAAGCGATATGGTGCATTCCATTAATGAGTTTGCCGTGACCGAAGTGAATGGCCAGGTAACAGGCTGTGCGTCGTTGTATATTTATGATACTGGCTTAGCGGAGATACGCTCATTAGGGGTTAACCCCGATACCGGAGTAAAAGGGCAGGGGCGTTTATTGGTTCATCACCTGTTAGTGAAAGCCAAAAAATTGGCGCTTAAAAGAGTGATTGTACTTACGCGTGTACCGGATTTCTTTGCTAAACTTGGGTTTGCAGACAGCAGCAAAGAAAGCCTTCCTGAAAAGGTGATGAAAGACTGTGAGCTTTGTCTGCGTAAAGATAACTGTGACGAAGTTGCTATGGATTTCTACCTACACCAGCAACACTCTGTGGGTGATATACCATGTAAAAACGTTGCTTAGTTGGGGCTTCTGAGCGTGTCAAAAAATATTGGCACGCGTGGTGCATAAGCTTAAAGTGAGTTGCTAAGAAATTGCCTTTGAAGTGTGACGTGTGTACCCAAAGCATGTTAAGTTAGGTTTGCTTAGCAAATAATTAACAAAATTTTAAAGGAGTTAACATCATGCAAGTTAATGCTAATGCTCAACTACAAACACAGGCTTACACTAAGTTACAACAACAAACACAACAGCCTACCGCACAAACTACTAGCACCCAGACGTTACAATCTGATACAGTAAGTTTATCAAGTGATGCTGTCGCTGCTAGCCAAGCTGAAATCCAGCGCGGCGGTGGAACAGTAGTATTGCCCGATGGTAAAAAGAAAGAGAACTAACTTAAAGGGCTAAGAGAATGGCGGATGTATCTTGAAAAAAGTTTAGGTATATTTATGGGGGCCTTCGTAGTTTGGGGCTTCCTCATGGCGCTTTTTTTTAACTTAATGTTAAGATTGTACCGTGCAAAAAATGACACCAAGCTAATCTGGTGCAGTTTTGTTATGGCTTTGTCTTATGGGGTCAGTGATCATTTTTTTGATTTCTTCTCCGGAGTAGAAGTTTATTTGACTTGGTTCTATTACGACTTGGTCACGCTTTTACTCATCTCTCCTATATTATTTGTCCCCTCCCGTCGTAGCCTCTCGCCAGGAGTTACTTACGTTTTAATTGGGTTAAGTTTTAACTCTCTTCTTATGCTCTCTATGCATTATGATATCGTGATCAGAGAAAACTATACCTCTTGGTGGTTATGGTCGGTTTACTCAATAGGTATCAACCTAGCGGATCTCATTATGATAGTAGCGTTGATAGTAGATAGGGACTTTTTGTGTATCATTCGAATTAAAAATATTTGCAAGGAGCAACTTACCAAAAAGTCAGACTGGTTCTTTTTTAAATGTTTCTCGCTGCAGTAGATAAAATAGCTCCACTAATATCAGTCTTTATAAATTGGGGCTTTATGATGGCCCTACTATTCAACCTAGTTAGTTTTTCAGATGAAAGGAGGAGAGCCCGCTCTCCACTTTGGATATGTTTAATTATTACCTTATCTTATGTCAGTACTGCCTTTGTTGAGCGTTATAGTCATGCTTACCTCTATTGGTTTTTTGCTGACGTAGGTACTGCACTGTTGATAGCATTTATTTATACAAGTATTCATAAAATAGTCGCTTATTATTATTGCTTATGTGGACTGACGTTTAATGGTATTTTGCACTATTTGATGTATGTAGATTTACATTTAAAGGGGAATTTAGAACCTTGGTGGCTCTGGAGTGTATATAGCTTTGGAATAAACTTTATGGATCTTATGATGATCTTGGTTTTAATTATCAACAAAGACTTCTTAGGTCTATGTCGAATAGGGCGGTTTTTAAAAGCCTCTCTGGCACCAAAGAAAGTAGGTGATAACGGGTAGCGTTACCACCGATATATTTAGCCGAGCTTTTCTTTCAGAGCGGCGGCGACTTGCGGCACAACAAACTCAGAAACATCACCACCATGTAAGGCAACCTCTTTTACTAAGGTCGATGAGATAAATGAATTCTCCTCTGCGGGAGTCAAAAATACGCTTTCTAAGTCGGGGTTCAAGCGGCGATTCATATTGGCCAGTTGGAATTCATACTCAAAGTCGGATACCGCGCGAATGCCTCGCACTAATACATTCGCTTTATGATTTTTAGCCAAGTCAGCAAGTAGGCCGCTAAAGCCAATGACTGTGACATTGCCAAGGTCGGCGACAATTTGCTTTGCTAACTCCACTCTTTCTTCAAGGCTAAAGCAAGGCTTTTTATTCGGATTATGAGCCACCGCAACAATGACGTGATCGAACATTTTAGCGGCGCGCTCAATAAGGTCTAAGTGACCATTAGTAAGGGGATCAAAGGTCCCTGGGTAAATAGCCGTTACCTGCATATGATTCTCTGTTTTTATGTAATGCAATGGCCGCATTTTAGCAGTCTTTATGTGAGTTGCCAGTGCAAACTCAACTCTCAGCCATGTGATAAATTGTTAACTGTGACTAAGATGTTTATACTGCTCACCTGCAATCAGGGTGGGGAAGTAATAATGAGTACCAAGGACCGCATAATTCAAGCCAGCATTGAGCTCTTCAATAGCCATGGTGAGCGCGCTATCACAACAAATCATATCGCAGCCCATCTGCAAATCAGCCCTGGAAATTTGTATTACCACTTTAAAAACAAAGAAGACATCATTCGCCATATCTTTAAGTTGTACCGTCAGCACTTAGATACTCAGTTTAAGCCGATTAATCACGATGAACCGGTGATGGCGCAACTTAGCCATTATTTCGATGCCTTGTTTGAGCTCATGTGGAAATTTCACTTTTTCTACGACAACATGACCGACATTTTGTCTCGCGATGCCGAGCTTAAAGCTGATTATATTGCTTTCCAACAACGCTTGTTTGATCAGGTAACCGATATTGTCTTGGCGTTAGGTGACAACGGTATTCTCAACGTCGATGAAGAGCAAGCGGCAGAGTTAACTCATATGTTAAAGCTGACAGTCAGCTTCTGGACTCCATACATCAAAGCGCGTCGCCAAAGCGGCGAGCTGAATCGTGGCGATATCTATCAAGGCTTGTTGAAAATAATCACCTTGTTTATGGCTTTTACTACCGCAGCTGGGCGTGAGCCTTTGGGTTTGTTAAAGCAACACTACCAGCAGCGCCAAGCGCAACTACAAACGTCACCCTCCACGCATAGTTAAGCTATTATTTCCGAAGGCGAGCGGTTTTTGCTATAATCGCGCGCTTTGGTGAATCTTCCGCCACTTTCTCATTCAGAAGAGTGGCTTTATCTGTGTGCTGTGAGTTAAGTCATGATCAAGTTTATTGTTAAATTGCATCCCGAAATTGCGATAAAAAGTAAGTCCGTTCGTAAACGCTTTACTAAGGTGTTAGAGAACAACATTAAGATCATGATGCGACGCATTGATGAGCAGGTAAAGGTGCGCAACAACTGGGATAATCTCACTGTTGAATCGGCATTAACCGATGACTCAGTGCGCCGGAAAATGGCTGACAGCCTCGGGCGTATTCCTGGTATCGTGCAATTTAATGAAGTAAAAGAAATTGAATTCACCACCATTGATGAAATTTACCAGCAGGCACAGCAACTTCTTGGCGATGAAATTGCCGGTAAAACCTTTTGTGTGCGCTGTAAGCGTCAAGGTAAGCATGACTTTTCTTCGAGCGATGTTGAACGCTATGTTGGCGGCGGGCTAAACCAGCATGTACCCGGTGCTCGGGTTAAGCTTACGCGGCCTGAGGTAACGGTAAAGATCGAAATTAAAGACCAGCGCGCTTACATTGTCACCCAAGCGCACCGAGGCATGGGTGGATTTCCGTTGCCAACTCAAGAGGATGTGTTATCGCTGATGTCTGGTGGCTTTGATTCTGGGGTGGCCAGCTACCAAATGATCCGCAAAGGGGCGCGTACGCACTTCTTGTTTTTCAATCTTGGCGGCGCGGCCCATGAAATTGGCGTGAAGCAAGCAAGCCATTATCTTTGGTCACAATATAGCTCGACTCACAAGGTTAAGTTTATCACCGTCGACTTTGAGCCGGTGGTTGCTGAGATTCTAGAAAATGTCGAAGACTCGCAAATGGGTGTGGTGCTCAAGCGCATGATGATGCGTGCTGGTAGCATTATTGCTGAAAAGCTGGGGATTCCTGCCCTGGTTACTGGTGAAAGTATTGGCCAAGTATCAAGTCAAACTCTGGCAAACTTAAGTGTCATTGACCGAGTGACCGACACGCTGATCATTCGCCCACTTATCCAGCATGATAAGCAAGACATCATTGATATTGCTCGCGCCATTGGCACCTCCGAGATGGCTGAGGCCATGCCCGAGTACTGCGGCGTGATTTCGCGCAAACCGACGGTGAAAGCCAAGTTAGAAGTCATTGAGCAGCAAGAGCAGCAGTTTGATTTCGAGGTTCTCGAAACTGTAGTTGATAATGCTCGAGTGATGGATATTCGCGATATTGATACTCAAGCTAAAGAAGAGGTCAAGGAAGCAGAGTCGGTATCACAGTTGCCGACCGATGCGGTGGTGCTGGATATCCGCTCACCCGAAGAGGAAGATGCTCAGCCGCTAGAAATTGACGGGGTGAAGGTCAAACACTTGCCGTTTTACCGTTTAGCGACTCAGTTTGGCGATTTGGATCAGAGCAAAGAGTACTATCTGTATTGTGCTAAAGGGGTGATGAGCCAACTACAGGCATTGATCCTGCACGAAAACGGCTTTAACAATGTGAAGGTGTATCGCCCGTAATTCGCCGATAATACAGTTCATTGATAGGCGCGCTGAGGCTAAGCTGGCGCGCCGAGCTGGCAATAAAGCCACACATGGCTGCTATCTCTGTCTCCCTTGCCAATAACTTATCCTGCAACATCGAGCAGCGGTTGCCCGCTGTTAGGCGCATTACTTGATAGGCACTGTCGAGGCTTTGCGGCAGCGATAATTCAACTCCCTGCGCTTTGGCTACGGTAACCGCCTCCTGAAGTAGTGCAAAGACATCACTGGCATAACAAGGAGCGGCCACATCACCATTGCGCAGCTGATACCAGGTTGCTATGGGGTTTATTGCCAAATTCACCAGTAATTTTTGCCATCGCGCATGGGTAATATCATCACTCCCAGTCAGAGCGGGGATTAATCTCTGCCACTGCTTTAATTGCGCCTTAAAGCTTTTTTGCGCGCAGGCATTGACGGCTCCTATCACGGAGTCACCCTGACTGACATGGACGACATGCTTATCATCGGCTTTATAAGCTGCTTGCTGGGTGAGCATAAAGAATAACCCCTGTTGAGGAGTCAGTTGCTGCTTAAGTGGCGCTAGGTCGCTCATACCATTATGGCTAACAACAATATTTGCATTGCGGGCTAGGTAAGGGCGCCACTGCGCCAGTGCTGCTTGCAGCTGGTGCGCTTTAACGAATAGCCATAATTCTGTAATTGGTTCGCACGGTTTTAAACAAGCCGTGGCTGCCACGGGGCTTTTTTGCTGCCCATGACAATAATAAAAAGTGCTAGGGTGAGAAGGTTTCACCAACAGCTTTACCGTTCGGTGTTGCCCCATTAAGTGGGCAAATGTGAGGCCAAGTGCCCCCGGCCCGATAAGGTAAGTAGGCGCTAAGCCTTGGCCCGTTGTTTCTGCCATAGGTAGTGAATCACAAAGTAGCTGGCCGCGCCTGCAGCGTCGGCGAGAAAGTCATAAAAAGATGCCTGCCTGTAGGGCAGCATATCCTGCATCCACTCAATTGCTCCACCGTATAATAACAACAATATCACCTGGACAAAAAAGGGAATCCTAAAGGCTTTATCCATAATAAAGGCAAGCACGAAGAAAATACCAAAGTGAGCAACCTTGTCGACATGAGGGAAAAGCTGCGTAACAGAGCCTTTTACTTCTTGAACAAATAGCAGGGTGCAGACCACCAATGTGATTAGAAACAACCCCTGATAAACTCTGCGCGTCACTTTACTTTACCTTTATTACTGGTGAAATCGCAGGCAGTATAACAAACTGTAAACTGAATTCACTGTGTATCAGTGCACAAAAATACCGATCTCGGGGTATAATCCTCGAAACGACAAGCCAGTTACGGAGAATTTCATGCCTTCATTTGATATCGTTTCTGAAATCGAAATGAGCGAAGCAAAAAATGCGGTCGAAAACGCTAAACGCGAACTCGAAACCCGCTACGATTTTCGCGGCGTAGATGCCAAGATAGAACTAAAAGATGAACTTATCGAACTTACCGCAGAAGCCGAGCAACAGGTGATGCAATTATTTGATATGTTTGCCAGTAAGGCGTCAAAACGCGGCTTAGATGTAAACAGCTTTGAGATTCAAAAAGCTGATTTGCACGGTAAATACGTCACCCGCCAAGTTACAATGAAACAAGGCATTGCTAAAGATATCGCGAAAAAGTTGGTAAAGCTGATTAAAGACAGCAAAATCAAAGTTCAGGCCGCCATCCAAGGTGAAGAAGTGCGAGTCACCGGGAAAAAGCGCGACGATTTACAACAAGTAATGCAATTAGTACGCGAAGCCGAGTTAGGTCAGCCCTTTCAATTTAAGAACTTCCGCGACTAAATACCTCTCAAGCCAAGTCATTCGCACTTGGCTTTTTTACTGGTGAAGTAAATGCCATCGTCACTTATCTAGTTATGGATGTTTAGACGTCCATTGACTTTATTGTCATCAGTCCGCAAAATAGCGCCACTTTGTTATGGTGCCCGCAAGCGCAAAGCGCAGTTAAGCCACTGGGATAATCGGGAAACAGGTGAAAAGCCTGCACTGCCCCCGCAACGGTGATGTGAGCCTGGCTCATTCAGTCCGGAGACCGGCCATAACACATATTTCATTACATTTTCCTGTGCGGTGGGCGCAGGTATAGGGACTAACATGTATAACAAAACCAAAGTCGCTGTAGGCATAGCGGCACTTTTCTCCGGCGCGGTATTTGCGCAGCAGCAACAGCCTATCGAGCGATTGACTGTGACCGCCAATAAATTTGAACAACCTATCGAAAATGTGCTCGCCAGTATCGATGTGATCACTCGTGCAGACATCGAGCGCCTTGGCGTACGTGATTTGCCGGCGTTATTATCTAATTATGCCGGGGTCGATATTGTCCGCAGTGGCGGCCAAGGTCAAAGTACCAGCCTCTTTATTCGTGGGGCGGCTAGCAGCCACTCTTTGGTTATTGTTGATGGGGTTCGTGTTGGTTCAGCCACAACAGGGTATAAGGCGCTCTCTAGTGTGCCACTCAATAGTATTGAACGAGTCGAAGTGATCCGTGGTGCCCGCGCCGCATGGTATGGCTCAGACGCCTTAGCCGGGGTCATCAATATTGTCACCCGAGACGGCGATAGCCAAAGCGTGAGTGTACAAAGTGGCAGTGACAACTACGTGAATGCGCAAGGTGCTTTTGCTTTTCGCCAAGGAGCGTTCAATGCGGCATTCAACCTTGGTTATGAGCACACCGACGGCTTTGACGTCACCACTGGGCAAGACCCAGATGAAGATGGCTATGAAAATCAGAACTTCGGTGCGCGTTTCGGCTATGATCTCGGCGATTATGGTGTGCTAGAGTTGTTAGGGCAGTACAGTGAAGGCTATGTCGAATACGACACTAGCTTTGGTGATGATTACACCGATTTTGAAAAATATCATGTGCAACTGGGTTGGCGTAAAAACCATGGTGCCTTTGCTCACAAGCTACAAACCAGTCTCGCTCAAGATGATGAGATTAATACTCAGCAACATGGCGTGCCAGGTTATCGTGGCAATGAGTACAGTACTGCACGAGATGAGCTAAGCTATCAGCTTAATTATGTCTTTAGTCCCACTATCACTGTCAGTGGTGGCGCCGATTACTACTATGAAGACATTAGCGACTCCTACAGCAGCTCGGCGACACCAGAGCAGCCTGCGTCCGGTTTTACCGTGCAAACGCGTAATAATAAAGGTGTGTATGTGGGAGGCTATTATGATGGCCAGGCATTTAATACCAATGCCGTTGTGCGTCATGATGATCATTCACAATTTGGCGGTCATTTCACCTACAACCTAGCGGCGGGTGTGCCGCTTAGTGACATTGCGACGTTTCGCGCCAGCTACGGCACGGCGTTTAAGGCACCCTCGTTTAATGACGCCAGCTCTATCTGGGGCAGCAACGATGCTTTGCAACCTGAAGAGTCAAACAATGCTGAACTCGGTCTGCGCCTTGATTTGCAATCTGGGCAATACGATATTGCCTTGTATCAAAACCAATTTGATAACCTCATCGCATGGGGCAACAACGGCCCGGAAAATATCGCTAAAGCGAGTTTTGAAGGCGTTGAGTTGAGTGCACAAGTGCAAGATATGTTTGCTATCGATCACCAGCTTAACTTTAGTTATGTTGATGCTGAAGACGACAATACTGGGCAAGCCTTGGTGCTTAGAGCCGAAAAAACTTTCAATTGGTCCGTAGGTAAGCAGTTCGACAAATGGTATGTCGGTGCACAACTGCAGTATCGCTCCGATAGGTTAAGTTACTATCGTACTGACTTGCCAAGCTATACTTTGGTGAACCTCAATGCTCGCTATCAATTGTTACGCGACCTCACGTTCACCTTCGGTGTTGATAATCTCACTGACAAAGAATATATCACCAACGTGGCGGCCACGGATTGGAGCACGGGTGAGGTCACCTCTGCGTATCGCGGTGCTGAGCGCAAGGTATACGCTGGATTGCAATTCGACTTATAGCCGTACAAAAAAGCCTCCTAAGTGGAGGCTTTTTCATTATTTTACAGCAGTCATGATATGAGCAAGTCACTAAAGGTGTGCTCGAACTTCTCTATTTTTGGGGCAATTAAGATACTGCAATAACCTTGGTTCGGATTTTCGCTGTAATAGTCTTGATGATAATCCTCAGCGGGATAGAACCTTGATGCGGGACTGACTTCGGTTACAATTTTTGCGGCGCTATGAGTTTGTAGCTGCACTATCATCGCCTCGCTCTGCTGCTTTTGGGCGCTATCGTGGTAATACACCACACTGCGATATTGACTACCAATATCATTGCCTTGACGGTTAAGCTGCGTAGGGTCATGAAGCGTGAAAAACATCGCCAACAGGGTGGTGTAATCTATCACAGCGGGGTCAAAGTGCACTTGCACAACTTCTGCGTGACCGCTTTCGCCGCTGCATACCTCACGGTATGTTGGTGAATTGCTGTGCCCACCGGTATAACCCGATTCAACCTTATGCACGCCACGAACGCGGCGAAAGGCCGCATCGATGCACCAAAAACAACCGCCGCCAAAGGTGGCTGTGTGTAAATTTGTCATACTAACACCTCGATGTATTTACCTTTTAACAGTAGAACGGCCACCTGATGTCTATCGCTCACCTGCGAGGGTAATTCCCTCGCAGGTGAGCATTTCTCGTGCACTATTGCTGTTTGAGCGGGTTGTCTTGTTGCTGTTTTGCCAAGCGTTGCTGTAAATACTCTGGTGACTGAGTATGACGAGCAAGGGCATAGTAAGCACTGGGCACTACGAACAAGGTGAGTATGGTCGCGATGCTTACCCCGGTAAAAATCACCACACCAATAACCATGCGGCTTTCAGCTCCAGGGCCGCTTGCTAGCACCAAGGGCACCGAGCTCATCACTGTGGTTAGCGACGTCATAATAATAGGGCGCAAACGTTGTGTGGCAGCTTGGATTAGCGCTGTTTGAAATTCCAGACCCTTATCACGCAACTGGTTGGCAAATTCAACAATAAGAATACCGTTTTTGGCGCTTAAGCCAATAAGCATAACGATACCAATTTGGCTGTAAATATTGAGGGTCAAACCGGTTATATGCAAACCAAATAACGACCCAGCAATCCCCAGTGGTACAGTGAGCATGATCACCAAGGGGTGAACAAAGCTCTCAAACTGTGCTGCCAATACCAAGAAAGTCACCGTTAATGCCAGAATAAAGACATACACCATGGCGGAGGCGCCTTCATAGAACAACTGTGACTCCCCTTTATAGTCAATGGCGCCATCAATATCATTTTCCTCGGCAGCCACTTGGTTTAAGAAACTTAAGGCTTCCTCTAAAGTGTAGCCGCTAGCGAGGTTGGCACTTAAGGTAATAGCGCGCATACGGTTGTAACGATTCAACCTAGACGCTGTGGCTTCTTCAGAGATACTGATTAAGCTATCAAGAGGCACCAGTTGCCCGGAGCGTGAGTTTACATAGATATTAGAGACATCTTGTGGGCTGGCAAAGTCTTGTTTCTCGCCCTTTAAAATCACATCATACTCTTCACCACGGTCGATAAAGGTGGTGACACGGCGTTGCCCGAGCATGGTCTCCAAGGTGCGGCCTATATCAGAGACAGAGACCCCCAAGTCGGCGGCTTTGTTCTTATCGATACTGACCAAAAATTGTGGAAAGGTCTCTTTATAATCGTGATCGATACGCACTAACCCAGGGTTTTTCTCTGCCCGAGCAATAATGCGGTCACGCCAATCGGCAAGCTCGTCATAATCATTGCCTTGCAAAACAAATTCAACAGGGCGCGAAGAGCCGCCGCCGCCAATGCCACTGCGCATGATGGCAAAGGCGCGAATATCCGTTACTTCACGCATCTTGCCGCTGATCTCATTCATTACCGTCCAGGTATCGCGTTTGCGCTCGCCCCAATCAGCCATGCCGATAATCGCAACGCCACCTTGACCACCCCAACCCGGCACTCGAACCAGAACACGGTTCAGCTCTCCGGCATCAACGTAGGGCAACAAGCGTTGCTCAATTTTATCCATATTGGCGGCGTTATTTTCATAGCTTGCGCCTTCTGGGCCGTTCATCATCACAAAGAAGGTGCCTCGGTCTTCCTTAGGTGTCAGTTCAGATGGAATCTGCTGAAACAGCAGATAGCTGGCGAGGCCCGCTAGCATCAGCACCACGGCCAACATTTTTGAGCGTCGAACATTGCCCTCAAGAGTGCGAGCATAAGCGCCTTCAAGTTTTGCAAATTGACGGTCCATCCATTGACTAAACCGGCCCTCGCTTTCACTTTGCTTCAGCACTTTTGAACACAGAGCTGGGGAAAGTGTGAGTGCGGTGATACTGGAGAAGAACACAGCTGCGCTCACGGCCATGGCAAACTCAGTGAATAAAGCGCCGATACGGCCATCCATAAAAACTAAGGGCACAAACACGGAAATCAGTACCAGCGTGGTTGCGACAATGGCAAAACCCACTTCGCGAGCGCCGCGATACGCAGCGAGTAATCGAGGCTCACCAAGCTCAATACGGCGGTGAATATTCTCCAACATGACAATGGCGTCATCGACCACTAAACCGATAGCAAGCACCAGTGCCAACAGGGTAAGCAAGTTGATAGAGTAGCCCATGGCAAGTAAAAACATAAAGCTGCCAACTAAGGCTACAGGGACGGTGATTGCTGGAATTAACGTGGCGCGCACGTTGCCCAAGAACAGATAGATAACCAAAACCACTAAGGCCATTGATATGGCCAGCGTACGATACACCTCATCGATAGACTCTTTAATGAAAATAGAGGAGTCATAGCTGTCTTCGATGGTGGTACCTGGGGGCAGGTTGCGTTTGATTTTTTCTAATTCTTTGCGGGCATTCTCCACCACGGTGAGGGTGTTAGCCTTTGCTTGTTTAACCACACCTAGGCCAATCATGTTGCGGCCATTACCACGGAATAAACTCTCTTCGTCGGCGGCTTCAAGCTGTACATCGGCGACTTCGTTTAGGCGCACGAGATAGCCATCATCACCACGAGCAATAACCAAGTTTTGAAAGTCAGTGGGGCTTATATAGCTACGCGCGGTACGGACCGAAAAATCACGATCAACAGACTCGATTTCCCCTGCTGGCAGCTCTACGTTTTCAGCTCGCAAAACTTGCTCAATATCGCTGGCTGTAACGCCCCGTGCCGCCATGGCCTCGCGGTCTAGCCAAATCTTCATTGCATACTGGCGTTCACCACCCACTCGGACATTGGATACGCCGTCAACAACCGCAAGGCGATCAACAATGTAGCGCTGAGCATAATCGGATAGCTGCAAGGTATTCATCGTAGAGCTATTGAGTACAAACCAGGCAATAGGACTTTCATCGGAATTGGATTTAGATACTTCCGGAGGTCTCACTTGGTCGGGGAGGTTGTCCAGTGCGCGCGACACACGCTCTCGCACATCATTTGCCGCCGCATCGATATCTCGGTCGATATTAAATTCGATAGTGATATTAGAGCGGCCATTGCGCGACGAGGAGGTGATACTTTTTATGCCTTCAATACCGGAGATGCGGTTTTCAATTACTTGAGTAATTTTAGTTTCGATAATTTCCGCAGAAGCACCAGTGTAGTCAGTACTGACACTGACAATGGGACTATCGATATCCGGATATTCTCGAAGGGGCAGCATTGAGAATGCCACCAACCCGAAGGTCAGTAATAAAAGGTTGATTACAATAGCAAAAACCGGACGCTTAACCGCAGTGTCGGTGATTCTCACAGCGCAGCCTCCTCTACGGTCACGGCTGAGCCTGAGCGCAGTTTAATAATGCCTTCTGTGACCACTTGATCGCCACTGCTTAGACCTTCACTGATGCCTACCCAACCGTTATAGCGCTTATCGATTTTCACCTCGACCTCTTTGGCAACACCTTCCACAATTTGAAAAACGAAGTGTTTGTTTTGGCGTGGAATAATGGCCTTTTCTGGTACCAATAAGGCCTCATAGGTTTGCAATTCCAGCTGCGTGCCCAGTAACATACCTGGGCGCAAGATATTGTCTTCGTTGGCAAAGCTGGCGCTAATTGGCACGCTACGGGTGTTGGTGTCGATACGAGAGCTGACATGAGACACTTTGCCGGTAAACAGCTGATTTGGATAGGCGTCACTGCGCGCTGTTACTGTCATACCCACACCCAGCTGCGCAAGGTATTTCTCTGGCACATTAAAGTCGACTTTAATCACACTGATGTCATCTAAGGTGGTTATTTCAGTGTTGGTGCTCACGAATGCCCCTTTAGACACCATGCGTTTACCTAGTACTCCCGAGAAGGGCGCGGTAACACGCATTTCCGCGAGTTTGGTTTTAGCTGCTTCAAGCTGAGCCTGGGTGGCTTCGAATTTTGCTAGTTGCTCTTCTAACAGTGACTTTGCCGTGGCTTGTGAACGGGCCAGCTCGGTCAAACGATTCAATTGCCGCTCTACTTCAGAGAGGTTGGCTTGCAGTTCCTTGACTCGCAATTGCTCTTCAGTATCTCGTAATTGCACCAGTCGTTGTCCTGCTTGCACTTTATCGCCATCATCAAAATGGATACTGTCGATATAGTCACTTTGGGCGCTTTTAATGTATACGGCCTGGTTTGCTCGCGCGCTGCCGATACCATCAACGGTGATAGCTCGGCTGTCTTTGGTCACGGTATGAGCTTGCACGCGAGTTGATTGAGCGCCCATGTTGGGTTGCTGTGATTGCCCTTTGGGCAGATATAAGTAAATACACAGCCCTAAGAAAATGATAATAATGACAGGGAAAAGTGCCTTGCCCGAATGCCTACTGTGGTTCATCGACGGTACCTATGGTTTCTCGGCTGAAAAAGGTGAGAGCTTAGTTTACAAACTTGCGCTCTAACACATAGACCGCCAATCCTGTATTTTTGTGTGTTAACCGAAAATTCAGCAAAATGATGCACTGTGTTCCCAATTTGCCGCATTTTTGTAACCTTTGCCTACCCTTGCTGCGTATAAAACTCGCAAATTATACGTACAATAGGAGTATACGTAGTGGCACCAAAAAGAGAGCGTATGAGTAATAAAAAAATGCCCCCTAATACGCAGCCCTCAGAACAGGGAGGCGTCAGCCGATACGCGAAAATTCGTGCCCACAGTGCGCGTCATGGCAGCGAAATACTCATTACCAGCGCAATTGTCTTGGTTTTCTTGGTGTTGTTTATACAGTTTAAAAGCGCTGACATATTGATAGCGGAGATTTTCTTACTAAGCGCCGCTTTAGTTGGCATGCTAGTGGGGTACTTAAAGTTGAGAGAGCCGTTTTACAGCATTTTTCTCGACAAACAGAAACTTAGCTATAATCATAAATACGGCTGGTGGCAGCTCGATGTCGATAACCTACAACAGGTCGGTGTGGTGAGTATCGAACAAGCAATGCAGACGCTCGAGTTAAATGTTGTGGGTCTGAGCTTAAAGCGAGAAGATGAGTTCTTAAATAAGCTTTCACCCCGGTTGGCGGGCCGTTTGCTGGTGGAACAACGTCATTATCTGCTGCAGGCGATCAAAGCGTATTGCCGCGATGGCAATGAATGCCCGCCACAGTGGTTGGTTGAGGATACCGAGTACGTCAGCCAGTCGGGGCAAAAATATACTGGATTATTAGCTATGTTTGCTAATAGAATGAAGAACTTAAAATTTTTGACTGGGTATGAAATATTAATACCCGCCGCTATGTTAGACCGTGATATTTGGGCGTTCAGCTATTTATTACATAGATGGCAACGCGACCCGGCTAACACTGTGGTGCAGTTGCAACAACTCAATAGCCACAGTAGCAAGTAGACAGGATAAGACATATGTCTGACGATAGAGCATTTATAAAAAGTGGTCGTAATACCATCATTCATAAAGTTAAGAAGCTGGATTTGGTCATAGTTAATGGCGAAGAGCAGCCAAAAATTAAAGTGACTCAGCACGGCCTAGAGCCCTTTAAAGAAGAGCTTCCCAAAAATCGTCGAGAGGCTAAAGAGCGCTATCTTGAGATGGTGTACATTGCCAGCCCGGATGTTTTTGCAGAAGAAAAACGCTTGCTATTTATTCAAGCTTTGGATGGGCGAGAATACAAAGTCGATTACTCCAAAGTTGGTACTAAACTATTTGTTCGTATTCACCAGGACAGTTATTTATAACACCTGATAAATGCGGTTTGTTGATGATGTTGGCAAGCAACTTGCGTTGGTAGGGCTATGCAATAATTGGGAGCACATCATGGGTCGATTTATTCATAGCGCGCTCAGCATCATTTTGGCCACGGGATTGGTTGCCTGTGGTGGCAGTGGCAGCGACGAAGTCACTGAAAATGCGAGTATTAATGTTGGTGCTGATCGCGATGCGGTAGAAAAATCAGAATTAATTATCAACGCGCAAGTGTCACCTCCTGGAGGCACTTTCAGGTGGCAACAACTTTCCGGCCCGGCTATCGAAGGGCTACCCAGTGAAGAGCAAGAGTTGGCGCTGATGCTCCCGGACGTTAAGGGTGACCGGGCGGCGCAAATTAAGGTCGATTATCGGGCCCCAGACAATACCCTAGTATCTGACACGCTTACCATTAATATCGCTTCAGCAAACCAGTTACCACAGATAGCCATAGCGCAAATTGCCCCCGAACAACTGCCCTCACAATATAATGATGTTGTCACCCTGAGTGCGGCTGGCTCTAGCGATCCTGATGAAAACGGCTTTATTGCGAGTTATCTATGGCAACAAACTGAGGGCCCGCAACTGCAGTTTAGCGCTGTGGATGAAGCCACTTTAAGTTTTCGTCACCCGCTACTAGATAGTGATACCACGCTTGCGTGGACTGTGTTTGTCAGTGATGACGAGGGCGGTCAAGTGAGCACCGAGTATAGCCTGCTGCTAAATAAAACCGCGCAAGTGGTCATCGCTAACGCAGGGGACGACCAGCAAGTCACTGAGTTTGACACTGTGACGCTTAATGCCGGTAATAGTGAAACGGTGAGTGGTCAGTTTAGCTGTTACTGGCAGCAACAAAGCGGCAGTGCCGTGACCCTCGCCAGTGAGCGCCAGTGCGAAACGCAGTTTGTTGCTCCCGACATCGATGTAGCACAACAACTGAGCTTTAGCGTTAGGGTGAGCGATGAACTTAACCGCAGTGCAAGTGATGAGGTCACTGTGAGCGTGCAGCGTCGCGCGTTGGGGCTGATTAACGACACTGGTATGAGCGCGTGCTTTAATAACAGCCAAGCAATCAGCTGTGATAGCACCGATTTCCAAGGGCAAGATGCGCAGCAAGGCCGAGACAGTGTAGCGCAGCGCTTAGACAAAGTGGGTAAAGGGGATATGGCCTTTGACTTTACTAAACTGAATGAATTTGCCGACGAATTGCCCGACTCTGCCACCGAGTTTGCTTGTGTACGCGATAATGTCACTGGCCTTATATGGGAAGTGAAACAAGCCAACACCCACACTTTACCAAATACCGACTTGCGCGAAGGTCAGAATCACTACAGCTGGGCGCTTAACGGTGAGGGAGGCGTGCTTATCGGGAGTGAGCGCGCGCCAGCCAATAGCTCATGTCCTAGTGATGTCGATTGCTCAGTGCAACAATATATTGATGAGGTCAATGCCATCGACTTTTGCGGTGGTGCCAATTGGCGCCTACCTACCTATGTAGAGTTGCTGAGCTTGGTGGATTATCAACGTCATGGTCAGGCACACATGATTAGCCCGGACTATTTTATTCACACCCCGTCGGTGAGTTTACTGGGGCATTTAAACTACTGGACATCACGCACCAGCGTTGACGGACAATCATTATCTCAAGCCTTTATTATCGATATGAGCTCAGGTAACGATTTGGCTTACCCCAAAGGTAATACCGCTTACGTACGTTTGGTGCGCAACCCATAGGAGTGATCATGAATTATACGTTTCTAATCGTGGCGGCTGTGGTGAGTACATCGCTTTGGGCTGAACAGCGCTGTTATAACCTGCAAGCTAGTACCCCGGCAGAGCGCTTTGTGATTAATACTGATGGTACGATTACTGATAACGCCACTGGGCTGATGTGGCAACGTTGTAGCTATGGGCAACAGTTCGATGCTGAACTGCAAAGTTGCTCTGGGGCGGCGCAACAGCTTAGCTGGCAGCAGGCACTGCAAAGCGCCACTAATGATGAGTTTGCCGGTTTTGATGACTGGCACTTGCCTAACAGTAAAGAACTCGCATCCATTGTTGAACATCGATGTGTTGAGCCCAGCCTAAATTTAGACCTGTTTTTAGATGCTAGTAATGATAATTACTGGTCCAGCACATCTGCAGTAACACCGGCAGATCATGCTTGGGTGTATGAATTTTACAGTGGTAAAAATAGTCTTCATGCTAAAAGCAGTGATGTATTTGTGCGTTTAGTACGCTACCAGCAATAACTGCTTACATTTTGCTCGTATACAGCGTAGCGAGCACTGAGTAAGGTAGAGTTAAGTACATTTACGAGAAACATCAATGACGCTGAGAAAGTACCTGTGGCTATGGGCCTTACCTTTGGCGCTGTTGTGCTACGCCATCGGTAGTCGCCAAGGTGTGATTGCCTTGGTGCTGGTGGCGGTCGTGGGTGAGCTTATTTTTTGGCTTGGACTGTTTAAACGTAGCAAGCGCAGAGATAACGCACCAAAACCCTAGTTTGATTGTCTATACAGTGTTTTATACAGTTGTTTGTGGCTTTTTCTTACACTTTTTGTCACTATAGCTTCACCTAAAACTGTTGGGCTGCCCTTGCCTCACACAAGCGCGATGAAGAAATTTATCCATATTGATATGGATTGCTTTTATGCCGCCGTAGAGATGCGCGACAATCCTGAACTTGCGAACCTGCCTTTGGCCATTGGCGGGCGAAGCCGTCGTGGGGTGCTATCAACGGCAAACTATATTGCTCGTCAGTACGGCGTACGTTCGGCGATGTCTAATTATCATGCGAAACAATTGTGCCCAGATTTAGTTATTGTGCCGGGGCGGATGCAACTTTATAAACAAATCTCACAGCAAATTCGTGCCATTTTTAGCCGTTATACGGACCTTATCGAGCCACTTTCTTTAGATGAAGCGTACTTGGATGTGACTCAAGCACAGGTATGCCGTGGTAGTGCCACACTTATTGCTGAGCAAATTCGCCAAGATATCTTCCAACAAACTGGACTGACAGCCTCAGCAGGAGTCGCACCTATTAAGTTTGTTGCCAAAATAGCCAGCGACGAGAATAAGCCCAATGGGCAATGCGTAATTCTTCCTGAGCAACTGCCAGACTTTCTTGCTCAGTTGGACTTAAAAAAAATCCCCGGTGTTGGCAAAGTGACGCTAGAGCGGTTGCATCAGAAAGGATTATACAAAGGCCAGGATGTGCTGGATAAGGGAGTAAACTGGATGCAGCAGCATATAGGGAATTTTGGTGTGTCCTTATACCAAAAGTGCGCAGGCGAAGTAATAGGGCGAGTTAAAACCGAGCGCATTCGCAAGTCACTCAGCGTCGAACACACTTACGAATATAACAAAACCTCATTGCTACAATGTCACCAGGCCTTACCCGCTTTACTCGAGGAGTTGCAACAACGCCTTGAGCGCAACGAACTTAGCAACGCTATTAACAAGTTGTCAGTCAAAGTAAAGTTTGCCGATTTTCAGGTGACTACCGCTGATCAAAGTGGGTTCGCCTTGAATCTAGACACTTTCGCAGCGCTAACGGCGAAAGCCTACCAACGGGGCAACACTCCAGAGGTGAGATTACTGGGCCTAGGCGTTGGAATTTCACCGCAACAGCAACAAGCTACTCAGTTAAGCATTTTAGACTAAAGCGTTAATGAATTTTTAAACTAAGCTGATAAGGTAAATTGCTACTTTAGGCACTTAGCCTCGTCGGCCTGTGCTCGTGCGACTAATACACTTTGCTAAAGCGAAGCGTATTGTAATGACAACAAAAATAAAGAGAGAAGACTATGCAATCAGTAGTTATTGTCTTGCTTGGTATTGTCGGCATGCTATTTGGCTGGTTCGTCTATTCCAAGTTTATCGCCGAAAAAATCTTCAAAATGGACGATAAGTTTGTAACTCCAGCTCATGAGCTCCAAGACGGCGTTGATTATGTGCCAACCAATAAAGTGGTATTGTGGGGACACCACTTTACCTCGGTAGCGGGGGCCGCGCCCATTGTTGGCCCCGCAATTGCGGTTTATTGGGGGTGGGTGCCTGCTGTATTGTGGGTGGTATTTGGTACGATTTTCTTTGCTGGTGTTCACGACATGGGGGCCTTATGGGCCAGTGCTCGGCACAAGGGTAAATCCATGGGGGCGTTATCAGAATCAGTCATAGGCTCACGCACCCGTTCTTTATTTATGATTGTGGTGTTTTTGGTGCTGTTGATGGTGAATGCGGTATTTGGCGTGGTGATTGCGAACTCGTTTGTATCGCAACCTAATGCGGTATTCCCAGCATGGTCGGCGATTGTGGTGGCCTTAGTGATAGGTCAGCTGCTGCGTCGAAATATGCCGCTTATTCCTTTGTGTGCCATTGGTGTTGGCGTACTCTACGCGACGATTTACATGGGCAGCTCAATGCCTCTGGCGCTGCCTAGTGAAATGTTTGGGTTAGCGGATAAAGCCAACTGGATCATTATTCTTTTCGTTTATGCAGCAATTGCTTCGTTATTACCTGTTTGGATGCTACTGCAACCGCGCGACTTTATTAACGGCATGCAGCTGTTGGTGGGGCTGGTTCTGCTCTACGGTGCAGTCTTTGTTTCTATGCCTGATATCACAGCTCCTGCGTTTAACATGCAAACCGCTGCTGACACGCCCAGTATTATTCCTTTGTTGTTTGTCACCATAGCCTGTGGTGCGGTGTCAGGCTTCCATGGCATCGTGTCTTCAGGAACGAGCTCAAAACAACTGAATAAAGAGACCGATGGTCGCTTTGTGGGATACCTCGGTGCCGTGGGAGAAGGATGTTTAGCACTTATCACGCTGGTGGCCGTTAGTGGTGTGGCCTTAGCTGTTTCCCCAGAGGAGTGGCATGAAATATACAGTCATTTAGGCGCTGGCAGTGTGAGTGCTTTTATTACTGGCGGTGCTAATTTAATTGAAAGTGGCTGGGGTATCTCCACCGAAGTTGCGTCAACCCTATTGGCGGTAATGGTGGTGTTGTTTGCAGGCACAACGATGGACTCGGGTGTGCGTCTCCAGCGTTATATCATTCAAGAGTGGGGCGACATTTATAAAATATCGGCACTTAAAAATGGCGTCGTTGCTACGTTAGTTGCGGTGGGGTGTTGTTTGTTACTTGCCTTTGGCGCCGGTGGTGCATCTGGCAGTGGTGGCATGATTATTTGGCCGCTATTTGGCTCTACCAACCAGATCCTTGCCAGCTTAACCTTACTGGTGATCTCGGTGATGCTTATAAAAGCAGGACGTCCGGCTAAATTCACGCTGATCCCTATGGTCTTTGTATTGATTATGGCGTTCTTTGCGGGGGTCATTAAACTTGCTGAGTACTACCAACAGGGGAACTGGTTGCTTGTTGTACTCGATGCCATCGTCCTTATTGTCAGTGTGTTGGTCATGCTTGAGGCGTGGTCTGTGATCGCTAAACATAAGCGGGAAAAACAGCAAGGCTCAGAGCAAGCGTAAGCACAACTTGTCAACGCCACTTTACAATCCCTAAGGTGGCGCAGAGCTTCGCTAGTCAAGAACCAGTAAATCACCGATAATGTAGGTCCTTTGTTTTAGATTAGGACCTTTTTTATGTCTTATGCACGCGCTACGTCTTGCGCTAGTCTTGATGCACTTAGTGCAACCAGCGAAAACGATGCTCTTATTATTATCTGTGACTCCCTTGATGCGCTGCCCCAAGCCTATGCTGAACAAATCAATGCTCACGCGGCGATAGATAGCCGTGTAGGTAAGCAGCCGGCATTATTGGTCAGCGAACAAGCGCCAGGTAAGCGCTTGATTGTGACTCCCACAGGCCCTTTAGGGCGGGATTATGATGATGTGCGCCGTGTCTTTGAAGCGGCTAAAAAAGGCATTGCCGTAGCGAAGGAAGCAGGTGCAATCAAGCCGGCTTTATATGTGCATAATATTCAACAGCGTCCAGGTTACGAGTTCGCATTGGAAGTGGCCTTTTTAGGTGCTAACCAAGCGTTATGGCAGCCCTTAGAAGCACGTGAATATCATGGCGATGCTATCTCTGCACTGAGTACGATTAGCCTAGTCGGCGCTACAGATGAACAACTAAAACAGGTCAATGCGATTGCCGCCGGCCAATATGTGGCACGCGATTTATGTGGCACTGAACCAGAGCGTATGGCGCCGCCTCGCTTCGCTGATTATTGTGTCGAGGCTTTTGCTGGTACTGCGGTGAAGGTTGATGTGATCAGTGATATCGCGACGATTGATAAAGAGTATCCATTGCTTAGTACCGTCGCTCGCGCATCCTATGCGGTAGAGCGTCATCACCCACGCGTGGTAAAAATGGTCTATGTGCCTGAAGGCAATGTTGAACGCACGTTGATCTTTGTCGGTAAAGGCCTTGTTTACGATACCGGTGGTGCGGACTTAAAAGTTGGTGGCTTCATGGCCGGCATGAGTCGCGATAAAGGCGGTGCTGCATCTGTCGCTGGGTTTATGAAAGCCGTCGCTGAAGCACAGCCTAAAGGAGTCAAAGTGATTGCCTATTTGGCCGTGGTTCGTAATTCCATTGGTTCGGATTGCTTTGTTCCTGATGAGATTATTACCAGCCGTGAAGGCATCCGCGTGCGCATTGGTAATACCGATGCTGAGGGCCGCTTGGCAATGGGTGATTTACTCAGTGAGGCTAAAGAAGTGGCTAAAGGCGAGGTGAATCCTGAGCTCTTTACCGTTGCTACTCTCACCGGGCATGCCGCCCGAGCTGTGGGGCCTTATAGTGCCTATGTTGAAAATGGTCCAGCGCGTAAAGTGCAGCTCTCACAGCAATTGGTGGAGCAGGGTGACTTATGGGCCGATTGCGCCGAGGTATCGCGTTCGCGTCGCGAAGACTATGATTTTGTGCAACCACGCACCTTAGCTGACGATGTGCTTTCCAGTAATAATGCCGCATCGGCAGTCACTGCTCGGGGCCACCAGTTCCCGATGGCCTTTTTGGCGATTGTGGGTGGGTTAGATAAGCATGGCTTAGATAGCGAGCAGCCGCTTCCTTATGTACATATGGATATTGCCGGCAGTGGTGTGGAAGGCGGCGATTGGCAGCATGGAAAACCAACTGCGGCTACGGTAGCAAGCTTATTTGCTAAATACTGTCGCTAACGCTGGCAGCAATAGCCGATATTGTTAAGCTAAAAAGGCCGCCGTTGGGCGGCCTTTTTATGACCGGAAAGCGATGACTTCATATTTTGAAGCGCTTAACTATGCCGTCGAGTGTTTGACTGGCCTGTTCTAGTTCGTTACTCGCCTGGTTCATAACCTGTGTGCTGGAGAGCGACTCATTGGTTGCATGGGCTAAATCATTGAGCCGCTGCGACACTTCGCTAGAGGCGTCATTTTGTTGCTCAGTGGCGCGGGCGATATGAGCGTTCATCTCCCGGATAGAGTCAACCAAGCGGTTGATTTCATCCAATGCTTCGGTGGTATTCGCGGTGGACTCAACAGTATTGTCCGAGATCTGTTGGCTGTTTTGTACGGCCTGCACTGCTTTTTCCGCACCTTGTTGCAACTGCTCGATCATAGCTTGAATTTCATCGGTGCTTTGGCCTGTGCGGCTGGCTAGCGTGCGCACCTCATCTGCAACAACTGCAAACCCTCGGCCTTGCTCGCCGGCTCTAGCCGCTTCTATGGCAGCATTGAGCGCCAAAAGGTTGGTTTGCTCGGAAATGCCGCGAATCACATCCAGTACACTGCCAATATTATTACTTTGGCTGGCTAACTGCTGCACCACCTCAGCGACTTGTTCAATTTGTGTGCTTAAACGGGTGATCGCATTCACTGTGTTATGAACCACTGATTTTACTTGATCTGCATAACTGTTCGCTTCGTTGCTAGCTTGCTCGGCGTTATTGGCATAATCACTGATGTCTTTCACTTGGTGACTTACCTGTTCCATTGCTGTGGCCACTTGTGCTGAGCTGTCGCTCTGCAGCTCAATATGATGTTGATTTTGCTGGGCCGTCGATTGTAGTTGCGCCACATGCTCACTCACTTTATTGGCTTGCTCATTGACCGCTTCTATGGATTGGCGCATCTTTTCGGTGTAATCATTAAAGTGCCTGGCAAGGCGAGAGACCTCGTCATTGCCGCTGCTGTCTAAACGCTGGGTTAGGTCTCCCTCACCTTGGGCTATATCTTTCATCATGTCTGCTGCGTGACGAATAGGCCCCATCACACTTTGTGCTATTAAATAGCCCATCACTAACAGCACCGCGAGAATAACAACGCCCTCGAGGATAAGAATTGTTTTGCTACGTGCAAACGAGTCCTCAATGTGATCAATATAAACGCCGGAGCCAATCACCCAGCCCCAGGGTTCAAACCCCTTAACGAACGCTATTTTATCGACAGGTTGATCTTTTCCTGGCTTTGGCCACTTGTAGGGCACAAAGCCTTCACCTTGACGCTCGACCAGCTCAGCCATTTGCACGAATAGTTTCACGCCATCGGGGTCGGCGGTGTTAGCTAATGACTTGCCTTCGAGCTGCGGCTTAAACGGGTGCATGACCATGGTCGGGCTGGTGTCATTGATCCAAAAATAATTGGAATCACCATAGCGCAAAGTGCGAATGGCATCTTTAGCGGCAACTTTCGCTTGCTCATCCGTGAGGGCGCTCGTTTGTGCTTGTTGGTGGTAATACGCCGCGATGCTGTGTGCATTTTCTACTAGGTTGCGCGTTTTCTCATGTTGCCCATCCAGCAAAGAGCTGTATTGGTTAGTCAGTGAGGTCGCGACTAAGATGATGATACCGAGTAGGGCAAGAACGAGTAGTGCAATATAAGGCGACGAAGGTGCTGCATAACAAATCCTTGGAACGAGGTAATGCTATGAGTTTAGTCGATTCTAAGTGAGTGAGCCTAAAAATAAGTATGGATTTTCAGTAGATTGTAAAAGAAATCAGGCCAGCAGAAGCTGGCCTGATTGAAGCGTAGAAACTTACTCTTGAGCCATATCAAAATGGCGGTTAAAGAAGTTGGTAATGGTTTGATGCAGGTGCGTTTGTACCTTTTTACCTCGCAAGCTATGTTTCGAGCCTGGGTAGGTCATCATTTCAAACGGCAACGCCTTGTCTTGTAGCTGTTTAAACAGCTTAGTGGCGTGGGTAAAGAGCACGTTGTCATCAGCCATGCCATGATAAATCATGAGCGGACCCTTGAGGCCATCGCTGTATGGAAAGACCGCGCTTTGTTCATAGCCTTTGGCATTAGTTTTTGGGTGGCCAAGATAGCGCTCTGTGTAATGAGTATCATACAACGACCAGTCGGTAACAGGAGCACCTGATACACCGGCTTTGAAATAATCGCCAGCTTTAAACATCCCCATTAACGCCATGTAACCGCCGTAGCTATGGCCATAAATACCTATGCGCTGCGGGTCTACGTAATCTAAGGTGCGTAAAAACTCGACGCCTTTAATTTGATCCTGCACCTCACTTTCACCAAGGTGTTTGTAGATCACGTCTTCAAAGCGCTTTCCGCGATTGTAGGAGCCGCGATTATCCAGCTGAAATACCACATAGCCTTGTTGCACCATGTATTGAAAGTATAGGTTTTTACTGCGCCAGCTGTTGGTAACTCGCTGCGCATGTGGGCCGCCATATACATTGACAATGACCGGGTGCTTTTGCTTTTTATTCAGTTTGCGAGGCTTGAACAGGCGGTAGTGCATTACCTGACCGTCTTGTGCCTTTATGGTGCCGTACTCAGGCTCTACTAAGTCGCTGGTGTAAGGGCTGAGTGGGTGTTGTTCATCAATGGCATTTTGCTCTAACCAAGTGACAAAGTCGCTATTGGTTTTACGCAGTGCAACATAGGGAGGGCGATTTACCGACGAGGCACGGTCAATAAAGGTCTTGCTATCCTCTGCAAGAACGACGTTATGATATTCACCCGCTGCGGTGATGCGCGTAATCTCACCAGCTTCAAATAGGGGGGTGCTATACAAGTGGCTTTCCAGCGGCGTGTCTTTGCGACCGGCAAAATACACGACGCCATTTTGCTCATCAACGCCTTTTAATGACTCAACAATCCAATCCCCTTGGGTGATTTGGCGTACCAGTGTGCCATCGACCTTGTACAGGTAAAGGTGCTTGTAACCATCGCGCTCTGACGCCCAGATAAAGTGCTCTTTATCTTGCAGAAACTTCAGATCGAAGTGCAGGTTAATCCATGTATCACTGCTCTCTTTTACGGCCACGCGTTGGGTTTTTTCGGCGCTATCATAAAAGCGCAGCTCAAGCTCTTGCTGCGAGCGGTTTTGCCATTGATAAGACAGAGTGTGGTTGTCTTTGAGCCATTTTGCACGGGCAATGTAAATATCCTTGTCGGTGCCTAAATCAATCCAATCAACCTGTTTGTCATCAATACGGACAACGCCTAGCTCTATGGCCACATTGTCGGTGCCAGTATAGGGGTAGCGCTGGTTAAATAGCTTCACTTCGTCGGCATAAATCTCGTTACGAATCGCCTCTTCTACGGGGCTCTCATCGATACGGGTAAAGGCTATTTTCTGTTCATCACCGGACCACCAGTAGCCAGTCATGCGACTCATTTCTTCCTGCGCCACAAACTCAGCCATGCCATTTTTAATGACGCCGCCGCCATCTTGAGTGAGCTGGATTTCTTTGCCACTGGCCAGTTCTAAGGCATATAAGTTCTGGTCGCGGATAAAAGAGACAAAATTGCCTTTCGGTGAGAATCGCGCGTCGGTTTCAAACGCTTCGGTATCGGTGAGCTTACGGCTTTCGCCACTGGCCAGTTGATAGTAATACAAGTCCCCATTGAGTGGGAAAAGCAACGCTTGTCCGTCTTTGGACCAGGTATACTCCAAAATTCCACGGCCAAAAATACGTTGGCGCTCACGGCGTGCTTTTTCTTCATCAGAGAGATTTTCCGGCCCTGAGAACAATGCTTGCGAATCGACTAACATGCGGTTGCTGTTGTCTTTGAGGTTGTATTCCCATAGGTCGTAGCGATTGTAGTCTTCTTTCTTTCCTTGCAAGTAGGTAACGCGGCTACCATCTGGAGAAAACTTAAGCTTTACAGGCGCTTTACCAGCCAAGCTAGGGTCATCAAAAATGCGCTCGAGCGTCAGCTCTTTGGCAGTCGCTGCGCCGCAGGCTAAGCTTGCAGCCAAGGCAACAGATAAGTATTTGGTTGTATTAGACACGGGTAAACCTTATTGTTGTAGTGATGCGTTGATGGTACTGATGCACTGTCATAAGCGCAACTTTATGCCACTAAACTTGCAGCAACAGGAGGATGCTATGTTTGCATTAGCACCAGAGTTGGAACGAGATTGTATTGAATTGGCGGATTGGCCGTTGTGTAAAGTGCTGTTAATGAATGACAGCCAGTACCCTTGGTTTATTCTGGTACCGCGCAAAAGCGGATTAAAAGAGATCATTGATTTAAGTGATCGCGATCAAATCGTGTTAGGACGTGAATCGGCGAAGCTTAGCTGTATGTTAAAAACTGTGTTCAAACCGGCAAAATTAAATGTTGCTGCTTTAGGTAACATGGTTGAGCAGTTGCATATTCATCATATTGCTCGCTTTGAGCAAGACCCCGCATGGCCCAAACCGGTGTGGGGGGTACACCCACCTAAACCTTATACTGAAGCGCAAATTCAACAGATTAAAGAGAATTTGCAGCTATAAAAAAACAGCGCCGAAAGGCGCTGTTTTTATGTCGTCTATAAATACTGGCTTAGTTTAAGCCTAGTACCTTTTTGCCTTGGATGAAGTCGACATCCACAGGGATATTCGCTTTGCTGAGCTTTTCTAAATCAGCGGCCAGTTCAGGTTTAATTTCACCCATGGTAGCAACGAGCTGGTCCACCTTCTGATAGTCACCGTCACCTTGCAGGGTAAGAATTAAATTTGATAGCTTGCTCATGGCTGCAGCCATCTTATCCATATTTACCTGATATAGGCCGTTTTCATCTTTGGAGAACGCGCCTTCTTGTTTGAAGAAGTTAAAGCGGATCATATTAGCTTTACCGTGCGCGCTGGATGCGCCAAAACGCACAGAGCGGAAGATTCCAGCCATAAAGGTGACATAGTAATCTTCTAACGTACCCTCGGTAATCTCGCCTTTTTTCAATAGCTGCTCAACCATATACAAGCCAAGGATATCCGCCTTGCCTTCTTCCAATGCACTCGCGTGCTCTTGAAGCGACTGGCGTACGGTGCCTTTACCGGTAATGGTGTTTTTAATACCTAGGCCATGCGCCACTTCGTGGAACATGGTATTGGCAAAAAAGGCGTCGAAAGTAATGTGTTTGCGCTGCTCGGGCACAATGAGCTCAGCGGCAATAGGCATGAGGATTTTGTCGAACTTAGCGCGCATGGCATTTTTAAGTTGCAGGCGACGAGTGCCTTTTTCCAGTTGCACTTGCTCATCATTAGGCAGATTGATGGCTATGGTTTTGCTGCCAGCATTGGAGTGGCCAGCATAGTAGATGACATCATACGCATTCAGATCGGCGTCTGAACCGGGAACCTCTTGCTTATATTGCTCCGCCACAGGCAGACCTTTTTGTAGCTCCGGAAGGAATTGCGCAAATTTTGCTAAACGCTCACTCCAGGCCATGTCTTTGACCAAAACATAGGATTCAAAAGCCGCACGATAACCGAAAAGTTGATCTTCATAGGTTTCGATCGGACCAATAACCACATCAATGGGGTTATTTTTCATATCCATCCAAGCAAAATCAGAGGCTTGATAGTCATCACTTAGCAAGGCATCGGCACGCATACTCAAGTAGTTAGCGAATTCTTTATTATCGGCCAGTTCGCTCGCTTGGCGCAGCAAATCTGCGGCAGCTTCCAATGCTTGGGCGTATTCTACTGAATAAGGCACACTGTAAAGCTCACCTTTGTCATCGCGTTTGATGATGGAATAAAGGCCTGTTTTATCTTTTACACTGCTTTGCTCTAATTCTTCTTTCGTCATGTCAGCTGGGTAAAATTGAGCCCCTGCTGGTTTGTGCTCATAGCCGCTTAAAAAAGGCTGATCGCCGTTTAAGCGATCCCAAGGACCATAGTTAATCTTGGCAAAGTGACGCACTTGTTCATCATCTAGGCTCGCTAAGAAATCTTGTTGCTCGCCACCGAAAGCCTGACGCCAAAACAGTTGGTCCATAATTTTTGAGGCATCAATCAGTTTAGCGAGCATTTTTTGCTGATTTCCGCTTAGGTGTGACAAGTCGGTATTGAGCTCAAAATCGGTGTAAATGTTAAGCCGCTCGCGTTCAATATTTATCAATTCAGGGCCACTGCTTGGTTGTGCGCTCGCCGCTGTTTGTTCAGTAGTTGACTGTGGTTGCTTGGAGCAGGCGCCAAGTGCGAATACAGAGCTAATAAGCAGTGCTTGAGAAATTTTCGACAATTTACTCATGGGATCCTCTTTCGGTGTAACTCGTTATTGGACTGTAAAGTAAGACAAAAAACACAGTCCATTGAGAGAGTTTATGATTCGGTTATAGCGGGGGAGAGCCCCGTGTTGTTGGGCATTAAAGCAACTCAAGGGCTGGCTGGCAATAATGATTATGGGAACATAGGTAATTATTTTTTGTAAATAAATGGGCAATTGCGCTATCACTTTCTAAACTTTATCGGTAACTTATAGCTAATTTATAAGAAAAAACGGCTTTGCTGACTTAAAGGGTACTGGCGACATGTCCACAGAAAACGCTTTGCTGACCATCTTGGTTGACCGCATAAATAACGATACTTTGGTGCTGCCAACCTTGCCGGAAGTGGCACTTCGAGTGCGTAACGCTGCAGATGACCCGGATATAACCTTACATGATATGGCGGACGTGATCGCCAATGATCCCGCATTAGCAGCTCGGATGATCAAAGTTGCGAATAGCGCCTTGATGAGTCGCTCGGTGAAGGTGACGACTATAAACCAAGCCGTTACGCGCATAGGACTAAGGCAGATAAAAAATATCGCCACAGCGATGGCCATGGAGCAGCTATTCGTCTCTCAGCATGAGCTGATCAAAGGCTATATGGATAAGGCATGGCAAAAGACAATTCGTGTTGCCTGCCATTCGATAGCGCTGGTGCAGAATTTTCGCAAGCAACAGCGTCATGACACGATTAATACCGAAACTATCACCTTGGCAGCACTGACCTACAATATTGGTATTTTGCCTATTCTCACCGAGGCTGAGAAGCACCCAGAGGTGTTTGCTAATCCGAGTTTTTTAGCTCATGCCATTCAAAAACTAGCAGGGCGCATTGGTGCTGCTATTTTAACCGCTTGGGACTTCTCTGATGAATTCGTAGAAGTAGCAAAGTGTTGGGCCGACCCTAATTATCGCCCTAAAGAGGTGGAGTTTGTCGATTTCATCCGCATGGGCGCGATCATGGAGGGCATTTTACAAGTGTCAGATAAGTCGTCCGCACTGAATGTTTATGTCGATAAAGGGATTATCCCATCTGTGGAAATATTTGCTGACGATGAGTATCAGGAAGTCGTGGGTGATATAAGAGAAATATTCAGTTAAAAAAAGGAGCCTCAGGCTCCTTTTTCAGTTATGCATTGTACTTACAAATCCTCGGCATCGCCTAATTGATTGGTCAATGCATCAAGGAGTTGTTTGATTTCTTCCGAGGCAAGAATAAAGTCTGCGTCAAGCTTTACTGCCATGTCTTCTTTAGGAATATCGGCGTTTTCTTCTTTTAACGTATCGGCATAACTGACGCGTTTAATAGAGCCATCATTTTGCAATAAGAACTTCACTCGTTCTTGATACTCCAGCGCCAGCTTAGTGACCTCTTTGCCATTATCTAAGTGGTTTTTAACCTCATCACTGGATAGGTCATGGCCTTTAAACTTCACTTGTGCCCCATTGTCATCTTGCTCTTGCAACTCGGCGTCTAAGCCAATCGCGAAGCCTTCTGGAGCGTTGAATTCCTTCAACCACGACGTTAAAAATAAGCCAAGATCATAATTTGCAAACGCTGGCACAACAGGCAATGTACCTAGTGACTTGCGCAATAACGCAAGTAACTCTTCTGCTTTATTAAAGCTGGCACTATTGACCACAACCCAGCCATTTTCCATATCGATAAAAGCAAATTGGAGGCTAGACTTCTTAAATGCTTGCGGCAGCAAAGAATGCAAAATGTTTTCTTTTAGCTCATCTTTTTCTTTTTTGCTAACGCGGCGGTTTTCTTCAGCTTCTAAATGATCGACCTTCTCCTGCACCATCTCGTTGACGACCGCAGGGGGCAGTACTTTTTCTTCCCGCTTAGCGCACACTAAAACAGTACTTTGCGAGAAGTGACTGAGCATCTGACCATGTTTGCCAAACGGCTTGGTCCAGCCAAAGGTATGCATGTCTTGGCTGCCACAGGGGCGGAATACGTCTTGCTCTAGGGCTTTTTCAAAATCGTCTTGTTGGTAACTGATGTCTTGCTTAAAGCGATAACAGATAAGGTTGCTAAACCACATAGTTTTACTTCCGTTGAGCTGTGGGCTCGAATTAAATGTGGCGCCATCATAGCAGGAGTCACCTTACTAATTAAACATTTGCATTGGCTTTGGTAAGTCTTTTGGGATAGTAATCCGGTATTGCAAACCTTGGCCCGGCTCGCTGCTCACTTCAATCTCGCCCCCCAAGGTTTGTTTAACCAAATTGAAGGTGATATGAGTGCCCAGACCACTGCCGCCTTGGTCACGTTTGGTGGTAAAGAAGGGGTCAAACAGTTTATCTAGCTGTTCGGCATCAACACCACGACCATTATCACGATAGTTGATATCCACTAGGCCATCATTTTCGCTCACATCAATAGTGATAGTGCCCTTTTCGACATCTTCAAAGCCATGAATGAGTGAGTTCATAATTAGGTTAGTGAAGATTTGGCTAATAGCACCAGCAGGTAAATTAAGCACCAAGTTATCGGGGCAGTTTACATCCACCTGATGTTGAGTTTTCTTAATTTTTGGATGCAGTGAGCGAATCACCTCGCCCAAGTACTCTTTAAAGTTTATGGTGCGCACCGCTTCACTGGCCTGATCGACCGCTATTTGTTTAAAGCTGGCAACTAATTCTGAGGCGCGGGCAAGATTTGAAGTGAGCAGTTCAGTACTTTGCTTCGCATCTTTAATAAACTCTTCTAGCGCTTTCGGGGAAAGTGTTTTTTCTTTATAAGCATGCTCAATGGCATCGAGACGCTCTTGTAAGAAGGAGGTTGCGGTAACACCTATTCCCACTGGCGTGTTGATATCATGAGTGATACCCGCGACTAAACCACCCAGCGCTGCCATTTTCTCCGAGCCAAGCAAGCGCTCTTGGGCCAAATTGAGCTCATCGACATAACGCTGCATCTCGCTTTGCTTGGTTAGCAACTCTTGCTCGGTATGACGGCGCAGTTCAATTTCCTCCGTTAAGTTGAGCTTTTGTTTTTCCAGCTCATATTTCTGCTGCTGCAAATCCATCATCGCTTGGCTTAGGTTTGAGGTCTTTCTTGCTACCTCTTGCTCCAGCTGTAAGTTTTGCTGGTCTAGTTTTTCATTGCTTTTCAATAACTCTTTTTGGGTGTGCTCTAGTTTATTGCGATACTCGACTACTTTATTGATCATGTTGTTGAATGACTGCGCCATGACATTCAACTCGTTTTTTTCATTACTATCGAGGTTTATTCTTGTCCCTTCTAAGTCATCTAGCTCAAGGCTTTCAATCTGCTCGGTAAGTTGATTGAGCGGATGGGTGAGGTGTTTACGAAAAGCCAATAAAAACAATAAGATCAAAAACGCGGTTTTGATCATGGCGTTGCCGACCAGAAGATAGATTGACACGATAATACGGCTGACAACCACATCTCGGCTGGAAAAAAGCGTGACATCACCCACTTGGGTGGCGCGCCCGGAAAACTCAAAAATTAACGGAAAGGTGTAACCAAATAATCCGGAGGGAGTATCTTCTATGATAGAAGAATCTTGCACTAATTGTTGCGAGTAGAGCTCGCGAATGTCTAAAGAGCGCCCGAGTTGAGAGATCACTTCGCCGCTGTCATCACGGACAATAATTCCTTCAACCATAGGAATAGCTATTAACCCTTCGGCGATGGTAATACTTTGATCGGTATTTAATTCCCAAATTGCGCGGGTAAGGCTGCCACTAAAGGTCTTTTGCAGTGTTTGTAGTTCATCGCGTATGTAGTTTTTGGTATTCAAGTACTCAGCAAAGACTTGGCCGCAAGTGACAACAAATGTGAGTAAAAAATACACCGACAAAACACTGGTTAGGAGCTTCTTCGACAAACTATTATGTAACATACGAGTACAGAGCCCTTGTATAAACCATGAAAAAGCGATGATAAAACGTCAATTATCAGCCCTAAATTCGCCATTGGCTTCAAAAACCTAAAGCTAGCCAAGATTCTTGAAAAAATAAATAAAATAATAGCTTAAAGACTGCAGATTAACAAAAATCTGTGGCCTGCGGTGTTAAGATTTGTTTATAGCTATGGTATAACCTACTGATATAAGTTTTACCCTCAAATGGCGTAGTAATGGCTTTTCAGGTGTTAGTCTGTGACGATTCCGTAATGGCTCGAAAACAAGCGAGCAAAGCGGTTATGTCTATTTTGCCTTGCGCGGTGACGCACGCTACAGATGGTGAACATGCACTGACGCTAATGAGCGAACAACACTTTGATCTTCTCTGTTTAGACCTCACCATGCCGAAAATTGACGGTATCGGGGTATTACAACAAATGCGCATACGCAAAATAGAAACCTACGTAGTGGTTATTTCTGCCGACGTACAGTCGCAAATGAAGCAGCGCACAGCGCAACTCGGCGCCCTTGGATTCATTAATAAACCGGTAAAAACAGATGCTTTAGCGGATGTTTTGCATAAATTTGGCGTTTACTAATCTTAGTTATATCTAAAAAGCATATTTTTTCTTTTCTTTAGCTGTTGACAGAAATAGTCATTTTCGTGCAGTCTAGAACCATGAACACAAATTACGCAACACTGACCACCATTATTACCACCACCATCCTTAGCGGATAGTGGCATGGGTCGGTGCGCAGAGAAAAAAGGCCTATGCTCACTGAGCATAGGCCTTTTTTTTGGCCTATCGTCACGACCTGGTAAAAAGGTGTTATTGGGAATGAGGAAAACATGCAAGTACTAAAGTTTGGAGGCTCGTCACTGGCCGATGCCAGTTGTTTAAAGCGAGTAAGTGAGATTGTCCGCCAGGAGCTCAAAGAGCAAATGCTGCTGGTATTGTCAGCCCCCGGCGGTATGACGGATACATTGGTGGGATTAGCTGAGAGTGCGGCGACAGGTGTAGATATCCAGTCACAGTGGCAACTGTTTTATGAGCGTGCACATACCTTGAAAGACGAAGTGTGTGAGCAAAATCAGCAGCCTACAAACTGGCCCGATTTTACGCAGTTAAAACAAAAGCTAGAAGGCGTGGCTTTATTAGGACAGTGCCCGGATTCGGTGTTCGCTTATGTAATTAGCTTTGGTGAGCGCATTAGTGTGGCCTTGATGCAGGTGCTACTCGATGATTTTCGCCCTCATTATATGAGTGCGGAACAAGTTATCCGCTCCAGCGGTGGCTACTTAAACGCTGAAGTTGATCTAGATGTATCAAAACTACAGTTTCGTGAATATTTGCACGCTAACCCCGCAAAAATATATATTATGCCTGGCTTCACTGGGGCCAATGACGATGCCCAATTGACCACGCTAGGGCGTAATGGCTCCGACTATTCTGCTGCTGTTGCAGCCGCTTGTTTAGAGGCCGATATCTGTCAAATCTGGACCGATGTTGACGGTGTGTATAGCGCTGACCCTCGCTATATCAAAGGGGCCACTAAGGTCGATTTTCTGTCTTACAAAGAAGCGATGGAACTCTCTTACTTTGGCGCTAAAGTCTTGCATCCCAAAACCATTGTGCCATGCGCAAAAGCGGGCGTGCCATGTGAGATAAAAAATACCCACAACAGTAAAGAACCCGGCTCATTGATCAGTGATGAAGTCACTGAAAGTGAGCCGGTAAAAGCGATCTCAAGTTTACAAGACTTGGCTATGCTCACGGTGTCAGGGCCGGGCATGAAAGGCAAAGTCGGCATGGCGGCCAAAGTGTTTACTGCGCTAGCAGCCGATAATGTCTCTATTGTTCTCATCACCCAGTCCAGCTGTGAGTTCAGCATTAGCTTTTGCGTGCATCAGCAAGATTTAGCCTTGGCGCTGCATGCTCTCGAACAAGCTTTTGAACTTGAGTCAAAAGCGGGGCTTATTGAGCCTGTACAAGTGCAGCGGAATTTAGCGATTGTTACGTTAGTTGGCGATAACATGCGAGCACACAAAGGCTTAGCAGCGAAGTTCTTTGCCTCGCTGGCGCAGGCTCAAGTGAATATCGTTGCCATAGCCCAGGATTCAACAGAAAGTTCAATTTCTGCGGTTGTTGATGGTGAGTTATGTAATGATGCAGTGAAGGTTTGTCATGAAAACTTCTTTACCCATGTGCCTTCTATTGATGTTTTCCTGCTCGGCTGTGGGCTTGTTGGCAGCGAGCTGCTAAGCCAAGTGCGTAGGCAACAACAATGGTTGCAACAACGTAATATCAAACTCAAAGTCCGAGGCGTGGCCAACTCCCGACAGATGCTGTTAAACAGTGACGGGATTGATCTAGAAAATTGGCAGCAGCCATTGGCGCAGACCTCACAGCAATTTGATCTAACCTTGCTGGAACAGTTCGTTAAGCAAAACCATCTGATTAACCCAGTGTTAGTGGATTGCAGCTCCTCTGGTGCGCTCGCTGCTCAGTATGCCGATTTCCTTAATGCTGGTTTTCATGTGGTAGCGGCTAATAAAAAGGCCAATACCAGCTCGCAGGCTTACTATCAGCAGCTCAAACTCGCTGCGCAGCGCAATAATCGCCGCTTTTTGTATGAAACCAATGTTGGCGCCGGCTTGCCGGTGCTCGATAACCTGCAGTTGTTATTCGGTGCCGGTGATGAGCTTCTGCATTTTAGCGGCATTTTATCGGGATCGTTATCTTATATGTTCGGTGTTATCGGTGATGGCTTAAGCCTGTCACAAGCAACCATCAAAGCTAAAGAAAATGGCTTTACTGAGCCGGACCCTCGTGATGACCTATCAGGGACTGATGTCGCCCGTAAACTACTTATTATCGCTAGGGAGTCTGGTTTGGCACTTGAGCTGGATGATATTGAAGTGGAGTCGGTATTGCCGCCGGGCTTTGCCGAGGGACTAAGCGTTGATGAGTTTATGGCTAAATTACCACAACTTGATTCAGACTTTGCCGATAAGGTTGCCAGCGCCCAAGCCGAAGGAAAGGTCTTGCGTTATGTTGGCGCAATTGAAGATGGTCATTGTCGTGTTGGTATTGAAGCCGTTGATAGTCGACATGCGTTGTATGACATTCGTGACGGCGAAAATGCCTTAGCTATTTTGAGTCAGTATTATCAGCCCAAGCCTTACGTTATTCGCGGTTATGGCGCAGGAGCCGAAGTGACCGCAGCGGGAGTTTTCGCTGATATTCTGAAAACCTTACCACGTTAGGAGAGGGCCATGATTGAAGTTTATGCGCCGGCCTCGATTGGTAATTTTGCGGTTGGATTTGATGCGTTGGGAGCGGCTATTGCACCCATTGATGGCACTTTGTTGGGCGATGTGGTGCGAATTAGCGCCAGCGCTGAAACAGAATTTGTGTGCTCAGGGCCTTACGCCCATAAATTGCCACAACAGGCAGAGCAAAATTTAGCCTTTATGTGCATGGCGCACTTTCGTGCCACGGCCGCACCAGATATGCCGACAGCGCGTATGGAGTTAGTGAAAAACCTGCCCATTGGTTCAGGTCTGGGATCCAGCGCCTGCTCAGTGGTTGCGGCACTTGCAGCGCTGAATAAATTTGCCGGCACTGAGCTCAGCGAGGATGCGCTCATTGAGCTCATGGCTGATTTTGAAGCTAAGGTCAGCGGCGCTCGTCATTATGACAATATCACGCCGTGTTTGCTTGGTGGTTTGCAGCTCACAGGGGCGCTGATACCCGGTCGTTCACTGACGATCCCCACTCCCAGTAACTGGTATCCAGTGGTCGCGTTTCCCGGTTTCACTCTCAATACCGCTCAGGCTCGAGCAGTGCTGCCGCAGCAAATGAGCTTACACCATGGTATTGAATTTGCTCAGCGTCTCAGTGCATTTTGTACGCTAATGCATCAGCAACAGCATGAGTTAGCGATGGAGCTGATGATTGATACGGTTGCTGAGCCCTATCGCAGTGAATTGATCAGCGGTTTCAGTGCCGCCAAAAAGGCGATGCTAGAGTTAGGCGCGAAGGCGGTGAGTATTTCTGGTGCTGGGCCGACGCTTTTTGCACTATGTGACAATATCAATGATGCTAAAAACTGCCAACAGTGGTTACAGCAGAACTATGTAAATGAACAAGGCTTTAGTCATATTTGTCAGATAGATACGGCAGGTACGCGGGTTTTGAATGAGGGAAAAGAATAATGCGGTTGTATAATTTAAAAGATGATAGCCAAGTGGTGTCTTTTGTTGAGGCGGTAAAAACGGGGTTAGGGCGCAATCAAGGAGTGTTTTTTCCGCAACAGCTAACGCCACTGGATAATATGGATGCCTTATTGGAAATGGATTTTGTCTCGCGCAGCACACAAGTACTGACGCACTTGATTGGCGATGAATTGAGTCCTAATGTGGTCGCTGAAATGGTGCAGGGAGCGTTTACTTTTCCAGCACCTTTGGTTCACGTTGCCGACAACCTCCATTGTTTAGAGCTTTTTCATGGCCCTACCTTGGCATTTAAAGATTTTGGTGGGCGCTTTATGGCGCAGTGCCTTGCCCAGTTCAGTAACTCAGAAAAGGTCACTATTCTCACAGCCACCAGTGGTGACACTGGCGCTGCAGTAGCTCATGCTTTTTATGGCAAAGAGAACATCGATGTGGTGATCCTGTACCCTGAAGGCAAGATATCAGAGGCGCAGCAAAAGCTGTTTACAACCTTAGGTAATAATATTCACTGTTACAGTGTTAAGGGCTCGTTCGACGATTGTCAGGCCATGGTTAAGCAAGGGTTTTTAGATGACGAGCTCAAAACACGTTTGCGCCTTAATTCTGCGAATTCTATTAATATTAGTCGCTTACTCGCGCAGGTATGTTATTACTTTGAGGCGGTGGCGCAGTTGCCCAAAGCGCAGCGAGACAAAGCGCACATCTCGGTGCCGAGCGGTAACTTCGGTAATGTGTGCGCAGCGATGATAGCTTCGCTGATTGGCTTACCCATTCAAAAACTCTCGGCAACAACAAATCAAAATGACACGGTGCCGCGCTTCATCGCTTCCAAACAATGGCAGCCGCATGAGACTCAAGAATCTCTGTCTAATGCTATGGATGTCAGTCGGCCCAATAACTGGCCTCGTGTACAAACGATGTTAGACAGTGGTCGTTTCAGCTATGACGATTTCTTTTCTCATGCTGTGGATGAGGAGCAAACCGCTGTGGCGATGCGTGAATTACAGAGCATGGGCTATCAAGCTGAGCCACACACCGCGATTGCTTATGAAGGGTTAAAAGCGGATTTAGCACCTGAGCATCAGGGGATTTTCCTAGCTACGGCCCACCCGGCTAAGTTTCAAGCCAGCGTGGAGAAGATTTTAAATGTTGAATTAGCGATGCCAAAGGCGCTTAGCGATGCCTTAGCTAAACCTTGCCTTGCTGAGCCGATGAGTGCAGATTATCAACAATTACGGCAAGCGCTGCTGGCGAAATTAGGTTAATTTGGTAAGCTAGCAATATCGATAACAAACGGCCTTTAGGGCCGTTTTTTTAATGGAACCGAGCAGCATGACATCTTGGTCTGATTTATTAGCAGAGCAAAAACAGCAGCCTTACTTTCAACAAACCTTGGATTATGTGCGCCAACGCCGAGAGCAGGGCGTAGCTGTGTATCCGCCTCAAGAACAGGTATTTGAGGCATTTCGCGCCACCGCGTTTGAAGATGTGAAAGTGGTGATACTGGGTCAAGACCCATACCATGGTCCAAACCAAGCGCATGGCTTATGCTTTTCGGTGTTGCCAGGGGTAAAACCGCCGCCGTCATTGGCGAATATGTATAAGGAATTGGCGCAAGATATCGCTGGATTCAGCATCCCTCAACATGGATATTTACAGTCTTGGGCACACCAAGGGGTGTTGCTACTCAATACCGTATTGACCGTTGAACAAGGGCAAGCACACTCGCATAAGCACCTCGGCTGGGAGCGTTTTACTGACGTGGTCATCGAACAGCTTAACCAACATGGCAAGGGCATTGTGTTTTTGCTTTGGGGCGCACACGCTCAGAAAAAGGGCAAGCACATCGACACGCAAAAGCACCATGTGCTTAAGGCTCCTCATCCGTCGCCGCTGTCAGCACATCGAGGTTTTTTTGGCTGTGGTCACTTTTCCAAAGCCAATGAAATCCTTACCAACCAAGGTCAAGCTGCCATTGATTGGACTCTAGCCGAGCAAATATAACGCAATAAAAAAGAGGGCATATAGGCCCTCTTTTTTATGTTGGTATCAAAAATCTAACTCTTCTAAACCAATGTCATCGCTGAACAAGTCTAGTTCTTGCAGTTCTTTGCGCAGACGTTGCTTATCTTTTAGTGCTTCGATTTCGCGCCATTTACGTTTTTTATTTCGACCGGATGTCTTTTTGGTCTCTGGACCTTCTATTATTTTTATTAGTTCATTCAGACTATCCATGACACTCTCCTGTATAACTAACGCAATCAATCTATACCACAGTTGGTATAAAAATAAAACGAAAATGTTTAACCAAGGTTACAGAAAAGTGATAATTCTATTACGAGCGGAAAGGGCAGAGAAATGGCGGCCTTGTGGGCCGCCGAATGGTGTTAGAGTTGTTTAAAACGAGCCTCTAAATCTTGCTGAGCTTTAGCAAAAGCACGAATTCCCTCGGCGAGCTTTTCAGTCGCCATCGCGTCTTCGTTATGCAACCAGCGGAATTCACTCTCTGTGAGTGCTTCAGGCTTAGGTTGTACATCGTTTGCACCGCTTAACAAGTAATCTGTATTAGCCGGCAACTCGGCTAATTCCTCGAGCAATGCAGGGCTTATGGTGAGGCGATCACAGCCCGTTAAGGCAAGAATTTCACCGGTGTTACGGAAGCTGGCACCCATGACGATAGTGTCGTAGCCGTGGCCTTTGTAAAAGTCATAAATACTGCGCACCGATTGCACGCCTGGGTCTTGCAATGGATCGCTAGGCTTCTCCATCCCGTTAGCAACATGCCAATCGAGAATACGGCCCACAAAAGGTGAAATAAGGTAAACATTGGCATCGGCGCATGCACGGGCTTGGGCGTCACTGAATAACAGCGTAAGGTTGCAGCGAATGCCTTCTTTCTCAAGTTGCTCGGCAGCTTTGATCCCTTCCCATGTCGATGCAATTTTAATTAAAATCTTGTCACGGCTCACGCCTTCTAAATCATACAGCGCGAGTAACTGTTTGGCTTTGGCGATGGTTGCTTGGGTGTCAAATGATAAACGCGCGTCCACTTCGGTGGAGATGTAACCAGGCACAATATCAGCGATTTCTTTACCGATTAATACCGCAAAATAGTCACAGGCTAATTCGAGTTGCTGCTGCGCATCAGTGCTTTGCTCTTTGGCATACTGCCATGCTTTATCTAGATAGGGCTTGTATGCCTCTATCTCACTCGCTTTAAGCAGCAAAGAGGGGTTAGTCGTTGCATCTTGAGGTTGATGTTTACGAATCGCTTCAATATCACCGGTGTCGGCTACAATGGTTGAATGTGCTTTCAACTGTTGCAGTGCTGTAGTCATGTGCTTTCCTCATTCCAAGCATAAAATCTGCTGAGCTTGCCTGTTGCTTGAAAACGCCAGACAAACATACATAGGTTATTTCGTTTATGTTGCACCTAAGTGACAACCAAAGGGAGGTCAATTGTCCGTGCATTGATGTCGCTATTGGCTAGCGCGCATGGAACCGACGCGCACCGTACAAGTGAACTTGCAGGTAGAAAGGTCGATTTTTGAATAAAGCGTGATTTTTGCTTTATTTAATGTTGAAATTGACACTAATTACTAGGCAAGTCAACTGCAATTATGATTACTGTTATATCTCCAGCAAAGAATCTTGATTACGATACGCCTGCGCCAACGCAGGACTACACGCAGCCAGAGCTGCTGAGCCACAGTGAAGAGCTGATCGAGGTGTGTCGCGAGCTTTCGCCGCAGCAGCTTGGCAGCCTCATGAAGATTAGCGATAAGCTAGCGGGGCTCAATGCCGCACGCTTTAGTGAGTGGTCGCAGCCATTTACCCCTGAGAATGCAAAACAAGCGGTGTTTGCATTCAATGGCGATGTTTACACAGGCCTTGATGCATCAAGCTTAGAGGATAAAGCCTTAGCCTATGCGCAGCAGCATCTACGCATTCTCTCCGGTCTTTACGGGGTGTTAAAACCACTGGATCTGATGCAGGCTTACCGCTTAGAAATGGGCACCAAGTTAAATAACCCCCGAGGCACAAATTTATATCAATTTTGGGCAGAGGTTATCGCCAAAAAATTAAATGAAGCCATGGCGCAGGCGGGCACATCCACGCTGGTTAACTTGGCTTCGAATGAATATTTCAAAGCAGTGGACAAAAAAGCACTCAACGGGACGATTGTTACGCCTGTATTCAAAGACTGTAAGAACGGCCAATACAAGGTCATCAGTTTTTATGCTAAAAAAGCGCGAGGGATGATGGCGCGTTATATTATCGAAAACCAAGTGGACTCGTTATCGGCTTTACAACGTTTCGATAGCGCGGGGTACTATTTCAGCGCTGAAGCGACGAAAAATGACAACGAGCCGGTGTTTTTGCGCGACGAGCAAAGTTAATTCCACATAGGGCTCCGCTGTTCTCTTTGAAGGTGAAGATGAGAGCCCGCAAACCCTTCCCCAGTCACCTTTCCCACTAATATGGCAGCTATCTTGCATCATTTACGCTTTATCTACTTATGCGCATGAATGGAGCATTGCATGTTCGCTAATTTCAATGTCGAAAAAGCACAAAAACTCATTGAAGAAAAACTCGGTGGTTGGCTAGAGACCGCAATCAGTCATATTCCTAACTTAGTGGTGGCGATTGTCATTACTATCGTCTTTGCGCTGTTGGCGCGGGTGCTAGGCTCAATCATTAGCAAAGTATTAAAACGCTCTTTGGACTCCGAGCAGATTGCAGGTTTAATGACTTCTATCGTGAAGATTTTGATTCTCACGCTCGGGGTGTTTATCGCCCTAGATTTCTTAGGGTTAAAAGGCACTGTCACTTCATTGCTCGCGGGTGCGGGAATTGTCGGTTTGGCTATCGGTTTTGCCTTTCAAGATATGACCGAGAACTTGATTGCCGGTGTCGCCATGGGTATTCGTAAACCCTTTAGACCCGGCGATGTAATCGAAAGTGGCGATGTGTTTGGCACCGTAAAATCAATTAATCTGCGCAATACGTTAGTAGAGAACTTTTACGGTCAGTTGATCATTATTCCCAACAAGATTCTGTTTCGCAATATTCTCACTAACTACAACTATCTCGGTACCCGCCGTATCGAAGTGCCGGTCGGTATTTCTTATGGCGATGATATCGAAGCAGCAGAAAAAGCCATTGTCGAGTACATCAATAACCTCGACTTTGTTATTCGTAAAGAGGATACAGCCGTTTACGCCGATGGTTTTGGTGATAGCGCTATCAATCTGCTGGTTTGGTTCTGGATAGCCTACCCAAATGATGATCCAGGTTACATGGAAATCCGCAATCAAGCTTACATTACCGTTAAAAAGGCGCTCGACAGTGTGGATGTGACTATTCCATTTCCTATTCGCACCTTGGATTTTGGTATCAAAGGCGGTGAAAAGCTGGTGCAGATGTTGCCGTCACAGTCTCCAGAAGAAGGGGCGCATAAGCAACGAGGCCAGGATGAAAAACCGGGAGAGGACAGTGAATAGCGACACATGTGCGCGGCTGCTGACTCGGTAAAAGCTGCAAGCGGGTTATAAAATTTTCCCGCTTCTTCTGGTTATTCGCAGTAATTGGGGAGCGCAAGTTGTAATTAGCCTACGCCTTGGCGCCATCGTTTAAATCAGACCTAGCTCGATGCCTCGCAATACAGCGCGGGTACGATCGCGCACCATCAGCTTGGCTAAAATAGCAGAGACCTGATTGCGCACTGTGCCTGCGGATTTATGCAGCGCCTCGGCAATCTCGGCGTTAGAGAATCCAGCAGCCACCAAGCGGAGGATTTCCAGCTCACTGATACTGAGAGTTTCGTATTGGGTAAATTCATACAGCGGGGGATTATTCGGGCGTGAGGCGTGACAGGCGATAGTTTGTGTTACCGCCGGTTGTAACCAGCGTTGTCCTTGGCTGAGCGCGATGATGGCATCGGTGAGCACCGCGAAGGAAATATCTTTACGTAGATAGCCATCAGCACCAAGGCGAATGCTTTTGAGTACTAAATCATGCTCGTCAAAGGTTGATAGTAGCATGACTGCAACAGGGAGCTTGGCATTGCGGATCTCACGCAATGCGTCAATACCACTGACTGTTGGCATACGCACATCTAACACCAAGACATCGACCGGGTTGGCCGTGAGCCAAGTAACGATATGCTCTGCGTGGTTGCGTTGTGCGCTTACCTGCAAATCAGGATGCAGTGCTAATAAGCTACACAATCCCTCGAGCACCAAATTTTGATCATCTACCACTGCCACTTTAATCACTATCAGCCTCCGCACCTAACGGAAGCGCGATATCTAGGCGCGTGCCGGTCGCTAGCGAAGTCACAGTCAGCTCGCCGTCAAGTTGCATCACACGCTCTTGCATCCCCTTGAGCCCGTTTCCCCATTGATGGTGGTTGATACCCATACCGTCGTCCTCAACGCGCCAAAGTAACCACTGTTGCTGACGCCACAAGGAAATATCACAGCGCGTAGCGTACGCATGTTTGCGCACGTTAGTAAGCGCTTCTTGGGTGGCACGAAACAGCAACTCGGCGATTCGCGCATCACGTACTTTGACACGCTCACTGTAATGCAGCTGGGTAACAGGGTGAACAGTATCTGCAATCAGTGTTGTTAGCGCCTGCTTGAGATCAATATTATCGAAAGCCCTGAGAGTACTCACCGTATCGCGCGTATGCGCCAGTAAATCAGTGATTATATGTTTGCACTGCGCCAAAGGGGGCTGCGCTGAGTGACTGAGTTGTTGGGCCAGTTCCAGTTGTAAATTTAACGCCGTTAGGCCATGTCCTAACGAATCGTGGATGTCTCTAGCGATGCGCAGGCGTTCATCGCGCTTGGCGGTATCTTGCAGTAAAACCTGGGTGGCACTGAGCTCTTGGAGTAGGGCCTTATTGCGCTCGTTGGCTCGGCGCTCATCAAGTAAGGCGTAGGATAAGCGCAGAGCAAACAAGTGATAAGCGATGAATAAGAGAGTATTCACGAGGTCGTAGGAAGTGGGCGTGGTGGCAAAATAGGCTAAAGGCATAACCAGTGCCAAAGCTAAGCACACTATTAGCGGCGCCAGATAGACAAGGCTTGCTACATACACCACAGAGAGGATTAAAATGAGACCGCTTTTTATCCAAAGCAGTAGTATCAGCAACAGACTAAATTGGGCTGTGGCCAATATTTTCTGGGATCGAATAGTTCTCTGTGGGCCCGTAGTACGCAACAAGTGCAGCATGACAAAACCAGTGAACACAGCAGCGACGAACACATCTGGGTAAGGCAAGTTGAAGCGCAGTATATCCTGTTGATGATGCAGCGAGTAAAATACAAAACCAGCGACGATGGCGCAGGTGAATAGTACTAGAACAGAGCCAGTCCAATTCGCTATAAAGTGGTTACTTTGCCATGCCTTCATGTTGTTGCGTCCATGCGTTTACTGCTCGGTATATAAAGCTGTTAAGCCTTGTTGGTTAGCCACAAGTAAGTATGAGCGATTGAACGAGATAGTACATAGGTCGACATTTTTTTGCGCTATTTTTACGTCAGAATCGCAATCACTGCCATGCACAAAAGCACTTAGCTCACCTGCACCTAGGCTAAAAGCGTGTCCCTTAATGCTAACCTGAATTGGCTCGGCAGCAAAGATACGTAAGGCATAGGCGTTGTCCTGGTTATCTTGCTGTTGCTCTATAAGGCTTATGTTTATCTGAGCAGCGTTTTGCCAGGCGACAACGTGGTATGCGTGATCATATTCCACTTCCACTTTCTTTTGCGCTACTGGGCCAAATACGTTTCTTGCTGCAACATAAAGGGAGAGCTTTCTGTTGGCATTACTCTCGTGAGTAATGGCATATTGCTGCGCATCTTTTGCTAGGGTAGCGAGGTAATAATCATCATCTGCCACGTCGCGTTCATCACCGTTAAGTTGGGTGTTGGCGATGTGGTAATCCAGCTCGTAGTCAGTGGCGTTAAGCAGGTAGTAATCATTTTTATAATAATCACTGCCAAAATTAATGGTTTCCAGCTCTTCCTCTAAATCATCCGACGAGCAGGCGCTCAGAAACAGTGCGGCGGTCGTTAACAATAACCAGTGTGACTTCATCGTTTTATCCTTAATGGCAATGGGTGTATGCCCAAGTTTATCCATCAAGGAATGACACGCATGTGTCAAAAGTCATAACTGTATAATGAACTTTTAAAAAGAGGGGGCGTTACTGGCGGGCGTAATTACTGAATTCACGTAGTGACAGCTTGCCATCTTTGTCCTGATCATAGCTGCTAAAGCGTGACCATAACGCGGGTTCTTGAGCGGCTTCTGATTTACTAATGGCACCATCGCGGTTGCGATCGAGTTCTTTAAAGCGCGACTCCACACTCCCAGCGTGGGCAGTGCTCAGAGAACTTAGAGCAATTAATGAGATAAATACAGTGACTATTACTTTCATATGAGTTCCTTGCGCGCGACTACGCACTTATATTGTTAGCCTAACGAATCGATTTTCACACGCCAACCAGAATAAGATTAATGGCTCGATTAGTGCGATTAAATCCTAACTGGGTGTTAATTGTTGTTGCCTGAACCGAGCAAATTCATCGGCACTGAGTGTGTTATCTCGATTACGGTCGAGATCAGAAAAGACAGGCGCTAAACCATCAAGCTGCTGCGCTTCCAAATACGAAATAGAGTGATTATGATCACTATCCAAATGTTGAAATGAAACCTGGCTTTTTGCAAAAGTGACTGTTATCACCGTGAGAAAAGCAACGAAAACACTTAAACGTCGCACTGCATCCTCCAATTCATAGTGGCTTAATTCAAAAGCAGGTATAACCGATTTATCATGCCTAAGTTATACCCGCGCAGCATTAACAAGAACAATGCCAGTTTTTGTTCTTGTTAAAATTCATAGGGTTAGTAGGTTGGTCATGAAGGTAGTTAGGTAGAGTTGTTGCCAAATAGCAACAAGTGGCGCGTTAATTTTTAAATTTATATATATTTCAAAGTTTTACGGATTCGCAAATTTGCAACAGGAGGCAAGTTGATAAAACAGTTATGGCGTTGGCGGCCCAATCTATTTGCACAGTTTTTTATTGGCGTAGCCATTCTGTTGGTGCCACTGGCTTTAGTCGTGGTGGTGTTCTTGCAGGCCCTTGATAAGCACATGGTGAATACTCAGCAAATGGTTCTGAGTAGTTATCAAAAAAATGAGCAATTCAATGAATTTAAACAACTTTTCCAGTCTCTAGAGCGTGCAACCCTGCAAAATTGGGTACTGCAAAGTGAGCAGTTAAGTGAGGCGGTAGCACAACAATGGCAAAAAGCAGATACGATGCTGGATAGCCAAATCAGTGCCGCTGATGTATTCAGTGAACAAAGCCGTTGGCAAGAGCTGTATGCCACCTTTAGCGCTACACGCGATGAATTACGTAATAGCCAAACGCAAAACGCACAATTGTTTGTTCCTTTACGCCAGCAGATTAATACCCATGGTCAGTGGCTGCATGAACACACTAAAAAGCAAGTGACGCATGCGCAGCAAGCTCTGGCTGATTTACAACAAAGCTTTATCCATTGGCTGGTGGCCTTGGTGCCTATTGTGTTGCTTTTTGGTGGCGGGTATCTATGGCGTATTAGCAGCCGACTCAGTTACCTTTCACGGGTGATTGGGCGCTTAGGCAAAGGTGATTGGGATGTTGATATTAAGCTCACGGGTGCCAAAGAATTAAGAGAGCTGGGGCAGAAACTACATTGGATGCAGCAGCAACTACAAGCGTTAGAGCAGCAAAAGGATACGTTCTTACGCCATGTTACCCATGAATTAAAAACCCCCTTAGCATCAATGGTGGAAGGCTGTGATCTGCTTAGCGAGCAAGTCGTTGGGCCCATTAACGAGCAACAGCAGGATGTGCTGGAGCTGATCAGCCAAAGCACCGAACGTCTGAGAGCGATGATTCAAAGCTTGCTCAATTACAATGCTATTCGCTCACGCACCGCCAATCCGCGCCCGTGTGAGCTTGCTGACTTAAAACATCAAGTGTTAGAGCATTTTGCTGATCGCTTAGCGTTAGCGCAGCAGAAGGTAAATTGGCAGTGTGATAAAAAACTCGCTATGCTGCGCCTTGATGGCGAATTGGTACAAATGATTTTGGTGCAGCTACTCTCGAACGCCATTAAGTTTTCTCCACCGGGTGCCACCATCACCGTCGCGATCAGTCAAAGTAAGTCTGAGGTTGAATTAAAAGTATGCGACCAAGGACCTGGAATTTCTAAAGCTGAGCAAGAACGTCTGTTTGACGCTTTCTTCCAAGGCAAAGCGGGCAAGTCTAGTCGCTTGCAGGGCAGTGGGTTAGGTTTGTCGATAGTTAAAGAATGTGTTGACCAACTCAACGGTGATATTAATATTCATTCAGTTTCCCCTAAGGGCAGTTGCTTTACGCTGCATTTCAATCAGTAATGGAGTTCATTATGAATAAGTTTGTCGCCTTGGTGAGCCTTGGTATGATCAGCATGCTAAGTGCCGGCTGTCAGTTGCTAGGGAGCGCAGAACCCAGTGCAACTGTGGTTGAACAACCCAAAGCGCCAACAACAGTAGTGGTCGGTACGCCCAACCCGAAACCGCGTCCAAAACAGCCGCCATCTTACCCGAGCGCACAACAGCTAGTGCAATGGCATGCGCAGCAATGTGGTGGTTTTGCCGCCACGGCGCAGGATAACGATGAAACTTTCATTGCCGAGCCGCAACTGAAGCAATTTTTTGCGCGTTTATGCTTACGAGGGCAAACGCAGCCACAAGAAATGTTGGCCGAGCTCGAAGTCGTGAGTGCCCAGTATTACTGGCCTGAATCTAGCGCTCGCTACTTCTGGTTGCTGAAACAGCAACTTATCGCCAATGCGCAGATGCGCCAGGAGTTACAAGCGCAAAAGCAAGAGCAAGCGCAAATGAAAGCGCGCATGCAAAAAACCTTGTCTTCGCTTGCCGCAATAGAGCAACAGCTATTGCAGCGCAGTACCCAGCAGGAGAGTGACAATGAGTACTAAGTCCAAAGTTTTATTAGTGGATGATGATGAAAGCCTACTGAAGTTACTCACCATTCGCCTGTTAGCCAATAACTATGAGGTTAGCACCGCGAATTGTGCCAGTGATGCCTTAAGCGAGCTGCAACAACAGCACTTTGATGTGCTTCTTACCGACTTGCGCATGGATGATATCGATGGCATGCAACTCGCCGAACAAGTGCAGCAACTTTACCCGACCATGCCAGTGGTGATGATGACCGCACATGGCTCTATTCCCGATGCGGTGAAGGCTACCAAGCAGGGCGTGTTTGCCTTTTTGACTAAACCCATAGATAAAGACGAGCTGATCGATACCTTAGCTAAAGCGGTGCGCCTGCATGGTCACAGCCAAGGTCAGCAAAGTAACCATCATGGTATCGTTACTCGCAGTGCCACCATGCACCACCTGCTAGAGCAAGTGCGAATGGTTGGCGCCGCTGATGTGAATGTGCTGATCTCTGGGGCCAGTGGTACGGGTAAAGAGTTATTAGCAAAAGCGGTGCATGAAAATAGCAATGTCAGTGATGGACCTTTTGTTGCCATCAACTGTGGTGCGGTGCCCGCAGAGTTGTTGGAATCACAGCTGTTTGGTCATAAAAAAGGGGCTTTTACCGGGGCCACCACGGACCATGTGGGGTTATTCTCACAGGCCGAGGGAGGCACCTTATTTCTCGATGAAATTGGCGATATGCCTTTGAATCTGCAGGTGAAGCTATTGCGGGTGCTGCAAGAGAAAACGATTCGCCCGGTAGGTCATAGTGAAGAAATTCCCGTTAATGTGCGGGTGGTGTCGGCAACCCACAAAGACCTACCCACGGCCATTAGTGAAAATACCTTCCGTGAAGATTTGTATTACCGCTTAAATGTCGTCAATCTGCGCCTGCCGGCATTAAATGAGCGTCGCGAAGATATCTCGCTGTTGGCACATTACTTTTGTGAGCAAATTGCGGCGCGCCAAGAGCAAGCGGTGAAACGCTTCAGTGACGATGCTATGGACTTGTTACTGCGCCATGATTGGCCCGGTAATATTCGTCAGTTGCAAAATGTGGTGGAGCAAGTTGTGGCGCTTAGCCCTAGCGAGCTTATCAGTGCGAAGCAAGTAGCGCTGGCGCTGCAATGTGAGATGGAGTCGAGCTCACCCATCGCTCTTAATGAAGCGAAAAAGCAATTCGAGCGTGAGTATTTGATCCGCGTTTTGAAAATGGTGGATGGCAATGTCGCTCAAGCCGCTAAACTCGCCAAGCGTAACCGCAGTGACTTTTATAAGTTGATTAAAAAGCACGATATTGACGCTGAGCAGTTCGCGCCATCGGCAAGTAAGTAAGGGCCACTTTAAGGCTCTTACAATCTCAATAACTCATAGATATACTGACTTTTTTAAGACGCATGGAATAATTTAATGCAGTTATTTATGGTGTATTTAGGTGGGCGTGTTCGCGGCTGTCATATTGAAATGCACGACGTACGCTTTGTGGTTGGGGAGTCCATTGACGATACCTACTCAAAACTCAAGGCGCAATGGGTCGGTGACAAGGACAAGGTGCATATGGACTCGTATATGGCTGTTAACGATATTGATGGCTACCACATTGCCATTGCCGACACGCCGCAAAATCGTCCGGAGCGTTTGTATTTTGTGAACTTAGGTGCCTATGAAGCGGATAAAATGGCTGAGCAACATGCCTTCACATTGACCGTTGCACACAGCGCCGAGCAAGCCAAACAGCAAGTCAAACAACGTTATTTAACGCACATGAGCCATCAGCATAAAGATGACCTCCATGAGGTGGATGACTGCTTTGCCTTGGATTTGCTCGATAACCAATACCATATTCACCTAACCCCAAGCGGACGCTCGCAAACAATCAAGCCGGATTGGTTTGGTTATCACGTATTGTAGCGACCTGATTACTCCTCGTCCTGCTCATCTTGTTCTTGTTTGATGGCCATGCGTATCGCAATAATGACTAACGCAAACAATGCAAAGGGCAGGGCCGCGAGGGCGTACTCTACGATATGGCTATCTTGATAGTTGGGTTGCAACACAAAGTGACCACCCACACATAAAGCGATAGCAATAAATAAAATAGGCAGTAGGGCAAGTTCTTTTTTAGCGCGGTGTGGTTTCACAAAAATAAGGCACGAGGAGAAGACGTGCCTTATTGTAATGAACCTTCACTGTTAGGTTCAAGGGGTATTGGCTGAGGAGGCGTTGGCTCAGCGTGTTCGCTATTATTAAAGAGCGCAAAAATATACTCAATCTCCTCAGGTTGAAGAAGCTGACCTGTCATACTCATTTGTGCTCCATAATTGCGACGATGGCCTAACTTTAACGCTTTAGGAATGAATAGGTCGTGAATCAATCTTGGATTATTTTAATGGTCAGTGAAAAGACCACGCCACTGCCATCAGCGAGGTTTTCAGCCTTTATTTGTGCCTGATGGTAATCGGCAATAAGCCGCGCCACGTACAAGCCTAATCCCAAATGGGGCTGCTGCTGCTTATCTTGCTCGCGCACCGACACCATGGAATCAAAAATATGCTCACCGATATCCGCAGGAAGCGCCGGGCCTTGGTTACTCACTTTAAGCACTGCGTGCTGAGCTTGGCGCTCAAGGGAAACGCCAATCGCGCTGCCTTCGTAAGCAAACTCCAGGGCATTGTTAATCAGCTTATCTAACAGCTGCGCTAAAAAATCAGCTGAACCTTCCACGGGAATAGCCGCGTCGCTAATGTTGATGTCAAAGTGTGCTTGCGGGTATGCGAACTGATACCCCTGCATACAGCCATGCACCACTTGCTGCAGATCGTAATGCTCTTTTTTTGCCGTTGAGATACTTTGCTCTAAGCGTGTTGCTTCACTCATAGTGGTGATCAATTTGTTCAGCCGATTAACCCCTTCCTGAGCCCGGGTGAGGTACTTTTGCTGTTGTGGCTCGGTGGCGATCATTTGTAAGTTTTCTAATGAGCTGCGCACCACCGCCACCGGCGTACGTAATTCATGAGACAGGCGCGAAGACATATTCTCTAGGTAATGGGTATAGCCGCCCAAGCGATTAACGATGTTGGCGAAGCTGCGGGATAAGTCACCAATTTCATCACTGTCTTTACTCAGTGTTAAGGTACCGCGAACACGACCTTGCTCATCAATGGCTTGCTCGGCACTGTCACGCAGGCGACGAATGCGCGAGGAAATACGAGAAGCGAAGAAAAACAGCGTGATGGTGCCGATAAACATCACCGCCAAAATCACGTTAAATAGCTTTTCCAGTGCCTTGTTGCGCAGCGTACGTACGCCATTGGTGGTCTCTTCTGCGATCACCGCGCCGAGCACTTGGTCGTCACCCCAAATAGGGTAGGCGGCACTGAGAATAACGGCTTTGTTATCCGGTGTCAGGCGCCAGTTGGAGGCCGGCTTGCCTTTTAGGGCGTTGGCTATGTGGCTGCCTTCAAGGGCGGCCACATCGTGCAAGGTATCTAAAAAATCACTGGGCGGGCGGGTGAGAATTTTATAGTACAGCGGGTGTAAAAAGCGCTCTTCAAAGCGTTGCCACGCCCCTTGTTGTTCGTTTTCTTGTAACGAGCTTGCCCAGACGCCATCGGCATGTTGAATGGTGCCCGACTGTGCTAATACTCGATGATGTTTATCGACAACCCAAATACGGCTGCCGCTGTGACCCATGCCTTTAATAATGCGTTTGATCTCAGGCGATGGCAGCAACACGGTGCCAAGGCGGTTGGCATCATGCACATTGGAGGTGGCCATGAGGTGGCGCTGCTGTTGGCCATCGTCCCAATCACTGATGGCAAAGCCCAGTTTGTTACCAAGCATATTTAAGGGCATACGCAGCTCGATGTTATAACCTTGTGCAGTGCGTCGGAAATAGCCCTGAATTTGTGTGTAGGGTTGCAGTGACGGCAGTTCAAAGGCGTTGACCCAGCCATCTTCGCGGGTCGCGACAATGTAATTCGTAAGCTCCCCCTGTGGCGTTTTTATGGCGATTTTTAAGTGGTCGTTGCGACTCACGCCAAGGGCATTTTTGGGGCGGTAACGCACGATGTCATCTCGCACCGCGAACACTGCGTACAGGTAATTACCATACTTGCCGACCATATGGCGAAAAGAGAGATCGGCGTTGTCGTGCTCTGGGTTGGGGGTACTCAGGTATTGGCCATGATACTGCCACATTAACTCTTGATAAGGCTGCCAATCACCCAATTCGCCATCAAGCCGAATGGCATTATCGATGCTGTAGGCGTACAGGTCGCGACCTTTCTCGACCTTGTCGGTAAATTGACTGGCGTTTTCAAACAGGGCCGGGCGTTCGTGTAAGGCTGTGGCCAGAGCTCGGGTGGTGCCCACCAAGGTTTTTTCTTGTCCTTTACGTAGGTACTTTTCCATTTCCCAAACGTACTCGTAGCCAAGCCATGGCAGGACGAATAAAAAGCAAGATAACACAATGACCTTACTGCGCAGGCCCAAGCCAAATCGTGCCATTTACTTCATTTCCCAGCGATAACCCATGCCATAGACGGTGTTGATACAATCAAAGCTAGCATCAATGGCTTGGAATTTTCTGCGAATACGTTTTACGTGCGACGTGATAGTGCTGTCATCGACGTATATTTTCGCATCGCTCATTAATTCATCACGACTTTTTACGTGACCAGGGCGCTTAGCAAGCGAATGTACCATCCAAAACTCGGTTACGGTCAGATCCACGGCTTGGTTTTGCCAAGCGGCGCGCATCCGCTTGAGGTCTAACTCCAAATCGCCTTGCTCTATGGTTTCATTCGCTTGCGGGGGCGTCTCTTGTGCTTCCACGCGGCGAAATAACGCACCAATACGCGCTGCTAAATGGGCCATGCTGATATCTTTGGTAAGGTAATCATCAGCCCCCATACGCAGGCCACAGACTGTATCAATTTCGCTGTCACGGGCAGTTAAAAAAATAATTGGCAAGGTATGCGAGCGGGCACGCAAACTTTGGCACAGCATAAAGCCACCATCAATCTCATTGCCTAAGCCAATATCGACGATGGCGAGATCTGGTAGCTGCTCAAACAGCGCTCTTTCAGCACTGGGCCTGTCGGCAAACCCTTGTACTTGGTAGCCTTGTCCTTCGAGCATTTCAACGTAGTTATCGCGAATAGCAGCTTCGTCTTCGATAATGGCAATGCGTTTCATAATCCGTGTGCTGAGTTTTTTGTTGTGAGCGCTACTATATCGCGAATTTAGCGCTTTGTGAGCAGTAACAGGCTAATTGCCATAATTCATCATTTTTGTGCTCGCTATGGCCGTCAGTGATTTATGCGAAGGACAAAAATATCCCCAAGGGTGTTTGGCTTATGTTAGCGACAGGCTACAATATCGGCTTTATATTTCCCAAGGTAGGCCCATGAAACTGACAGTAGAAATAAGCAAGTACCCATTGCATCAAGACTATATCCCCTATATTCAAGATTTCATTGACCGCCTTAATGCGCATGGCGATATTAAAGTGATCACCAATACCTTATCAACTCAGGTGTTTGGCGATTATGACACCGTGATGTCAGTGGTGAGTGCAGAAATTAAACGCTCCTATGAAACCTACGGCAAGGCTATTTTTGTGTGTAAGTTTCTATGCGGTGACCTCTCTCCTGAAGCGAGTTAAGAGGCGTAAAGATGGAAACTCTGAGCGCTATTATTGCCGGATTCAGTGCCATGTCGGTGTGGGAATACGTTGCTGTGGCATTATCCATGGCTTACTTGCTATTAGCTATGAAAGAGAGCTTGTGGTGCTGGCCGGCGGCTTTCATTAGCACCTTAATCTATACCTTGATGTACTGGAACGGCGCTTTGTTAATGGAGTCGGCGCTACATTTTTACTATATGGGTATGGCGGTGTACGGTTGGTGGGCATGGCGCTATGGTCGTCAAAATAGCGCCCGCCAAGGCATTACTTCATATACTGTCCAGCGTCACGCAGTGGTAATCGCAGCGACGGCGGTGGTCGCCCTCGTGGCCGGGTATATCATGGATAATTACACCCATGCTGATTACGCCTACCTTGATAGTTTAACCACCTGTTTTGCGGTGGTAACGACCTATTTGGTGGCACAAAAAGTGTTGGAAAACTGGCTATATTGGGTGGTTATTGATGCCGCGTCTATCTATTTATATGTTGCTAAAGGGTATTATCCGACAACGGTGCTATTTGTGTTTTACATGGTGATGGCGGTAGCCGGCTATCTGCGCTGGCGGGCGCAATACCAGCATAAGAGCACCACAGGAACGGCCTATGCCTAAATCTGTTGCCTCAATTAATAGCTTAGTGCGGCGGTATAAACCCAGCACGCGCATTGAGCAAATTACCTATTTGCCACAAGGTGTGAGCAACGAAAACTATCGTGTTGATACCGCAGAGCAATCGTGGCTGGTTAAATTTTATGCCAAGCCATTACCCCACGAGGCAATTGCGGCTCAGCGCCGCTTAGCCAAACAGGCTGCTTGTCCGGCGCCCTTGTACGTAGATGAAGCGCATCAAGGGGCTATTTTTCATTATGCGCCGGGTAAGGTGCCAGAGCAGTTTGATGTCAGCCAAGCTGTGAAGTGTTTACAGCTCATCCACGCCCAGCCATGCAGCGGGCCATACCTTGATTTGCATGCCGAGCTTAAGCGCTATGAGCATCAGCCTTTTTACCAAGCATATGCGCAAGCGCTGCATCAGGTTGTCACTGATACTAAAATGCAATCTGAAGATATGCGCTTTTGTCACAATGACTTAATTCGGCAAAACATTATTAGTTACTTAGGATGTTGGCAGTGCATTGATTTTGAATATGCTCAGCCCGGCGACCGATATTTTGATCTCGCCATGCTGAGCATTAGTTTCTCTCTGACTGAGGCACAACAGCACGCGTTGCTAAGTGAGTACTTTGGCAGTGAGCAACGCATTGACTGGGTTAAGTTTACGGCTATGCAGAAGTTAGTCGCGGCGCTGAATTATTTTTGGTATCGAGCGAATAACACTGCGCATCGAGTGGATGAAGCCAAACTACAACTCGATGAGATTCTAAATGCCACCTAGGCGCTGCGCCAACTCCTTATATCTTTCCACGTCGCTTTTATCGAACATTGGGTCACCGTTATCATCTTGGCTTTTGGCAATGAGCAAATGCTCACGGGCAAGGCGTTTTACGCGTTCAATTTTTACACCAAGGTATTCGGCAACTTGTTCTGCAGTCATCAAGTTCATAGGGGCTCCAAACAGCATATAAATAGTAGTGTACATACGGTGAAACAGACGCTGTTCTTCTCAATAGCTGTGCGCTTTTATAGCGGCAGCAAGCCAACAATACTGAAATAAAAAGATGATGATATCTCAGCCCACTTACAGCTTGTTGAGGGAAGTTAACAGCAAATTTGCAACACAGTAGATATAAGTAAAGTTCAAGATAGCAGGATTGCCAGAGAAAATAACGCAAAAGTATGAGTCAAATGTAAATACCTTGAATGCCAAGGCGAAATTGCATCATGAATGAGTGAAATTTAATCGTATTGCTCGGTGCTGAGTGACAGCTGCTGAAAATATCGCCATATGATCGGCTAGGGCTAGTATTTACCTTGTGATGCCTTTACTATAAGCGCTGTCTGAACACATAGACACTGCGCTCTCGTGGTGAAATGGATATCACGTGGCCCTCCGGAGGCCAAGTTCTAGGTTCGATCCCTAGCGAGAGCGCCATTTCTTTTCTTAATATTACCGCCTTTAAATCAATCACCATCCCTCTTTCATATTGAGCATGTCATTTTTATTTTGTGTGGCAGTTATGAGCTATCAGCCTATGCCATGCAGTTAATATCATGCATTAGAGCAACTTTGCATGGCGCTGTGCCAAGTCAATGTGCAGCTATATTCGGGTAAGTCGTTCATCGCTCCAGTGCACCTAGATACCATCAAAGCGATTAAAGCGCTTTAAAGACGCTTAACAATCGCTTGCCTAAGGTATAAATCACTTGCTTAGTGTGGATGGGAATAATCACAAATAGTCCCATGCCAGCATCAAAGTTAGGATTCATTTTGCAGTAAAAGGCAATTTCTTTTTTATCACTGGCGTGAAAGGCCGCAAGCTCCGAGATGCTGTAGTTACTTGTACGGTTCACAGGCTTTAAACAACGAAGAGAGCCGCCAGGGCTTATTACCCCTTCTGCGTTAAAGTGCTCGAACAGCGCGTTGGGACTGCTGCAATCTGGGTGTGGCCAGATGATTGCTACATGCTTGGCGATGGCCCGATACATCGCTGGACTGAGCATTGTATCGGCATAATACACAGCGCCCCAAGGGCGTGTAAGCCAGTAGCGAATACTGTGATACAGGGAAAAAGAGAAGGTATTGCCACCATTTCTATATTGTGGGTAAAAAGCTGCAGAGGCTCGTATTACCGTGCTTTTGTCGTGCTGTGTGAAGGTTAACAGGCAATAGCCAATCAGCGTGCTATGGTCAAAATAAAGCCTGAGCTTACGCTGACATGCCTTGGGGTCATCAAAATAGTATTGCATGTACTCATCAGGGCTGACCCCGACAAAGCTGGCGGCGATCACTTCTTTAAGCGCTCGGCGCTGTGCGCTACTAAGCCACTGGGTCTGTTGATCTAAGTCGCGTATTTTTAAGCTCATACGTGGGCTACATCCGTGTGTGAAGGGGGGAACGTGGCAAGCTAAGCAGGCCACGTGGGTAGGCATTTTATAGCCATTTTTTCATACGAAAATACAAAGCGACGGCGGCGGTTAATATCACTAGAGCGAGAACAAACAACGGGAATGCCGCTGCTGATTCTGTTCCAGGAATTCCGCCAATATTGACGCCCAGTAAACCGGTAAGAAAGCCCAGGGGTAAAAACAGCGCTGCTACCACTGACATCACATACATACGCTTATTAAGTTGGTCGGATACTTGGCTCGCGACCTCTTGTTGGATTATCTGGGCGCGCTCAATATTCAAATCAAGTTCTTCTAAGTAGCGCAGCAGATGGTTAATGGTTTCATTGATGCGCGGTGTATCACTGTCAGCCAACCAACTTGGCTGTTGACTCACAAGCGCGCGCAGAGCCTCCTTTTGTGGTCTGATATAGCGCTTTAAGCCGATAGTTTGGCGGCGCACCTGTGATAGCGCATTGTGATCATGTGCTCGTTGGCTATCAACATCTTCTTCAAATTGGTCAAGTTTATCTTCGAGTTCATCTATCACACCTTGCATTCGCGAGGTTAAATTTTCGCACAATTGGCATACCAGTGCTGAGGTTGTGCTCGGCCCTTTGCCTTTACGTAAAGATTCAGCAAGGGCATTCACCGACAGCAGGCGGCGGTGGCGCGTAGAGACGATAAGCTGTTCACTAACGAACACGCGAATCGATACCATATCATCAGGACTATCTGCCGGATTAAGATTGACGCCGCGCAAAAACAATAAATGGCCACTGTCATCGCTGACAATACGAGGGCGTGTTTCATCGGCAATAAGGGCATCATGTGCAAATTCACTTAATGGTACCGCTGCCAAGTATTGCTCAATATCATCTTGGCAGTAATCAAGATGCAGCCACAGCACACCATCACTGGGCTTCCACTGCTTAATCGCTGATTTTTCAGTTAATTGTTCAGCGCCGCCTTGAGCGTCTAACACTAAGGCATGAATCAAAGCTGACATAACACCTTCACTTTCAATACAGAATGTTTCTTCTATCCTTGTCTATTATCGCTACAAGATCAATGAATAGTCTTTATCGACGCGAGTAATTTAATTCACTGTTCTTTATCGATAATTACCGTATAAAGCGGCTTTTACTATTGCGCTCCTCGCCGTTGGAGCATACGAGTGACTTCGCATATGACAAATAAAATAACAGTAGGTTGGCGTGAGTGGCTAGCCCTGCCGGAGCTGGGGATTGATAAAATCAAGGCTAAGGTCGATACCGGTGCCCGTACTTCATGTATTCATGCTTTTCGAGTTGAAGAGTTTACACAAGAGGAGCAGGTCTGGGTGCGGTTTTGGGTTCATCCCATTCAAGACGACAACAACACAGAGATACAGTGCCAAGCGAAGGTGATAGATCAGCGCACCGTCACTGACTCTGGTGGGCACCAGGAGCAGCGTTATGTCATACAGACGCAGTTACTTATTGGCGGCCAAAAATGGCCCATTGAAGCAACACTCACAAATAGAGACACCATGAAGTTTCGTATGCTATTGGGGCGTACAGCCATGGCAGGGCGTATTGTTGTAGACCCTGAATTGTCATACCAAACACAATTATAAGGTTTATTATGAAAATCGGCATTTTATCACGCAACAAGTCGCTGTATTCCACTCGCCGTTTAATTGAGGCGGCACAACAGCGTGGCCATGAAGTACAGGTATTGGATGCTTTACGCTGTTATATGAATATCAACTCGCAAGAGCCGGAAGTACACTATAAAGGTCAAAAACTAGAGGACTTCAACGCTATTATTCCGCGCATCGGGGCTTCTATTACGTTTTATGGCTGTTCAGTGTTACGGCAATTCGAGATGATGGGGGTGTACCCTGTGAACGAATCTGTTGCTATCACCCGCTCGCGCGATAAATTGCGTTCTTTACAGCTACTATCACGCAAGGGAGTGGGTATGCCGGTAACCGGTTTTGCATCCAAACCCGATGATGTCAAAGACTTGCTTGAGATGGTAGGCGGCGCTCCGGTTGTTATCAAGCTGCTAGAGGGGACACAAGGGATTGGGGTGGTGCTTGCTGAAACACGCAAGGCGGCCGAGAGTGTGATTGAGGCTTTTATGGGCCTGAAAGCACACATCATGGTGCAGGAATATATCAAAGAAGCGGGCGGGGCCGATATTCGTTGCTTTGTCATTGGCGATCGCGTTATTGCGGCGATGAAGCGCCAAGCCCAAGAAGGTGAATTTCGCTCCAATTTACACCGTGGCGGCAGTGCCAGCTTGGTACGGATTACCCCAGAAGAGCGTAAAACAGCAGTGGCCGCCGCTAAAGCAATGGGCTTAAATGTAGCTGGGGTTGACTTACTGCGCTCTGAGCGTGGCCCTTTAGTGATGGAAGTTAATTCTTCACCAGGACTAGAAGGAATTGAGTTAGCGACAGGGAAAGATATTGCTGGCATGATTATTCAATTTATAGAAAAGAATGCTAAAGAAAAGAGGACCAGAACCCGTGGCAAGGGCTAAAAAGAATCAGGCATTTACGCTGTTAGGTGAACAAGTCGCACCTGGGCAGCGGCGCACCTTTGAGCTTGAGGCGGCCAAGCTATATACCCACTCCCCACTGACCATTAATCTTGAGGTGGTCAACGGCGTAGAAAGCGGTCCGGTATTGCTGGTGTGTGCAGCAATTCACGGTGATGAGCTCAACGGTGTTGAAATCGTGCGCCAAACCTTAGCAAAGGTTGATGCCACGCAGCTGCGTGGCACCTTAATTGCTGTGCCTGTTGTCAATGTGTTTGGTTTTATCCATAAATCTCGCTACCTTCCCGATAGGCGCGATCTCAATCGCTGCTTCCCAGGCTCGCAGCGAGGATCTGTGGCGGGGCGTATGGCGAATACGTTTTTTAACGAAGTGGCGATGCATTGCAGCCATATCATTGATTTGCATACAGGTGCCATCCACCGCACCAATTTACCGCAGATCCGAGCCGATTTAAGCAATGAGGAAACAGCTAAAATAGCCAATGCCTTTGGTACGCCAGCGGTGATCAATGCCTCGCTACGAAACGGCTCACTGCGCAGTGAAGCGGCAGAGCTTGGGATCCCGGTGATCACGTACGAAGCTGGAGAGGCGCTACGTTTCGATCCCATCGCTATTGCTGCGGGTGTGCAAGGGGTGGAAAACGTTATGCGTAAACTGAGGATGCTACGAGGTAAGCGAGTTCGCAAGCAGGCGGAACCGGTTATCGCCAGTTCAACCAGTTGGATCCGCGCCGAAACAGATGGCATTATCCGCGCTCAAGTATCCCTTGGCGAGCGCGTGAGTAAAGGCCAAGTGTTGGCTTATATCAATAGCCCGCTAGGGGATAGTGAATGTGCGATTTTAGCGCCGCGCAGTGGCATTGTGATTGGACAACAGACCATGCCTTTGGTGAACGAGGGCGATGCTATTTTTCATCTTGCTTATTTTGCCCATGCCAACTCGTTGGTTGAGCAACAGCTAGAGACGTTTATTGATGAAATCAGTGACATGGATGATGAGTTAAAAACACCGGAACTTAACAATGAATAACAGGCGCAATTGCGCCTGTTGGCATTTACTTTAAGATTTATTTTTAGGCGCTAGTATACGCCGTGTAGGCTTGGTTTTTTGTGGCGGTTTGTTCAATACCATCACTGGCCGGGTTACAAATAAATTATTGGGGTAGAGAACACGATGACCCTCTAGGTGCTCTAAAACCACGTTCATCAACCCCATTTCAATAATCCGTCCTTCTATGAAGTTAGCGCCATCAATCACCTTGACCCAGTTGCCGACCCGGCAATCATTTTGTACAAACATCAGCAAAAACGATGTCAGGTTTGAAAGCAAAGACCAACCCGCAAACATCGCTACGCCAAGCATTGCAAACAGGCTTGAGCCGACCACTAATAACCCGCGTAACTCAATGCCCCAGAACACTAACAGGATGCACAGCAGGACAAAAGCAAGCAGCACCTTGAGTAACAATTGCGCGCGCTGTTTGCGATGAGGGTCGACTCGACCCCGGATCGTTTTGTTAAAAATTTTTAGCTGCAAGCGCACCAATAAAGGGAAAAGCAGCAGCACCACAAGGGTAACCAGCCACTTATAATGTTGAGTAAGAAGATCAACCAGCGCCACAGATATGTTCCTTATAAAAACAAGTTGTTAAAGCCGCTGTATAGCATGGAAACAGACATCAGCAAAGTGTATTTAGAAGGATTTCTTCACGGTCACCAACCATTGCACGGGGTCGACATCATCCGGGCGGTTGATAGCTCTGGCGACATCGATATGAATAACCGTTCCGGCGTTGGCGCGACTTGGTGCTAAGCGTAAACCAACCCCGTAGTTGTGGCGAAAGTGAGTGTCATTGGCGGGATTGCTGTTGGTAAACCAGGCTTGTCCTGCGTCATAAAAAGCAGCCCCACCGACGCGAAACAACTGCCACAGGTTATATTCCCAATAATAGCGCTTCTCAATGCTAAGCAGTGCTCGCCGATCCCCTTGCTGATAATGCTGCGGGTATCCGCGCAGTCCGGAATCGCCACCTAGTGTAAGCTGGCGGTCCAAAGTTAACCCTTCAGCGCCATCTATACGCGCCTTTACATACCACGACTGAGCATCATCGCTATTAAAGAAATACTCAGCTTGGGTGCCAAAAAATAGATTCTCAGCAGTGAACCCATCTTCGCGTAGCTGACCTTGTACATCCACCGACCAACGCCACAGACTCTGCTGATTAACGTAGTGGCTGCGCTGCACACGAAAGTCGAGCACCAAACGGTTAGTATCGCCACCCAGAGATTCGCCTGAGTAACCTAAAGTGGTGTCGATTTGCCAACCTAGGTTCAAATCTTCGGTGCGCGTGATAGAGTCGATATTGTGTACTTTTACATAATCGTCTTGCAACCAGCTGACTCGCAAATAGGGATAGGAAAGCGTACGCTCTTCGGCAAGAGGTAATACGGTTTCATCTATCGCATCAAACCGGTCTTTTTGGTAGCGATAACCGACGATGGTACGCTGCGTCCAATTCGGGGCAGGGGAGCTTGAAACCCCATAAAAAAGATGGCTAGAAGAGGTATGTTGCGAGAACTCACTGATCTCTTCACCGCGATCATAGAGCTTCTCCTGACGGCGGTTACTGCCATTGGCAACCCCATAACTGTGTTTTGTAGACAGCGCATAAAAAGGGTAGGTGACCGACAGCCAATGGCGCTTACCGTCACTGTTATCTGCATACTCAAGACGACCGCGATAACGACTACCAAGAATATTCGGATCGTCATAGGTAAATTCGTAACCACTGCGCTCTTCATCATTGGTGCGTACTAAGGATACGCGCTTACCCCAACCAAGGAAGTTACTGTCACGAAAACCAAAGGTAGAGCGGTTCTCACCTCCGCTGCGGCTAAAGCTAATCTCTGGCAACAAAGTCCAGAGCTCACGGGTTTCGACTTTCACATCTACAAACTCGTCGCACCGTGTTTGCGCACTGATCCGAGCGTCATATAAATAGCCTTGTTGACGCAGCAAACGTTCTGACTCGCGTAATTGTTGTGGGCTGTAGCGATCGCCTGGTTGGAACAACAAAATATTTTCTAACACTTGCTGTTCAGTCATCACATGCATGTCGTTGGCAAGGCGAAACAGCCAGTTATTTTCGTCGTCTAATTCGGTGTTAAAGATATTTTGCTGGCTAAAGCTAATGTCTCCAATCCGTCGGCTAGGATTGGCATCTGGAAGGGGAGCTTTGTCCTCGAGTTGACGCGATAGTAAGTGGTTACTTTGCACTTGGGACTGTTCATTCTTGCACTTTTCCTGCTGCGCGGGAACAGCACTGGAAAAGGCGGCTAGGGTACTCAGTAGAACGAATAGTCGATTCATTTAACTCACTTTTTTCCATATCGTGAATTAAAGTGTATCGCACATTTATTAACTTGCGCTTAAATAATTTCCTAATTCGGTTAACTTACCTTGCGCTTCAACCCCTGTCGCGCTGATCCAAATATTGTCGCCATAATGTTCAAAATGCAGCTCAAAAGGAAGCAGTTCAAAGCTAAAGCGCAGCATGTGCCTGTCTACACCTTGTTCAAACTCACCAATATCAATGGCGTCATGATGCAGGAAAATACGGCCCCAAAAATCGAATTCATCGGCGCTGGGCATCACATCTGGAGTAATGATAATAACGTGGTGTTGGCTATCTATAGCGAGTTGGGTCACAGTTAAGCTCTTATATAGTGTTGGCGATTATTCGGGCGACAGATGATTACGAATTAAAGTCATAAAGGCACTGCCGTACTTACTGAGTTTAGTGAACCCCACACCCGATACTTTTAAAAACTCGGTGTCATTGGTAGGCATAAGTTGCGCCATTTCCGCTAAGGTTCGGTCATTGAATACCACATACGGCGGCACATCATCATCATCCGCTAGTTGCTTGCGCAAGGCGCGCAATTTAGCAAACAGCTTTTTATCGTAATTGAACTGGGCCAGCTTATCTTGATAAACATGCTTGGCTTGTAAACGTGGCTCAGCAAGTTGTAGCTGATATTCGCCCTTGAGCACCGGTCTGGCTGCTTCGGTAAGGTGTAGTACCGAACCTTGGGTAATATCTTGATGCAGTAAGCCCTGATGAATGAGCTGGCGCAAAATACTGAGCCAATATTCGCTGCTGTGCTCCTTGCCGATGCCGTAGGTGCTTAAGGTGTGATGATTGAGATCCCGGATACGCTGAGTGTTAGCGCCGCGCAGTAACTCGACGATATAGCCCAGCCCAAATTTTTGGCCGGCGCGATACACACAGGATAGCGCCTGTTGCGCCACCACGGTGCCATCAAAACGCTGCGGCGGATTTAAGCAGATATCGCAGTTGCCGCATGCCTCGCGCTGGTATTCACTAAAATAATTAAGCAGTATTTGTCGTCGGCAGGTTTGCGCTTGGGCAAAACTGGCCATAGCATTAAAACGTTGCTCTTCGACACGGCGGCGCTGCTCATCGTCAATGTCTTCAAAAAAGCGCCTAACTCGAGGGACATCCGCCGGGTCAAAATACATAATGGCTTCTGCGGCCAAACCATCCCGTCCGGCTCGGCCAGTTTCTTGATAATAAGACTCGATGTTTTTAGGAATATCGTAGTGCACCACAAAGCGCACATTGAGTTTGTTGATGCCCATGCCGAAGGCCACGGTGGCGACCACAATTTGAATATCGTCTTTGGCAAAAGCGTTGTGTACAAAGTGGCGCGATTCGTTACTCATGCCAGCGTGGTAACCGGCGACATTAAAACCTGCTTCACTGAGCTTTTGGGCCAAATCATCAACACGCTTGCGGCTAGTACAGTAGATGATGCCGCTTTGCCCACTTTGGGTGCGCAAATAGCGCAGCAACTGAGTGAAAGGTTTAAACTTTTCTTCCAAGGTGTAGCGAATGTTTGGCCTATCGAAGCTACCAATATGGATATAGGGCGAGCGAAGCCCCAGTTGATTGACAATATCGACACGAGTGGCGCTGTCGGCGGTGGCAGTAAGTGCCATCATCGGTACATGGGCAAAGCGCTGTTTGAGTTCACTAAGGCGGAAGTAATGGGGACGAAAATCATGCCCCCAGTGAGACACACAATGTGCCTCATCAACCGCAATAAGGCTGATATTTAAATAGCCAAGACGCTGCATAAACTCATATTGCAGCACTTTCTCCGGAGCAACATAAAGTAGTTTTATTTCGCCGTCATGGAGTTGCTGATAGATGAGCTGCTGCTGTTCACGAGTCAGAGAATTATTAATATAAGCCGCTTTGACCCCTTGGGCGTTGAGCTGGGTTACCTGATCTTGCATCAAAGATATTAATGGTGAAATGACCAAGGTTAGCCCGGGTAATAACATTGCCGGCACTTGGTAGCATAATGACTTGCCACCGCCTGTCGGCATGAGCACTAAGGCATCCTGAGCGCCAAGCACGGCGTTGATCACCTGCTGTTGGCCCTCGCGAAATTGGCTGTAGCCGAACACGTCGCGCAGGATCTGCTCAGGCGTTTGTTCGGAAAATAATGCGGATACACTGCTCATGGCCGCCTATTCTAGAGTCTTTTATTATTCCTGTCTGCAACTGCCTTGCTCTTTGCTTAAAAATGCATCTTCAGATAGGCTATAACTCATCTTACCAGTTGAGAACAGACTATGGATAAAGCTCAAGCCCTGAATAAGCTAAGCCAGTTATTTGCGCAAATGCCGTTTAACCAGTTATTGGCAATGGAGATTAAGGAGCTGGACGGCGAGTCGGCGAGCATCGAATTGCCATGGAGCGCGCAGTTAATCGGTAACCCGCAACAGCAAATACTCCATGGCGGAGTTATTTCGTCGTTGTTAGACACCGTGGGTGGATTGCTTGCTGCGGCATCGGTGATTGATAAATTTGGCCCGGCAGAAATGCTCAGCGCACAATCCCGGCTGGCAACCTTAGGCACCATCGATTTGCGCACAGATTATTTACGCCCGGGCAAGGGTGAGCGTTTTATTGCTACGGCTATGTTGATTCGCTCGGGTAACAAGGTGTGTGTCTGTCGTATGGAGCTGCATAATGACCAAGGTGTGCAAATCGCTTATGGTACAGGCACTTATTTAGTCGGATAAACTAGCCCTTCAACAATGCGAGGCGTAGAATAGCGTTTTTACCGTTTGGGTTAGTGTTATGTCATCCGATGCTCAAGCCAAAAAAGGCATGCTATTCGCAGCCTTGGCGTTCACTATGTGGGGCGTTGCCCCGGTCTATTTCAAACAGTTGCTCGCTGTACCCGCTCTGGAAATCCTTGCCCATCGTGTGATTTGGTCAGTGCTATTTTTGCTGTTAGTGGTGGCAGTGTTGCGTCAGTGGCGTAACGTCCAAGTGATCATTAAACAGCCAAAATACTTACTCATGCTGGTAGTGAGTGCCACCTTATTAGGGTTCAACTGGGGCTTGTTTATTTGGGCGGTGAACAATGACCACATGCTCGATGCCAGTCTTGGCTATTACATCAACCCGTTACTGAACGTACTGCTCGGTGTGACCTTTTTATCTGAGCGCTTGCGCAAGTGGCAGCTATTTGCGGTGGCTCTGGCGCTCACTGGGGTGGCCATTCAGCTGATCAGTTTCGGTTCGTTTCCGGTGGTGGCCTTTGCGTTGGCTGGCTCCTTTGCCACCTATGGTTTAATTCGTAAAAAGATGCCCGTTGAATCATTACCTGGGTTACTACTTGAAGCGGTTATCTTATTCCCGGTGGCATTGGCTTATTGGTACTTCTCAACGCCCACAGCAAGCTCCGATTTAATGGTCAATAGTTGGCAATTAAATACCTTGCTGGTTAGCGCCGGTATTGTGACCACCTTACCGCTATTGTGCTTCACCGCTGCTGCTAAGCGGTTGCAATACACCACTATCGGCTTTTTCCAATATATTGGCCCAAGCCTGATGTTTTTATTAGCCGTGGTCTTTTATGGCGAGGTATTTGATGCTGAGCGCATCGTTACCTTCGCCTGTATTTGGGCTGCATTGCTGGTGTTTAGTTGGGATTCATGGCGCTTTAGCCGCAACGCTCGCGCGCAGCAGCAAGGTACCGTCAATCGCGCCAGCTTGCGTTAATTTTTAAGTTCGCCCACGCCTGCTAATGGCTGGCATGGGCGTAAAGTGCGGTTTAATCGAGATCGTCGCTATCGATTTCTACTTCCACTTCAGGTGCGTCAAAGCTGCGTTTACGACCAAACAAGGTGAAAAATCGTGCCTTACTGGTCGTCAGTTTTAAGTACTTTATCCACGCTTTCTCGACCGGGTTGATGGGTGTGGATACGCCAGTCGTGGCTGCAACAAAGTGCGCTTGTATGTCGTTAATGGGTTCAACCGTTTTTTCTTGCAAAGCTTTTAATAAGCGTCCATGTTCTTCTAAAATCTCCGATTCTAGTAGCGTAAAGTGGCCACTGCGGCTGAAACCGCGTGGGAACTTTTCATCATTATAGAATTTGTGATCGCAAGCAAAGGCTTTGCGTAATTCGAACAATTGGTGCGCCGTCATAGCTAGCTCCTAATACAAGGGAAATCGGCTGGAGTATGGTACACAAGCGTTGTTTTTTTAAACAAAAAATTTTTATCGTGAGGATAAACACGAGTGGATATCGATTTACTGAAGACGTTCATTGAGGTCGCGCGTACTCGCCACTTTGGCCGCGCTGCAGAGAACTTATATATCACGCAGTCAGCGGTGAGCTTTCGTATTCGTCAGTTAGAGCAAAGCTTGGGCGTCAATCTATTTCTGCGCCAACGCAATAACATCCAGCTGACTGCTCCGGGGGAGCGTCTGTTACCTCACGCTAAGTTGATTGTCACCGGAGTACAGCGCGCCAAGCTGGATGTGGCGCTGGCGGATAACATGCGTCGCCAATTGGCACTCAGTGGCACAGCGAATATTTGGGATGCGTTTTTGCAATTTGGTATTGCCCATATTGTCTCGGCCATGCCGGGCATCTCCTTGGTCGCAGAAGTTAAAAATCAGCAGGAGAGCACCCGACTATTACTCGAACGCACCTTAGATATAGCGGTGCTGTTCGATTTACCTAAGGTCGATGAGTTATGCGTTGAACCAATTTGCACACTGGATATTATTCCGCTGTCGAGTTATGCCGACGCGACTGCTGAGTCTTTTTTTGATAACCAATATGTATTCGTGGATTGGGGGACGGCATTTTCGCTGTGGCATGCCCGCAATTTTGCCAATTCGGCACCGCCTTATTTTCGCACCAGTACAGGACGTATCGCCTTAGAGTTGATTTTACGTTGTGGCGGTAGTGCCTTTGTGCCAAGAGTGCAAGCGCAGCAATATCTGGAATCGGGAGAGCTCTTCTTAGTTGAAGGAGTGCCGCAGACCTCGCGAGAAGTGTTCGTCGCCTTTCATAAAGACAATGAACAAAAAGACTTAATTGAAAAGCTCCAACAGCAGCTACAATTAATCGGTGAAGAACTCACATAAACATCATTATTAAAGCGTTGAATGTGAAGCTTAAATGTCACCTCGGTGACACTTTGTTGAACTTTAAATGTCATTTGTCATATTTCTGTAATTTAACACTGGCAGACTGCAGGCGTTTTAATTATGTGTTGCGATTTTTAACTGAGGAAATGACTATGAGATTTGCTCCTTCTGCACTAGTGTTCGCTGTGGCGGCTGGATTGCCTTTTTACGCATCGGCTGATGTCAATATTTACGGTAAAGCGAATGTAACAGTGCAATCATCTGATGAGGGTGAGGGATCATTCACTGAAATCAAAAGTAATGCGTCTCGCCTTGGCTTTAAAGGCTCAGAGGGGATTGCTGATGGCTTGGACGTAGTTTATAAACTTGAGTTTCAGGTTGATTTGTCTGATGCTGATTCAAAAGGCGATAAAGACAACATCACTGCACGTAACCAATACGTCGGTCTTAAAGGTAACTTTGGCCAAATCGTGATTGGTCGTAACGATACCGCGCTAAAGCAATCGCAAGGTAAAGTTGACTTGTTCAGTGACCTTGAAGGCGATATTAAAAACGTATTCAAAGGTGAAAATCGCTTAGGTGACTCAGTTACATACACCTCGAATAGCCTCAATGGTTTTAAAGTTATTGCCAGTTATATCGCTGAAGATGATACCGATGCCGACAACGGCTATTCGGTTGCCTTGACTTATGGTGATAAAGGCCTGAAAAAATCCAACGTGTACGCCGCAATTGCCGCTGACAGTGAAGTAAAAGGCTATGATATTTTACGTGCTACGGTGGGCACTAAAGTCGCAGGAATAAAGCTCGGTGCCATGTACCAAACACAAGAGCCCGCAGCAGGTGGTGAAGACAGCGACGGCTTCTTAGTAAGTGCAGCATATGCGATTGATAAAACGGTATTAAAAGCGCAATACCAAACCATGGATTTTGCTGGCAACGACCGTAATGCGATGACCGCAGGCGTTGATTACAAGTTTAATAAAAGTACCAAGTTATTTGGCTTTTATACCAAATTTGATGACGATGCGAGCGCTGATGAAGACTATTTAGCTGTAGGCATGGAATACAAATTCTAAGCTTTTGCAGATGAAAAACCCGCCCATTTGGCGGGTTTTTTGTTGTCTAAATACAGCGAGTTAGCACACTTATAATGCTTTGATACAGGTATAGCTCCATCAGGCCTGGGCGTAGGCAGAGCGATCGCCTAACCAGCGCCAACACAATGCCTTGGCTACCTCTGGATGCTGTATGAGAAGCTGTTTGGCGAGCGGACGAAGGTTGTTGATTAAGGCTTTGTCGCGCTCTAAATCCGCCACTTTAAAATCGGTCATGCCGGTTTGTTTTGTGCCTAACACTTCCCCTGGCCCACGAATTTGCAAATCGCGCTCGGCAATAACAAAACCATCGTTGCTATCACGTAACACTCCTAGGCGCTGCTGCGCAGTATGTGACAAAGGGGCATGATAGAGCAGCACACAATGGGAGGCTGCCGCGCCCCGGCCAACACGACCACGGAGCTGATGTAATTGCGCCAAACCTAAGCGCTCGGGGTTTTCTATGATAATTAGGCTGGCATTGGGGACATCAACACCCACTTCAATCACTGTCGTTGCCACTAGCACATCAAGTTCGCCGTCTTTAAACTCACTCATAACGCGCTGCTTTTCATCCGCCTTTAGACGACCATGAACTAGGCCAATACGCAGCTCAGGGAGGCGTTCACGAAGCTCTTCGGCGCTTAATTGCGCGGCTTGACACTGCAGCGCATCAGACTCATCAATCAGGGTACACACCCAGTAAACTTGTCTACCTTGCTCTTGTACCGCTTTGTGCACACGCGTTATGACATCGTCGCGTCGGCTGTCGGGGATAGCAACGGTGGTAACAGGCGTGCGCCCCGGGGGCAGCTCGTCGATAATTGATGTTTCCAAATCAGCATAAGCGGTCATCGCTAAGGTGCGAGGGATGGGGGTAGCGGTCATCACCAATTGGTGTGGGTAGCAATCGCCAAAGCGGCCTTTCTCACGCAGTGACAAGCGCTGGTGGACGCCAAAACGGTGTTGCTCATCAATTATGATCAACGCCAGGTTATTGAATTGCACCTGATCTTGGAATAATGCGTGGGTGCCAATAATCATTTGCGCCTGGCCACTTTGAATATCGCTCAGGGCGTGCTCACGTGCTTTGCCTTTGGTTTTACCACCCAGCAGGGTGAGTTGAATACCTCGCGGGGTAAACCAACGGCTGAAGTTTAAAGCATGTTGCTCGGCGAGAATTTCTGTCGGCGCCATGAGCGCCACTTGGTAACCTTGGGCGATGGCACATAAGCTTGCCAGTGCTGCCACTAAGGTTTTCCCTGAGCCAACATCGCCTTGTACCAAGCGCATCATTGGATACGGCTGCTGCATATCCGTTTTAATCTGTGCCACTACGCGTTGCTGTGCTGACGTCGGCGTAAACCCTAAAGACGCTAAAAACGGCTGCTCTAAGGCATTATTTGGCGCCAAGGCCACGGCCTTATGTGCTTGCCCCTGTTGCCTTAGGGCCAACAAGCTGAGGTTATGGGCCAGTAACTCTTCAAATGCCAGACGTTGCTGCGCTGGATGTTCACCGAGCTCTAAAGCTTGGGTATCGCTATCAACCGGTGGTTGGTGAATAAAGCGAATGGCATCGGCGAGTGACCAACCTGCGGGACGATACTGTTGTGGCAGCAGCTCTTCTATCGGCGCGCGATTCAAGGCTTGCAGCGCTTGAAGCATCAGGTTGCGCAATGACAGTTGTTTTAGTCCGTCGGTGGTCGGATAAATAGCGCTTAAATGTGTTTGTGTGGGGAGGGCTTCGGGGCTGTCGCTAATACTGTACTCAGGGTGCGCCATTTCCAGCCCGACTTTAGCGCGGCGCACTTCACCAAAACAGCGGATCACTTTACCCTCTTGCATGGCATTTTTTTGCGCCGCAGAGAAGTTAAAGAACCTGAGTGTCATGCGTCCACTGCCATCATTAATATGGCACACCAACATCCGCCGGCGACCAAAGGTAATGTTGGCGGATTCAATGGTGGCTTGCACACACACATGGGTATGTGGCAGAAGCTCGCAGATGGGAACAATGCGGGTGCGGTCTTCATAGCGCAGCGGCAAATGAAATAGCATGTCTTGCACGCTGCGAATGCCAAGCTTGGCAAGGCGCTCGGCCATTTTTGGGCCAACGCCTTTGAGCTCGTTAATGGGGTAGGTGTTCAGGCTTGGCAAATGGCATGTCCTTCAAACAGTTATAACCTAAGTGTACTGACTGCAGGGCCTTGCTTTCAAGTCACTTAGCGCTGACGTTTGTAGCGTAAGGTATCCCAGAACTGTTCATTGGCAATAATTTCACCGTTCTCGTCAAGAGCTGGGTAGGGGAGCCCCTTTTCTTTGCATTGCTGGGCAATAATAGGGTGGCATCCTTCGAACAGTAAAGTGTGCTTGATTTGTGGATTGAGCATATCGCGTTCATACAAGCCAGCGGCTTCGCGTTGACGCTGTGCTTCATAAAGGATTAACGCTGCGGCCACAGAGACATTTAGAGACTGCACCATACCGCGCATTGGAATAACGATATGTTTATCAGCATGGGCAAGCGCTGCATCGGAAATACCCTCGCGCTCTTGGCCGACAATCACCGCAGTGGGTTGGGTGTAGTCAATATCACGATAGTCGACGGCGTCACTACTGAGGTTGGTGGCCAGCAACTGCACCCCAGGGATCTGCTCGCGAATACTGCCAACAGCCTGGTCAATATCGTCATGCATATGGGTGTGCACCCAGTTTTTGCTACCGCCGGAGGTGTTATTGGTGAGACGACGCTGCTCTTTAGGCCAGACCGCATGAATATGGTGACAACCGACAGCGTCGGCGGTGCGCACGATGGCCGAAAGATTATGGTGTTTATGCACTTCATCTAAGCACACGCTTAGATCGGTTTGTCGTCTATCTAAAACTTGTTTTACTCGGTGGTAACGCTTCTCGCCCATAGCCCATCTTTGCTGTTACAAAAAAGTGCGCCGATTATACGCCAATGTGGCTATGGGGTCACACTACGATTAATAGGGTTTTGCAAAGAAATCAGCGTTTCGGTTGACTGAATTGCTTCAATCGCTTGCACTTTATTGATCAGCACGTCTTGTAAGTGCTCGATGGAGCGCGCCATCACCTTAATAAAAATGCTGTAATTACCTGTGGTGTAGTAGGCCTCGACTACTTCTTCGAGCTCACGCAATAGCTCTAAAGTATGGGGGTAGTCGCGGGCATTGTTGAGGTTAATGCCAATAAAGCAACACACATCATACCCCAGGCGTTTAGCGTCAACACATACCTGGGTGCCGGTGATCACTCCGGCTTGGCGCATTTTTTCTATGCGCACATGAATGGTCCCAGCACTGACTCCGCATTGTTTCGCCAATTCGGCGTAAGGGGTGCGGGCATTACTCATCAAGCTCTTAAGGATGGATTTGTCTAAATTGTCGAATCGATAATTTTCCATAGTTAAAACACATAAAAAATAAATGATATCTAATATATTTCAGTTAAATTAATTTTTATTTTTAAGTAAAGCTCTTTTTGTTAAATGCTATTGAATAAAACGCTCGCTGAGGTATGGTTTTTATATCGAACAAAGCAGCAGCAATGGGAATGAGGACCATGAGCACAGAGTATATTCAACAACAGCAGCAAATTAGTACGGTTAAACAGGTATTTTCACAGCACTTAGCAGCGGCTTTGAATCTTGTTGAGGTGCAGGCGCCGATTCTTGCCCAGGTAGGAGATGGCATTCAAGATGAGCTCAGTGGTCACGAAAAGGCCGTCGCCGTGCAGGTGAAAACCCTGCCTGAGCAACGTTATGAGGTGGTGCATTCATTAGCGAAGTGGAAGCGTAAGACCCTCGCTGATTACGGCTTTGCGGTGGGCTCTGGATTGTACACACATATGCGGGCCTTGCGCCCAGACGAAGAACGTCTAAGCCCTATCCATTCAGTGTATGTTGACCAGTGGGATTGGGAAAAGGTGATTTGTGAGCGTAGCGAGCGCAGTTTAGCGACGCTAAAGGCCACTGTTGAGCAAATTTATGCTGCCATTAAAGCGACAGAGACCTATGTCGGTGAGCAGTTTGATATTGCTCCTTACCTACCTGAAAAAATTCATTTTATTCATGCCGAGAAGTTGCGTCAGGCATACCCAGATTTAAGCGCGAAAGAACGGGAGCGTGCGGTTTGTAAGCAGTATGGTGCAGTCTTTCTCATCGGCATCGGTGGTAAGCTCGCAGACGGTCAACGTCATGACGTGCGCGCCCCGGATTATGATGATTGGTCTACTCAAGGAGATGAGGGGTTGCCTGGACTTAACGGCGATATCTTAGTGTGGAACAAGGTACTTGAAGATGCATTTGAGATTTCTTCCATGGGCATTCGGGTTTGCCCCGAGTCATTACTCACTCAGTTGGAGTTGAGCGAGCAAAGCCACAAAACGCAACTGCCTTGGCATCAAGCCTTGCTTCATAAAAAGCTACCACAAACCATTGGTGGCGGTATCGGCCAGTCTCGTTTAGCGATGTTGCTTTTGCAAAAGAGTCATATTGGTCAAGTGCAGGTAGGAGTATGGCCTGAACAGCTAAAACAACAGCAAGCCTTATTGTAAATCTTGTGGTTAGCGTGCTGAGCCTCGTTATGAGTAATGGGCTAGGCACGCTTTTTTGCTGTTTAGGAGGTTTTAAACTCAACCTCTATTTTGCTTTTCTCTAGTTTTACAACGCAGGGTGGGTACTGTCTGGCTGTTTTCAGTACCTTGTCAAAGATATGAATCTCAACGCCGGAATTTAAGCGTTGATGAGCGACAAGATTAGCGCCATCAAGCAGTGAGTGTAAGGTGTTATCTAAGCTAGACAGCTTAGTTTCAAGCTCATCTGCTTGTTGTACTAGAGCCAGTTGTGTGGCGCCAATTTTTTCAATGAGTTGCTTTTTCTTTTCCGCGTCTTTAATCGCTTCGGCCTTCTCTAGTGCATCTTGCAACGACGCGAGTTTATCGTCAGTCTGCGAAAGTTGCTGCACACAGGCGTCATTGTCAGCGGTAATATCCGCGCCTCGGGCAACTAGATTAATGCGCATCTTGGCCCCCGACTCACTACCAATTTCACCGGCTTCAAGGCGGCAGGCATCGAGTACTTCACCGCCAAAGAGCTTACCATTTGGGCTCTCTTCTGGCCCCACTATGAGGCTTTCTAGAGCTTTTAATTGGCAATGGCTAGCTTGGCGTTCGATATAGATATTGGTGGCTTCTAGGTAGCAATATTGGGCGTGGCTGATATGTAAATTACCGCCCGCATTAATCTGGCAAGTAAGCTCGGCGTCATTTTGTTGGTGGTTAGGGTGACCAATGGTGCCCTGTTTGATGGTGATATCACCGGTGGCATTAAGAATACCTGATTCCACCGTGCCCAGTACGCTAATTTCACCCTTAGCGGTCACCCGCATACCCGGCTCAACGTTATGGGTGATCACCACAGAGCCATCAAAATCGATATGGCCGCTTTTAACGTTCACTTCTTTAATCGTGAAAATATCGTCAACGCGCATGCCATTGGGAGATTCCACGGGCACACCAGAAACAGTCGCGCGCAGCTCCAGTGGGTTATCCGGATTGAGTTCGGTCCCCTCTCCGGGGGTTAAAGACAGTTGCTCACCAGGTTTGGCTTCAAGCACATCGCCGGTGACGGTGAATCCCTCTTTCCCTGGAGTCGCAGGCTTTTGGATCATTAAAACAGTGCCGGGCTGAACGCTGGCAAGTTTGCCAAAGTCGCGCATATCAACCGTGCCGTCTTCACGGCGTTTAGGTTTGTTAATGCGATCTTTTAGGGTTTGTGTTTGTTTGACTAGTTCGCTGGGCTGCCCATCAACGGGTAAGCGTCCACGCGCTAGTGTGCCTTTCACTGAACTACCAGGGGCCAATTCGAATTGCTGTTGTAAAAGCTTTTCTAAAAGCGCTTGCTGGTAGCCTCGGCGTACACCCGCCACCACAATGGCCTTTTTGCCGGCTTCCAAATCGAGGGCTTTGCCCCCTTGCGCTGTGGTTAGCCGTCCCATCGCTGACATTTTATCGTCGCTGATGGTGACCTCTAACGTGGCATCTACGCGCTTACCGACTACGATACTCGGACCTGATTCTTCACCGCTGTAAAACTTATCGAGGTGCTCGTCGTCCACTTTACAGCCAGCAAATTCGGATTGCTGTAATGCTTCTAGCATGGCTGCTTTTGATGGTGGCGCTGGTGTCTCCTGCGTCACATTAAACAGCACATTGCCATTGTGGGCCAATTTAAACACAAATAATTCCTTGCAAGCACACGACTTTATTAAGTTTTATCCTACTTTATGAGATTTACAAGGAGAATGGAAGAGAGGAGAGGGCAGAAAACTCTGCCCAAAAAGTATACCAGTGAGGTGGGCTGTCTAATTAGTGGATGGAAGCTCCATAATTCCGTCGATTTCAACTTGCGCGCCTTTAGGCAGCTCTTTCACGCCAATCGCGGCGCGAGCGGGGTAAGGCATCTTGAAATGTTGGCTCATAATTTCATTCACCGTGGCAAAGTTGCTCAAGTCGGTAAGGAAAATATTGACCTTGACCATGTCTTGTAACTCACCCCCGGCGGCTTCACAAACGGCGGCCAGGTTTTTAAATACTTGCTGTGTTTGTTCCGCGAAGTCATCAGAGATCATTTCCATGGTCTCTGCCACAAGTGGAATTTGCCCCGAAAGGTATACAGCGGTGCCTACCTTAACAGCTTGGTTATAAGTGCCAATAGCTGAGGGAGCTTGGTCGGTTGATATAATAATTTTATTCATGATTGTCCTTTACTTTTTACGGTAGACCTTTTGTACATCTGGCATCACCCGGATGCGGCGCATGATATTTGCTAGGTGAATACGGTCTTTCACGGTCACGCCAAGGTCAATAACATATAAATTGCTTTCTTTTTCATCAGTTGTTAGTTCAACAATATTAGCGCCTGTTGACGCCACTAAGTTGGTGAGCTTAGCGAGCACACCTTGGTGGTTGATGATTTCCACACGTAAAGCGGCAATGTATTCTTTTTCTGGGTTATCTTCCCACTTCACAACAAAGTACTTTGATGACTCGCTTTGCCAGCCGCGAATATTTTTACATTCTTGGCGGTGCACGGTCAGGCCTTTGCCTTGGCTAACATGAGCGACAATGGCATCACCTGGGACCGGACGACAGCACTTAGAGTAATTGACCAGCATGCCTTCGGTACCAATAATGGCCGCCTTTGCCGATTTTTCTAAGTCGTCGATTTGTTCCTCGTCTACTTGCAGTAGGCGTTTGGCAACTAGCATGCTCATAATATTGCCACAGCCTATTTCGACCAATAGCTCCAGCAAGGTGTTGAGTTGGTGCTCTTCAAGTACACGCGTTATCCGCTCTTCACCTATCTCGTCTAATGCGTGCTCGCCCAAAGCCGAATCAAGCAGACGACGCCCTAATTGCATAGCCTCTTCTTGGCGTTGACTCTTAAGGTAATTACGTACACATAAACGTGCTTTTGCGGTAACAATAAAGTTGAGCCACGTGGCGTTGGGGTGTGCCCCTGAGCTGGTGATCACCTCTACGGTTTGCCCGGTATCAAGCGGTCGACTCAAGGGGTGCGGTTTGCGATTGACGCGGGCACCTACACAGGTGTTGCCAACATCGGTGTGCACCGCATAGGCAAAGTCGACAGCGGTGGCCCCCATTGGCAACTCGATAATACGGCCATCAGGAGTAAATACGTAAATCTCTTCAGGGAACAGTTCGGTTTTAACGTTTTCCACGAACTCAAATGAAGAGCCTGCACTTTGTTGCAGCTCGAGCAGGCTTTGCATCCATTGACGGGCGCGTTGCTGAGCAGTATGCCCGGTATTTTCTCCCGCCTTTTTGTACATCCAATGTGCCGCGACCCCTTTATCGGCCATGTGGTCCATATCTAAGGTGCGAATTTGAATTTCCACGGGAATGCCGTGTGGCCCCACCAGCGAGGTGTGTAGCGACTGATAGCCATTGGTCTTTGGTACGGCAATATAATCTTTAAAACGTGTTTCGATAGGTTTATAGAGATTATGCGCCACCCCAAGCACGCGGTAACAGGTATCCATGCTATCAACAACAATGCGAAACGCATAAATGTCCATCACCTCGTTAAACATCAGCTCTTTGTTGAGCATTTTTTTGTAAATGCTGTAGAGGTGCTTTTCTCGCCCTGATACTTGCGCTTGAATGCCTGCGTCTTCCAAGCGTGATTCAATCTCACCCTGAATATTGCTGATCACTTCCTTACGATTGCCTCGTGCTTTCGCAACCTCTGATTTCAGGGCGCGATAGCGCATCGGGTAAAGCGCTTGAAAACCTAAGTCTTCGAGCTCGTTTTTAATGTCGTGGATACCTAAGCGGTTAGCGATGGGGGCAAAGATTTCTAAGGTCTCGCGGGCGATGCGACGACGCTTGTCAGGACGTAGTGCTCCCAGGGTGCGCATATTATGGGTGCGGTCCGCCAATTTAATTAAAATAACGCGGATGTCCTGAGTCATCGCCATGATCATTTTGCGATAGTTTTCAGCTTGGAATTCTTTTTTGTCTTTGAAGCTGAGTTTATCGAGCTTACTGACGCCCTCGACGAGTTCGGCGACCGTCTCGCCAAATATCTCCGCCAGGTCTTGTTGCGAGAAGTCGGTGTCTTCGATGACATCGTGCATAAGCGCCGCCATAAGGGTCTCATGGTCGAGCTTCATGCTGGCTAAAATTTGCGTTACTTCAACGGGGTGTGTGATGTACGGCTCACCACTTGAGCGAAATTGTCCTTCATGGGCTTCACGGGCCACCACATAGGCTTTTTGTACCAATGCCACATCAGCCGGAGGCAGGTACTCGGATATTTTTTTCTTTAGACCTTCAAAGAGATACATTCACACTCCAAACACAGCGAGGCGAAATTGAACAGTTAAGGTGAATATACGATGAAAAGAGGGGAAAGCCAACGGCTGCGCGAGTATTGCAGCCGTTTTGAGAGCGTTAGAGGCCGCTTATTGGTTGCCGCCAACGATAGCCGCAACAGCTGCCATTTCAGCAGCTTCTTGGTTTTGCTGCTCTTGGCGTTCAATGGCCTCTAGGGTATCCACAGTAATGTGGCCTTCCTCGATTTCACGCAAAGCGAGAACCGTTGGTTTATCGTTTTCAGCATCAACCATAGGATCTTTACCACCTACGGCGATCTGGCGCGCACGACGGGCGGCGACAAGGATTAAGTCAAAACGGTTGCCAATTTTATCTACTGCATCTTCAACAGTTACGCGAGCCATGCTTCACTCCAAAATTTAATTCTGTAAACGCATAGTTTACTGCAAGGTTAAGTTTAGGCCAATAGTTATTTTAACAAGTCGTGGATTAGTTCGTTATGTTTTACACGCTGAGCGCTGATGCTTAAGCGCTTGGCTTTAACGATGGTTTCAATCTCAGCTAAAGCGGTGCCAAAGTCATCATTAACGACCAAGTAATCATACTCATCAAAGTGTGAGGTTTCCGATTGCGCCTTGGCCATGCGCCCGGCAATCACGTCTGCGGAATCTTGGCCGCGATTAGTCAGGCGATTTTCAAGTTCTGCCTTGGATGGCGGCAAAATAAAAATAGTGGTGACGTCCGGGGCTAATTCACGCACTTGTCGCGCGCCTTGCCAGTCGATATCGAGAAACACATCAATGCCGTTGGCAAGTTGCTGTTCTATCGCCGCCTTTGAAGTGCCGTAATAATTGTCGAACACTTGCGCCCATTCAAAGAAATCATCATTGTCGATCAGTGTTTTGAACTCAGCTTCGCTTACAAAATGATAATGCTTAGCGTCTTGCTCGCCAGGGCGAGGAGCACGAGTGGTGTGTGACACCGATACTTGCATATCACTATGTTGTTGGAGTAATGCATTGATCAAGCTGGACTTACCCGCACCAGATGGGGCGGATAAAATAAACAAATTACCACGAACTTGGCTCATGATGTCTCTCTAAATACTGGGGTTTAAAAAAGAGCCGCGTAGTATAGCGGATTTCTTAGCCTAGGTTAACTGGCGCATAAACCTGTTGTCGATTCATGCGCCACAATAGCTTTAGTGTTTAAGCTTAGCCTGAGAAAAACGTGGATACAAAGCTGGCAACACAAACAAAGTTAATAAGGTGGATGTCAGTAGCCCACCGACAATCACGCTTGCCAAGGGGCGCTGAATTTCGGCGCCCACACCTTGAGAAAGCAGCATGGGGATCAAGCCTAATGCCGACGTGATGGCGGTCATCAGCACCGGGCGTAGGCGCTGCGTGGCCCCCTCAAATACTGCACTGGCTAGAGCCTGGCCGCTATTGATACGCTGATTGATGCTCTCGACCATCACCACTCCATTGAGTACGGCAACGCCAAATAAAGTAATAAAGCCTACCGAGCTTGGCACCGACAAATACTGCCCACTTAAATATAAGGAAAACACCCCGCCAATAACTGCCAGTGGGACGTTGATTAGTATCAGCAAGGCTTGGCCGACGCTGCCAAACGCAAAATACAGTAACAGCGCGATGGCAGCCAGTGACAATGGAATAACAATGCTGAGGCGCTGCTGTGCCCGCTGTTGATTTTCGAATTGCCCGCCGATGGCCACAGAGTACCCGCTGGGCAGCGCCACATCATTTGCGATTTGCTCACGAATTTGCGCCACCACCGAGCCCATATCCCGGCCTTGTACATTTGCTTGGACTACAACTCGGCGCTGTACATCGTCGCGGCGCACCTGAGGAGGCCCCGATTCAATACTAATATCGGCCACATCGGCTAAGCGCACCCACGCCCCGTTGCTAGCTTGCAAATATAAATTGCCAATGGCTTGTGGGGTTTGTCGGTAGGGTTTATCAAGGCGTACGTTAATATCATAGCGTTCATTGCCATTAATAATTTGTCCGGCTTGTACACCGCCAATGCCGTCGCGTACCAAGCCCATCACATCGGCGACTTGTAAGCCATAACGAGCCAAGGCTTGGCGCTTTGGTTTTACGATCAGTTGTGCTTCGCCGGCAATTTGTTCAAGCGCGACATCGCGGGTGCCTGGCACCGCTTTTACCGCATTGGCAATGGCCTCGCCCTGAGTCGCTAGCACTTCAAGTTCGGGGCCAAATAGTTTGATGGCCAGCTGCGCTTTTACTCCAGACAGTAACTCATCAACTCGTGTGGCGATAGGCTGAGAAAAGTTAAACAACAATCCAGGGTGGGCACTGAGCTTTTGCTCCATCAAGGCTTGTAGTTGATAGCGGTTTTCTGCACTTTGCCACTGACTGGGGGGCTTTAAGCCAATATAGATTTCGATGTTATTGACCGGCTCGGGGTCACCACCGATTTCGGCCCGACCGATACGGCTTAGGGCGTACGTGACCTCGGGAAAGCTTAACAGTTTGGCTTCGAGTTTGGGGGCCACCGCAAGCGCGGTTTCGAGGCTTGAAGAAGGTGCCAAGGTAACGCGCAGGTTAATGGTACCTTCTTCGAGCTCGGGAACAAATTCGGTTCCCAACTGCCCTAGGGTGGCAACAGCGCCAGCAACGAGTATAAGCGCCGTGACTACCACCGCTTTGGTATGCGCTAGGGCCAGGTGTAATGTTTTTCGATAAAGCACATCCAAGGGTTTGAGTATCAAGCTGGGGCGCGACGTGATTTGACCGATAAACAGATAGCTTGCTAGTGCAGGGACGATAATCAACGCCACGAAAATCGCACTGATCACCGCTAAAATAATGCTTATCGCCATCGGTTGGAACAGTTTGGCTTCAACGCCTTCGAAGCTAAAGAGCGGCATAAACACGACTAAAATAATGGTTGCGGCGAAAAACACCGGTCGAGCGACCTCTTTACCCGCGAGTAAAATACGCTCGCGTGCCGTTAACGTGCTGTCTTGGCGGCTTAAATGCTTAAACATGTTCTCAACCATCACCACTGAGCCGTCGACTAGCATGCCAATCGCCACAGCAAGACCGCCAAGTGACATTAAATTAGCGGAAACGTTAAGCCACACCATCATCATTAAGGCCATAGCAATGGCAATAGGGATGGATATGAGCACTAATAACGTGGCGCGTAGGTTCATTAGAAACAGGGCGAGCACAACAACGATAAAAATAAAGGCGAGAGTGAGTGCATTCATCACCGTATTCACGGCTTTGGTGATAAGGTCTGCTTGATCATAAAAAGGTTGAAATCGCACCCCTTGTGGCAGCGCTTGATTGATCATTTGCACCCTTTGCTCGATCCCATCGATGGTGGCTTTGGTATTGGCACCCATGCGTTTGAGGACAATGCCAGAGACCACTTCACCTAACTGCTCGACCTCGCCCTGGGCGTTTTTACGGCTCATGGTCACCGCACCTTGGCGAATCTCGCTGCCTAAGCGTACCTCAGCAATATCACCGACGGTAATGACCGTGCCGGCGACGGTTTTTACCGCTACTTGTTTTATTTGCTCAATGCCTTGGCGTGAGTGAGCAAACCAGCCGGTACCGCGCACCACCAGCTGTTCTTGACCACGGTCCATATACCAACCGCCCACATTGTCATTGCTGGCATCGAGCGCGGCAACAAGGTCTTGCTGCGTTAATTGGTAGGCGAGTAATTTATTCGGGTTGATGGCGACTTGATATTGGCGCACACGACCACCAAATGACAGCACATCAGTGACGCCGTCAATCGGCATAATCAGCAGCTTTACCACCCAATCATTGAGTGAGCGCAGGGCCATCGTATCGAGCTCGGCCTCTGCATCGGCTATAAGTAAGTACTGATACACTTGCCCCAAGCCTGAGGTATTGGGGCCCATCTCAGGGCTGCCAAGACCGTCAGGGATAAGCTCTTTGGCGGCTTGTAAACGCTCAAAAACCAGCTGTCTAGCAAAGTAAATATCGGTGTCCTCGTTAAACACGATGGTCACTCCAGAAAGGCCTGTTTTAGATATCGAGCGCACTTGCTCGACATTGGGAAGTGCATACATAACCGCTTCGATAGGGTAGGTGATCAGTTGCTCTACCTCTTCGGCGGCCAGACCAGGGGCTTCGGTGTTTACCGTTACTTGTACATTGGTGACGTCGGGAAAGGCGTCTAAGTTAAGTTTAGGGATCACTGTGATGCTGGCAGCGATCAGGCTCACCAACGCCAGCACGACAAGGAGGCGGTTACGCACCGCCCAAGCAATAATATAATTAAACATTGTGCCGCTCCAGCTTAGTGGTTATGAGGGTCAAAGCCACTTTTGGCCAGCTGAGAAGAAATAAAGAAAGCCCCGGTCATCGCGACATTGACACCCGCAGGCACGCCGGAGATTTGTTGGTAGCGACCAAAGCGTTCACCCAATTCAACCTCTACGGGTAAGAACTCGCCGGGGCTTTGTTGTACAAACACCTGCCAATCGCCGTCACTGCCGCGCATGAGCGCGCTCTGCGGAAGAGCTAATACAGGCGTGGTGCTGGCAAAGGTGAAATGCACATCAACGAACATGCCGGCATGGAGTTTATCTTGCGGGTTATCTACTTTTAGCCGGATCACCCGCGTCCGTGTAGTTGGGTCAATCACATGGGCTTCTTGAATGACTTTCGCTGGATAAGTGCGGCCGTTGACGACAATATTCACCGCTGTGGCTTTATTGATGGCGCCGTCGCTATAAGGCGCAACTTTGGCCTCAACCCATAGGCTAGATTCATCGGCGATGGTCATAATGCTCTGGCCAGCTTCCACTCGTTGGCCTTGGGTGAAGTCGTCGTTAAGCACCACTCCTGAGGTTTGGGCCACCAAAGAATATTGGCCAAATGACGCAATGTTGTCCTTACTAATCGTATCAATGGCTTCAGTGGTTAAGCCAAGGGCAATTTACTGCCCGTAGCTGGCGTTGTATTGTGACTGTGCTTTTAAGCGAGCACTTTCACTCACCGCTCGGTTATCAAGTTGCTTTACTCGTTGCCACTCACTCGCTGCTACTAGGTAGTCGGCCTGAGCATTGGCCATTGTTTCACTGAATAAGGTGACCAGTGGTTGCCCTTGATTGACGTGCTCGCCAAGCATTGCGTGGCGCTCAATGACAACCGACTCAGTACGTGCAGAAACGATGTAACTTGAGTACCCATTGGCTTTGAGCTCTCCAGGTGCATACAGCGTTTTGTTATGTGTACGTGCTTGTAAGGGCGCTACTTTTATTTGCGCTAGGGCCATGCTGCGCTCACTGAGTGCAATACCTTGACTATGGTCGCTGGGTGATGATTTTGCGGTATTGTTGATATCATTATGGTCGTGACCTTCGCCCGCGAAGGTGAGCGACGACACGCTCAATACTAACAATGTAACGGTTTTGATAAACACCGTGAAAAAGGTGTCCAAGGCGCGATAAATACACGCGCCACTAAGTGCCTTCGCGCTGCGCGCAAAGCAAAAAATAGAAAGCTTCATAAACTGTTCTCTAACTGCAAATGTTAAGTTAGCCGCAAGCGCAGTGTGCGCGTTGGGCATGGCGGATAAGTGCAGTTAGACGATGGGAGGGCGGAAAGTTGGGTAAATGACTTCGCCCACAGCGCGGTGGCGCCAGTCCGGCAATGCGAAATCAACATGGTCATTAGCAAAACAGGGGGCCGGCATGCTCCCCCAAGTGAGATGTGAGCCTGAGCAGTGGCCGCAGTGATGACAATCAGCAGTATCGTGCAAGTTATCGCTTGCCTGTGGTTGCAAGTCATCATGTTGTTGGTGCGAATGTACGCTCTGTAAATGCTCGCTGTCGATTTGATGTACAGGGGTGGGATCAGCACTCGCTGCCAGTGATTGCAGCACAATCACTAGGGGTAAAAGAATGCTAAATACACACTTAAGCACCGGGAGCACACCTGTTAGTTATCAAATTAGGGTCTAAAATACCGACAGCGATACATAAAATCAATGAGTATTGTGCTTAACTGGCACGCAATTTAAAGCGCTGCACAGACTCACTAAGTTCACCGGCTTGAGAATTAAGCTGTTTCGCAATCTCTAAAGCCCCTTGCGTGTCGTTCAGTGATGCTTGGCTCGCGCGTTCAATATCAGACACGTCCTTGGCCATTTCCGCAGCGACCACTGATTGCTCTTCGGTGGCCGTCGCGATGGATTGAATCATACTGGCAATGTCGCTGGCACTTTGCATTATATTGCTAAGTTGCTCCCCGGCCTGCTCCGCCATAGATACACTGCTGTTTACTTGTTCTACGCTACTATGCATAGATTCTACCGCTTGGTGAGTTTGCTTTTGGATGGCGGTAATTGTCTGCGCGACTTCATCGGTGGCTTTGGTCGTGCGCTCAGCCAAGGTGCGTACTTCGTCGGCAACGACGGCAAAGCCTCGGCCCTGCTCACCGGCTCGTGCGGCCTCAATGGCAGCATTAAGTGCCAACAAGTTTGTCTGCTCGGCAATGGCACTGATCACACTGATGATATTGCCAATTTGATTACTAAGCTCACCCAGTTCGGTGACTGAGCTGGAGGTGTTCTGCACTCTGCTCGAAGCGCTTCTTATTTCCGCTACCGTTTGGCTTACTGCTTCGGCACCATGAGCGGCATACTCTCTTGCTTGCTCACTATTGCCAGATGCTTGTTGTGATTGTCTGGCGACCTCTGAAACCGTTGAGCTCATTTCTTCAATGGCAGTGGCTATCTGTGTTGATTGGTCTGCTGAGTTTTGGCTGCGATTAGCGATTTGCTCGTTTGTTGAGCTAATTTCCAAGCTAGATTCTCTAACCTGAGTGGCCAGTGACGTGATCAGAGCCATTAAATCATGCAGAGATGACGACATTTTATTGGTCGCCGCAGCAAGGCTGTCGATTTCATCCTTGTTAGCATGAGCAATAGCCGGGCGCGATAAATCGCCGATGCTGACACTTTCTGCTGTCTCTAGCACATTGTTTAAGCGAGTAATGATTGAGTGGCTAATGAGGTAGGCAATAATGCCTGCGACAACGAAGGCGATTAAGGTAATGATCACAATAATGATCAAGGTCAGGTTTAAGCCCTCGACAAGGTGGTTTAAGGCGCTAATAGCATCTACTTGCTCTTCCCGCGCTGAGGTTTGCAAAATAGTGTTTAGTTTATCAACAACCTGGGCTTCTAGGTCATTGATAGTACTTCGAGCATCAATATAGTCCTGTGGACTATAGCGTGTAAAAATGCTGTTGGCCGTGCGCACAATGTCATCGCGATAAGACTCAACTTGGCGTAGCGCTGCAACTTCATCAGGTTGTTGCTCAAGTGGCCGAAGCGCCTCAAGGTATTCATTGAAACTGGTTAAATCATCTTTAAAGCGTGCTTTAGCTGCGGTATCACCGCGAATGTGTGCGTTCACACCCGCGACCAGGTCACCGGCCTCATCTATCAGTTCGAGGTAATATCTGACACCCGGTAAATTATCCTGCAAGCTGGTTTGTAAATCCCTTGCTTGCATGGCCTGTGCATACTCTTGGTCTTTTAGCTCGTCGAGTAAGTCACCTAACTTCTCACCGGTGTCTTGTTCTAACTGTGCCACTTGTGATTGTACGCTACGAAACAATTCAGGGTCGTATCGATTAAATACGCCCTAAGTGATGCCGCGATTATATTCCTTCACTAAGTTTTCTATGTTTGCCATCTTCTCTATGTCTGATGGCTTGTTAGACTCATACTTATAAAGCTCTTGGTGTTGCGTTTGAAATTGTCTATACAAAGCCGCAAAGCTGTCTCGCTTTTGTTGCTCACCGCCTATGTATTCAAGGGCTTCATTTTGCATTTGATAAATAGTATCGGAGATCGATAAATAGGCTAGTAAACCGGGAAGGTCGTCGTTTTTAACTTCCTCAGCTTGCAGGGTTTCGGTGGAGACTTTAAGCCAAACGATAAGGCTCGAGATAACCATTAAAGCAATAACGGCGGCAAACGACAAAGACAACTTTGTTTTTAGTTTCATAATGTACTCACTGATAAGAGCCTGTTAATTAGGATAGCTGACAGGCTTAGTAATGCTCACAAAAGTTTGGCATAGTGTTTTTACACAGATATAACGCACGAGAAAAATGTGCTTAATCGCGCTTAAGTTAAAGGGAGCGCGATAAAAAGCGGGAAAGACGGTAAAGAGATTTTAACCCAGAGTGTAGGTACACGCAGCAAAAGGATAAGAAAATGGCGCATCACCACGATCATTCCCATGATATCGCTTCAGAGCGCATTGGTTGGGCATTCTTTTTAAACCTCGGGTTTACTATTATCGAGTTTATTGGCGGCTGGCTTACAAACAGTACCGCGATAATGGCCGATGCCGTGCATGACTTAGGGGATAGCCTGTCAATCGGCAGCGCCTGGCTGCTTAACAAATTCAGTAATAAAGGTGCCAATCAGCATTTTACCTATGGTTACCGGCGCTTAAGTTTATTCGGTGCGTTTATTAATTCGGTGGTATTAGTGGTCGGCTCGGTGTGGGTACTGGTGTTATCGGTGCCGAGGTTGTTCGACCCAGTGATGCCGGTAACGGAAGGCATGTTCGCACTGGCGATACTAGGTATTGCGGTGAACGGTTATGCGGCGATAAAACTGAGCAGTGGTAAATCACTTAATGAGAAGGTGCTTAACTGGCACCTTCTTGAAGACGTGCTGGGTTGGGTGGCAGTGCTGGTGGTCGCAATCGTATTGATGTTTGTTGATTGGCCGATTCTAGACCCTATTTTATCCATTTGTTTTACCTTGTTTATTTTGATCAATGTGGTGCGCAACCTAGTACAAACCGTACGGCTATTTCTGCAAGGGGCACCGGATAAAAAGACGCAAAAAAAACTCACTGAGGTACTGATAGAGCCGCAAGAAATCAGCACCGCTCACCATGTGCATTACTGGTCGTTAGATGGTGAACATCATGTGCTGACAGCGCATTTGTGTCTTGCTCAAGAGCTTAATGCTGAGCAAGTGATAGCGCTAAAGCAACGTTTGGCCGACAACCTGGCAGAGTATGACTTAGCACACACCACCTTAGAATTTGAGTATCCGCAAGAGCAATGCCGAGATGGTTAAGCAAAAAAGCCCCTGGAAAGGGGCTTTTAAGTGTAAAATGAATGCGAGGTAATTACTCAATATTCTGGATCTGCTCACGCATTTGCTCAATCAGCACCTTTAACTCAACGGCGGCGTTGGTCACTTCGGTGTTAATAGATTTGGAGGCCAGTGTATTGGCTTCGCGGTTAAACTCTTGCATCATAAAATCAAGACGACGACCACAGGCGCCGCCTTTTTTCAGAATTTTACGGGTTTCTTTTACGTGCGATTTTAAGCGGTCGAGTTCTTCGGCAACATCTTGCTTTTGCGCCAAGTAAATAAGCTCTTGTTCAAGGCGGGTCTCGTCGATTTCGGCTTGCAGATCTTCCAGCTTCTGCGATAGCTTTTCACGTTGCCATTTGATGACTTCGGGCATTTGCGCTTCGACGATGGCGACTTGCTCTAAAATCGCGTCTAAGCGAGTTAATATCATTTGCTCAAGGTTCTCGCCTTCGCTAGCACGGGCGGCTTTAAAGTCATCTATAACGCCATTTAAGCCTTTGAGCAATTCACCTTGCACGACGTCCATATCCATTTCTTCCGCTTCCATTACGCCTGGCCAGCGAAGAATGTCTACGGGATTAATGTCGCCTTGGCTTTGTGCTTGCACCCATTGCGCGCTCTTTACTAATTGTGAGGCCAAAGACTCATTGATTTGTAACTCGCCAACATGGGCTGGGTTGGCGGCAAATTTTAAGAATACTTCAACCTTACCGCGCTGTAAGTTTTTACGCAGCCGTTCACGGATCACAGGTTCTAAACCGCGAAATTGCTCGGGGGCGCGAATGAAGGTTTCCAGATAACGTTGGTTTACAGAGCGGATCTCCCAAGTTCCGGTGCCCCAATCGCCTTTAATTTCTTGGCGAGCATACGCAGTCATGCTGTGGATCATGAATGATTTCCTAATTTATAACAGATATATCGGCATGCATTATACCTTAACAAAGAGTGAGCTCTAGCGGAAATTTCCAGCACAATTAGGGAAATTCATAAAAGTGCCGTGGCATCGCAGCGGGTGAACACATATAATGAACGAAAATTTTTAATGAAGGGGATAGTGAATGCGTCCAAGTGAAAGAACACCTAATCAAATTCGTCCAGTGACCTTTACTCGCCAATACACCATGCATGCTGAAGGCTCAGTGCTGGTTGAGTTTGGCAACACTAAGGTATTGTGTACTGCGAGTGTTGAGGCGGGTGTACCGCGTTTTATGAAGGGCCAAGGTAAAGGTTGGGTAACCGCAGAATATGGCATGTTACCGCGCTCGACCCACACCCGCAATAACCGCGAAGCAGCGCGTGGCAAGCAAGGCGGACGCACCATGGAAATTCAACGACTGATCGCCCGTGCATTGCGAGCTGCCGTTGATTTAAAAGCCCTGGGTGAAAACACTATCACTATCGATTGCGACGTGATTCAAGCGGACGGTGGTACACGTACGGCATCTATCAGTGGAGCCTGTGTCGCCTTGGTTGATGCATTAACCTATATGCGCGCTAAAGGAATGATCAACACTAACCCTCTGCAACACATGATAGCGGCTATCTCTGTGGGTATTTTCAACGGCGAACCCATTACCGACTTGGAATATATCGAAGACTCACAAGCCGAAACAGATATGAACGTGATTCTTACCGAAACGGGTAAAATCATCGAGGTGCAAGGCACTGCTGAGGGTGAACCGTTCTCATTTGATGAGCTAGAGCAAATGCTAAGTTTAGCTAAGCACTCTATCCGCGAAATTATCGACATCCAAAAACAAGCTTTGGCATAAGCACTAAACGACTAGTTAAAGAGACATCTAATGAAAGAATATCAAAAGCAGTTTATTGAATTCGCATTAGCCAAGCAGGTATTGAAGTTTGGTGAGTTTACGCTTAAGTCTGGCCGCACTAGCCCTTACTTCTTTAATGCTGGGTTGTTTAACACCGGGCAAGACTTGGCCAAGTTAGGCCGCTTTTATGCAGCTGCACTTGAAGATGCCGGTATTGATTACGACTTATTGTTTGGTCCTGCTTATAAGGGGATCCCTATTGCTACGACTACAGCGGTGGCGTTGGCAGACCACTACAATAAAGATGTACCTTACTGCTTTAACCGCAAAGAGAAAAAAGACCATGGTGAAGGAGGCAACCTAGTTGGCTCTGACCTTAAAGGAAAGGTGATGTTAGTGGATGATGTGATCACCGCTGGCACCGCCATTCGCGAGTCTATGGAAATCATTGCCGCCAATGGCGCTGATTTGAGCGGGGTGCTGATTGCTCTGGATCGTCAGGAAAAAGGCAAAGCAGAGCTCTCGGCTATCCAAGAAGTAGAGCGAGACTTCAACACCCAAGTGGTATCGATAGTTAAACTAGCAGATTTAATCACCTATCTTGAGCAGCAGGGCAATATGGATGAGCACCTGCAAGCGGTCAAAGCCTACCGCGACCAATATGGTGTTGCATAGCAATATTGGAAAGCCCCGCTATCGGGGCTTTTTTTATGGCTGATAATAAGGTGGCAAGCGTTATGACAAGCTTAAAGTTAAACGGCCAAGGGCTAGGGCGGATAGTTAAAGCATTGCGTTGTACCTACTGGGGACTCAAAGCAGCTTATAAGGGCGAAGCCGCATTTCGCCAAGAGCTGACCTTGGCATTCATCCTTTTTCCTATCTCCTTTTTCATTGCCGATACCGCGATGCATTGGTTAGCACTGATTGTGGTTATATTATTAGTGTTGGTTGTTGAATTACTGAACTCAGCCATTGAAGCGCTCACCGATAGGGTGTCTACGGAATTACATATTCTTTCTGGGCGCGCTAAAGATATGGGCTCGGCTGCGGTAAGCTTGGCATTGTTGATTGCAGCCTTGGTATGGGGAGTCAGTATTTACCAAGCAGTCAGACCCTACTGGTAATGGTCATCTTTTAAACCGCTTTTCAGTTAACAACAGAATAATAGCCATTAATAAGTCAATTAATGGTCTTTTTTAGTGCGTTTTGAGCGTAAAGTGCGCAAATGATCCATTTTTAGCAATTTTCTTTAAAAAAGGGGTTGCGTGGAAATCGAATCTCCCTATAATGCGACCCCACTGAGACGGCAGGCAGCAACGCATAGCGAAGCGGTAGCTACTCAGGGAGTCAAGTAAAACTGAGTTTTAAAAAGCGCATTGAAAAATGCAAACTTCTTAAAATAAAGTGTTGACAATAAAACAGGGTTGAGTAGAATGCACAGCCCTCGAGG